>JAEZJP010000285.1 GCA_023415715.1 Bacillota bacterium
GGCAGGAGATTGAGTTCCGAAAAGGCACCAACCCATTCCTTTACCTTGCCGGAGGGCAGCACCGTATGGGAGGGGAGCGGGCTTGTCCATAGGGGGCAGGTTCGGTAATCATCAAAAAGCAGATCCAGCGCCTTTTGCAAAACGCCGGTAGGAAAGGCCAGGTTCATGATCCCGCAGCCGGCCTCACCCATAGGCTGATAACAATGGATATCCGTTGGACGCATCAACATCATGGAACCCTCGTGCAGCTCCTGATCTTGTCCGTTCACCAAGTGGTTTACCTGCCCGTAGGCGATGAGGAACACCTCGCAAAAGTCATGGTCATGAAGGCGGGTCACGGTTTTTACCTGGGTGATATAATTGTAATGGACCTGGGAAACAGGATCCAGAAAAGCATCCTGTGTGAAATGGAAAATATCCATCGAATCTTCTCCTTATTAATTTGATATCAATATAGCATAATTTGCAACCATAGCGCAAGCAGCAGGGTGAATGCCATGCTACAATAAAACTAAAGTGCTGGAACGAACGCAAAAGCATCGCCTGTTTGCGGAAATGTTCTGCCTGCGGAGTAAGGAGGCACAATCATGCGGACAGATTTGTCAGTTGAAAAGCAATTTTCAAAAATCTTCAAGGAATATAAGGATGCACCACCCGCCATCCGGGAAGCCAAATGTCTGCAGGTACTTTTCCCTGCGCTTTTGCCGCCCATCGAAGACGGGGACATGTTCGCGGGCAGGGCGCTGATCATGGAGTATAAAGGCGTAGGCTTTTCCCCGGACGTAACGCTCTATCGTCTTCCCCACGGCATGGGGTATTTTTACCGCCCAGACGTTTTTCAAAAAGCGCTTGAGACGGTTCCGGAAGACAGTATTGAAGCCGCCGTGATACGGGATATGATGTCTTTTTGGGAAAAGGAAAACACCACGGCACATGTGAAGGAGCATTTCACCGACCGAATCCGTGCCTATCTTCCCAGTGATTCCTTCGCGGGGGATGTGGGCGTTGGCTTTCCCCTGTACCGCATGACCGGTGCATATGAAAACTATGATACGCTGCTTTCCTTGGGGTTGCCAGGCCTAAAGGAGCGGATTAACAAAAAGCAGGAGCAGGGTGACCCGGAATGCTTTTATGAGGGCTTGTCGCTGATGGTAGACCTTATCTGCGAGTGCTGCCTGCATTATGCAAAGCAAGCTCATGACCTCATAAAGGATGCCTCTTTAAAAAGGGCCGCAGAGCTTAAACAGATGTCTGCCGACCTTTTGCATGTGGCTTCCCATGCCCCGCAAACCTTCCGGCAGGCCATTCAATTGAGCTGGCTTTATTCCTGCCTGGCCGGTGTGATGGATTATGGCCGCATGGATGTGTATCTGGGGGATTTTCTGACCCAGGATCTTCAAAAGGGCACCCTTATTGAAGCGGAGGCGCTTGATTGTGTTGTAAACCTCTGGAGGCTGATAGTGGCCAGGAAGACTGTCTATCATGGCCGGGTGGTCATCGGCGGGAAAGGCCGCAGAAACGAGAAAAATTCCGACACCTTTGCCATGCTGGCCTTGGAGGCTTCCCGCATTGTCCATGATATCGAGCCGCAATTGACACTGCGGCTGTACAAAGGCATGGACGACAGGCTGTATCAAAAAGCGCTGGAAGTGTTAGGCGAAGGCGCCACCTATCCCATGCTCTACAGCGACGACGTGAACGTTCCCGCGGTGGAGAACGCTTTCCGCCTGCCCAAAGAAAAGGCCGAACAGTACGTTCCCTTTGGCTGCGGCGAATACATCATCGACCATGAAAGCTTCGGCTCGCCCAACGGCGTCATCAATATGTTGAAAGCTTTGGAAGTAACGCTGTTCAATGGCCATGAGATCGTGATGAACAGGCCCATGGGGCTGGCCCTTGGCAGGTTTGAGGACTATGTATCTTTTGAAGATTTCTACGCGGCATACAAAAAGCAGATCACTCACTATATCGAAGTATTGGCTGATGCAGAGGCCATCATCCTGACGCAGACCGCAGAGCAGGCCCCCTTCCTCATGATGAGCCTCTTGTATGACGGGTGCATCGAAACCGGCAAATCCATGCTGTCGGGCGGCATTGCCTATCTTGGTGCAACGCTGGAATCCTACGGCAACATTAATACCGTAGACAGCCTGGCCGCCATCCGGGAGACGGTGTTTGAAAAGAAGACCATCACGCCTGCCCGATTATTGGACGCGTTGAAAGCCAATTTCAAAGGCTATGAACTGGAACAAAAGCTTCTGCTCAAGGCACCCAAATACGGCAACGATATCAAGACGGTGGATGACCTGGCCCAGGATCTGCACGATTTTGAGGCTCGTACCATTCGGGATCAGGCCGGCCGGGTGGGTCTCCATTCCTTCCTGATGGTAGTCATCAACAACTCCGCCAACACATATCTGGGCCGCTGGACAGGGGCTTCCGCCGACGGGCGAAAGGCGCGTACCTTTATGGCCAACGCCAACAATCCTGTAGGCGGCATGGATACAAACGGAGTTACCGCCATGCTCAATTCCCTGGCATCCTTCCCGCCGGATCATCATGCCGGCTCCGTGCAGAACATCAAGTTCAGCCGGGATATATTTACGCGGGCGCCGGAAAAAGTCCGCGCCCTAATGGATGCGTACTTTGAAAACGGCGGCACCCAGGCCATGATCACGGTAGTCGGCCGCAAGGATTTGGAAGAAGCGCTGATTCATCCCGAAAAATATCGTTCTTTGCTGGTACGGGTGGGAGGTTTCAGCGCCCGGTTTGTGGAATTGGAAAAGGACGTGCAGCAGGAAGTGCTGTCCCGCACCGTGCATTGATATGGCTATGCAAACAGGACTTATTACGGATATTCAGCGTTTTTCGGTGGATGACGGGCCGGGCATCCGCACCACGGTATTCCTGAAAGGCTGCCCGCTTAAGTGCCTTTGGTGCCACAACCCCGAATGCTTAAGCGCTAAGGTGCAGCTCCGCTATGTGGAATCCGCCTGCGTTCGCTGCGGCGCCTGCGAAAAGGTTTGCCCCGTGGATGTCCATCACGTGACAAAAGAATACCATCAGGTGGATTTTGAAAAGTGTATCGCTTGCGGAGCTTGTGTCGAAGCTTGCGTCTATGATGCCCTTTCTTTAAGCGGCAAGACAGCTTCAGTGGAGGAAGTCATTGACGAGGTCATGAAGGACAAGCGGTACTATGACACCTCCTGGGGTGGCATCACCATCTCCGGCGGGGAACCGCTGATGCAGCCGGATTTCACATGGGCGCTTTTGAAGGCCGCAAAGGAGCAGAACCTTCACACCTGTTTGGAAACATGCGGGTTTGTGGAGGAAAAGGCGCTGAAGAAAGCAGCGGAGTTTACGGATGTGTTCCTTTATGATTATAAGGCAACAGATCCTTTGGTGCATCAGGAACTTACGGGAGCAGGCAATCAGCGCATCCTTGAAAATCTGGACATGCTGTATCATTCGGGCGCATCCATCATTCTCCGCTGCCCCATCATTCCGGGCTGCAATATGGAAGCTGCCCATTTTGACGGCATCATTGCACTGCTTACGAAATACCCAAACATCCCCCGGGCCGAGCTGATGGCTTATCATAAGATGGGTACGTTAAAGTACAGGCAGTTGGGTAAACCCTATACGCTGTCCCATCTTCCCGACATGAACCCGGAGCAAAAAGCGGAAACTTTGGATTATTTCCATACCCATACAAATCGCCCCGTAATATTCGGCTAAGGAGCGGAAAACATGAAAAAGTGCTGCGTTATCGGTTCTGTCAACATGGATATGGTCACCAGGACGGACAAGTTCCCCAGGCCCGGAGAGACAAGGAAAGGAACCTCCTTTCAAACCATTCCCGGCGGCAAAGGGGCCAACCAGGCTGTGGCCCTCTCCCGTTTGGGTATCCCAACATCCATGGCAGGCCGGGTAGGGGATGACCTGTATGGCCGTATGTACCTGGACCATTTTCAAAAGACAGGAACGAACGTGGAAGCCTTGGGCATGGATGCTAAAGCGGGTTCCGGGATTGCCGCCATTGAGGTGGACGATGCGGGGGAAAACCATATCATCGTGGTGCCAGGTGCCAACGATACCTGCACTCCTGCCTGGCTGGATGACATTTTTCCGATGATTGCCGATTGCGATATTTTTCTTTTGCAATTGGAAATTCCATTGGAAACGGTACAGGCTGCTGTGAACAAGCTGCATGACCTTCACAAGACGGTCATTTTGGATCCCGCTCCCGCAAGGCCACTCAGCCGTGAACTGCTTTCCAGGGTGAGCATTGTGACGCCCAACGCCACGGAGCTTGTTACCATCACAGGCGATTTGCCGGTGAGCGCGGGCGTACAGGAGCGGGCAAATCATCTGCTTCAACTGGGTGTTTCCTTTGTAGTGCATAAGTCCGGTGCCAATGGGGCGTACATTGCCACGAAAGAAAGCTGGAAGCATATTCCTTCCTTCAAAGTGAAGGCAGTAGATTCCACCGCGGCGGGGGATACCTTCAACGGCGGCCTTGCGGCTGGCCTTGCCATGGGCTGGGAGCTTGATAAAGCGGTGGTGCTGGCCAATGCCGCGGCAGCCCTGTCCGTTACAAAGCTGGGCGCCCAAACGGGCATGCCTACCATGGAAGAGGCGTTGGCGCTGATGGGCGGGTCAAGGTAACAGACAACTACTCCTAAATTGAAGTGAACCAGAATAGGCGGGCGATTGATAATCGCCCCTACAACGCTATGGGCTTGTTGGCTTCTCTACCGGAACAAATGCGTGCCGGAAGAGAAGCCAATATTCACTTTGCTGTGGTAGGGGCTCCGGAACATCGCCCCTGCCAGTGGCAGAATAGGGCGGTGTGGAGGAGGCTGGCGAAACAAGCGATGCGAGCGGCAGCGAGTCAGCGCGCCGATTGAGCTAGGTGGGCATTTATCAATCGCCCGCTGCGCAACAGTATCCGATAGACCCAAGGAAGGTATGCATATCTGATTTTAGGCATGTCGATGCTTTCATGTTTTGTTGCATGATGCAGCTAAACGTCGCATAACGAATCAAACGCTCTCCAGTGGCAATACTGACTTTATTGCGGAAGGAGATGTAAATATTATGAAAAATGCGACGAATGCTAATAAATCCGGTAGCGGCCCATACGGCACAGGTCCGGGCTTTGGAGCAAAAGGCGGCGGGCCTGTTTTCGGCCCCAACAATATGGGGGAGGGCAGTGATTTGCCTGTTGCGCTCAGTATGCTGCTGATGGAGAATCCTTTGGCCATGCAACGATTCAATGCCATGTCCAAAGAAGAAAAAGCCATGGTGCTCAAATATGTGGAAAGCGGCGTAAACGGAGAGGATGCACAGCGCAGAATAGAGCATACCGTGAAAAGCCTGAAGGAAGGGGTACCCGGGTTTTACTTGAGAAACAATTGAACAATAAGGAACAAAAAGAAGGCCGCGCATTCAAAGGAAAGCGCGGTCTTAATGATGTATAAGGGCTATTGGTCTTTCAACTACAAAATTTTCGGAACTCACAAGCCCTGGCAGAGAGATCAACAGACAAACGAGCTGTAGGGGTGATTTGTAATCGCCCGCATGTTGCGGTCAGAATGTGTCACTTGGCGGGCGATTACAAATCGCCCCTATAGCTTTCAGGCAAAGAAGAATGGATTTACCAAGCAGTCATGCCCCCGCCAGGATGCAATAGGCTAACGATTCACAGATGCCCTCATTCCGCAACTTCTGTAGTTTACATACCACTACCAGCTTACTTCTTCATCCGCAGTGTTTTTACCTCAAACGGACGCAAGTGCAATCTAACTTGCCCATTTTGAAGTGCGATCTCAGACTGCTTGTTCTCCAGCATGTCACATTCCCAAACTGTGGCAGCCGGGATCCCAACGTTCAAAATGCAGTTTGTGTCGCCTTTCTTTGCTTCATAGAGCCTCAGGATTACGTCGCCGCTTCCATCTTCGGCGGGTTTCACCGTATCGATGAAAACATTCGCCTTATCCAACGAGAACGCGCTGAAGCTATTGCATGTACCGGATGCTATCTGCAGCGGCACGTTGAGGGCATAGGCCTCCCTGACCACCGGGGAATCGGCAAACGGCCCTTCCCAGGCGGTAAAGGCATAGGTGAAGGTGTGCTCGCCGTTGTCTGCGCGCATTTCGGGGCTTGATGCCGCGCGCAGAAGCGTCAGCTGCAGTTCGTTGTCCAGTTGGCTGATGCCGTACTTGCAGTCGTTCAGCACTGCCGCGCCGTGTGTTTGGTCGCACAGCGCACTGTAGCGCTGCTGGCAGACCTCAAAGCGGTCCTTGTCATAGGAGCGGGAGCGGTGCGCCGGCCTTGTGAGATAGCCATACTGTATTTCGTTGATGGCTTCCGTCGCTTCCACAGTCATCGGGAAAGAAACCTTCAACAGCCTGTGCAGCTCGTTCCAAACCACATGCGTTACAAAATCGATCCTGCGGCTGTTGGCGGCTAGGACAATATCCTGCGAGAATACGGAATTCAAAACCGTGCGCTCCATGGTGAGAACGGCACGCAGTCCGTTCGCTTCCCGGACGGAAAGCTTCACCGGCTCATCAATATCCACCGGCTGCTGAATGTAATTTGAATCGATATCCCAGGCGTCAAACAGCCTCGGAACATCCTTGAACATGAGCAGCCGGTTCATCGGCTGCGCCGCATATTCGCGGCCTGTCTGTTTGTCGATATAGGATACAACCTCGGCACGATCGTTGAGCACGGCCCGGATGAGTTCGTTTTCCAGTACAGCTCCATCTTTTGTAAGCTTTGCGCTGGCTACGGGCTGTTTTGCATTGGCATTGTCAGGCACGAGGGATACGGCACCGCAAGCGGGGGCCTCGACCAACGCCAGCACGCCGTTTGCAGTCTGCTTCACTGGTACCGCCGTGCCATCCGCCGTCTTAGCACCCTGTGCGAATGCTTCAGGCAGCGTGACCAGCTCTTCCCGCTTAAAGGACAACGAATTGAATACCGTGACGCCTTCGCCTTCTGTAAGAGTTCTTTGAGCGTCACTCAGCACAGCCTGGGCCTCGCCAATGATCCACTTGTGATCTTTTCTTGCCTCTTCATAGACGCGGGCGATGGAGGAACCGGGCAGGATGTCGTGGAACTGGTTGAGAAGCAGCCGCTTCCATGCCGCGTCCATACGGCTAAGAGGATACGAAAAGCCGTTTCGTATTGCCAGTGTACCCCACATTTCGGCTTCACGCAGCGCTATCTCGCTCTTTCTGTTGCCTTTCTTGATGGCCGCCTGTGACGTATATACGCCGCGGTGGGCTGAGAAATACAGTTCACCCACGTATGTATTCTGTGGGCCGCCATCCGCTTCCATCATCTCAAAGAAATGGGTGGGGGACTCCATGCGGACCTTCGGCACACCCTCTATATCCTTTGCCCGCAGCGCATATTCGATATGATCGCGGCAGGGGCCGCCGCCGCCGTCGCCATAGCCGAAAGGCAGCAGGAAT
This sequence comes from Bacillota bacterium, assembly GCA_023415715.1. Lineage (GTDB taxonomy): Bacteria > Bacillota > Clostridia > Christensenellales > Aristaeellaceae > JAEWAH01. The sequence goes on from JAEZJP010000285.1 coordinate 7,488, forward strand.
GCATCCAGGCCGCGCTTTTGCACGCGCTTATTCCAAGTTTCGCACAGCTCCTTGGGATCCGTGCGGTATGTATAGCTGGTGGGCAGAAAAGTGTCGATCTTGGAACCGTCTGCGCCCTGCCATGTAAAGTAGTGGTAGGGGAAGGTGTCGCCTTCGTTGTAGGACCAGAAGATTTTTTGCGTAACCAGGTACTTTACGCCGCAACCCTTCAAAATTTGCGGCAGTGCGGCGGAATAGCCGAAGGTGTCGGGCAGCCACAGCACCACGCTGTCCACGCCCAATTCCTCTTTGAAGAAGCGCTTGCCATGGATGAGTTGGCGCACCAGCGACTCGCCGCTGGTCATGTTCGTATCAGGTTCCACCCACATGGCGCCTTCGGCGATCCAGCGGCCGCCTTTAATTGCCTTTTTGATGCGCTCGTACAGTTCCGGGTAGTGTTCCCGGCACATGACGTAGGCGGCAGGCTGGCTTTGAATGAACCGGTATTCCGGATACTCCTCCAAAAGACGAAGCTGTGCGCCGAATGTACGGGCCGTTTTCCTATGCGTCTCAGCCATGGGCCACAGCCAGGCCAGGTCCAGGTGCGCGTTGCCCACGGCATAAAATTCGGGCATGGTGGAGCCGTTGTGCGCTGCCAGGGCGGGGCGCAGCACTTCCCTGGCCTTTTTGTAATCCGCGATGCGTCCTTCAAGCGGCTGCTCAAAATCCACCGTCAGGGAGAATTTCTCCAACGCAGAGGCGATTTTGTCGGCGCGAAGGCTCTCGGGATCGATTTGTTCCAGTATCTGTGCTAAAGCCTCTGCATCCAGATAAAGCTGGTACGCGTCCTCGTTCCATATGCCGTAAGTGCAGCTTTCCAGCGTTGCGCGCTCGCCTTCTTTTTTGGGGTCGGTATAGCTGCCTGGCAAAACGGGGCCTGTGGCGCAGCCGCCAAGCGGGCTTTCCGGGAAGAAGTGGCTGGCGTAGGCTTCAATCAGGATATTATACTGTTTGTTGGCTTTTCCGCTTGGCGTCAGGATGTTGTCCACCAGAAAATGGTGGGGTTCCCTCACCCAGTCTGCACGGTAAGTGCCGAAAGCCTTGCCTTCCACAAAAATCGTGGCTTCGCCGCCAGTGCGCAGGTTCATGACGATCCGCTGGCCCTCGGCTTTTTGAGGCAGCGTAACGCAGCCGCGCAGCCACAAATATTCATAGGTATGGCCCCATTTGGTTCCGAAGGGAATTGGCGCAAACGATCCTTTTGATGCCTCATCCGGCGTGATATGCGCCATGGTGGTAAAGCCCTCCAGGCTGATTTCGCCCAGCGGAAGATACAGATCCTGACTGAGTGTTTCCTTCCAATGCCGGAGGCGCCCTTTCCATTCACTATGCATGTATTTCATCAGTTTTCCTCCATCAAGCCTTTTATGGCTGCTCTGGTAATATTATTCCCAGGGGTTTGGAATAAAGTCTCCCCCGCGGCACCATTTGAGATAGGAGAGGGCATGCTTCTGCGCCGTCATCTCCCAATCCTTTTTATAGATAGGGTCGTGGTAGCCCTCTACGCAGATGTCCAAAGTATAGTCACCCGTATGCAGGATGTAGATGATGTCGCGCCAGTCACTGTCACCAAAGCCCGGCGTGCGTTCGGGAGCATATAAGTCGGTATTGCAAAGCACGCCATAATCGCTGACGGCGCGGCGGTCAACACTGGCGTCCTTTCCATGGACATGATAGACCTTTTTCACCCATTTGCGCAGTTGGGCGATGGGATCGATGAGTTGTATCATCTGGTGCGCCGGTTCCCATTCCAGGCCGAGTGCGTCGCTCTTTACCTCATCGAACATGCGCTCCCATGCCCGTGGGTTAAAGCCGATGTTGCAGGTAGCGCGGTCCCAGGTGCCGCCCATGGGGCAGTTTTCAATTGCCAGGCGAACGCCTTTGTCTTCGGCGCGTTTTGCCAGCTCACGGAATACTTTTCCGAATTGGGGAAGCGCCTCATCTACGGGCTTGCCTTCATACGCACCCGCGAATGTGGATACAATCTTTGCGCCGTACAGGTGTGCTGCGTCGATTGCCCGTGCAAGGTTCTGCTTGTGCTGTTCGTTTTCAAGAGCGTTGCAATAGTAGCCAAGCGTTGTAATTTCGATGCCTTTTTCTTCTGCCATCGCTTTTAAACGCGGCCCCTGCTCCTCAATATTCGTGTCATAGTATTCCATGTGAAAGTTGATCGATAAGGTTTCAAAGCCGATATCCATAAGATGTGGTGCCCATTTTTCGGCATACCAGCCGGGGACGCATGTGCCTATGCGGATTTGGGATATATCATAATGCGGAACCATGAAATTTGATCCTTTCAAGAATTAAGTACATTTGTACTATTCTATGTACCGTTACGCTTTCCTGTTTCCGGCTTATACTTTCACCAGCGGATGGAAGCACAGCACCTTGCGGGAACCGTTAAGCGCCACCATTTCCGGCCGCTTTTGCCTGCATTCATCCGTTGCATAAGGGCAGCGGGGAGCAAACTTGCAGTAGGAGATGGCGTACTCCTTGTCTTCAGTATCAGGCATTACCAGTTCTTTGTCCCACTTGTCGCCTACGCGCGGCACCGCGTTCATCAAAAGCTCGGTGTACGGGTGCGCAGGCTCATCCATGATATCCTTGGCGGGACCGTATTCAATCAGGCAGCCGCGGTAGAGCGTGGCGATGTAGTCGGATACGTAGTAAGCCGTGGAAAGGTCATGGGTGATGTAAATGAAGGAGACTTTGTATTTGTCCTTCAGTTCCTTGAACAGGTTGACGATGTTCATCTTCATGGATGCGTCGATAGCAGCCACGGGTTCGTCGGCAATGATGAGCTTCGGGCGTGCGATAAGGGCCCGGGCGATGGAAACACGCTGCAGTTCGCCGCCGGAGAACTGCGTGGGATATTTTCCTTTGACTACAGCCAGCGACATACCGACGTTGCGCAGCGTTTCGTCCACCAGCTTTTCAGCTTCCGAGTGGGTCTGGCAGATACCAAGGCGAAGCGCTGTGTTGAACAGGTACGTATCAACCGTCTTTCGGGCTGAGAAGGATTCGTAGGGGTTTTGAAAAATGGGCTGCACATCCAGGCGGAACTGCAGGGGGTTGTAACCCTTCTTGTTGGCATAGGAATTGCCAGAAAGAAGGATGTCACCCATTTCCGGTTTGTACAGGCGAAGGATCATTTTGCACAGCGTGGATTTGCCGCAGCCTGATTCGCCAACAATGGAAAGAATCACCGGTTTTCCGGCATCGATATCCAGGGAGACGTTGTCGATGGCTACGAGCTTCTTGCCCAGCAGCATACCGCCGATCCTGAAGATTTTGCTTACGTTTTTTATTTCAAGAAGCTTCTTGGGCGCTGCCGCCCCCATAACTTGGGCAGCAGGTTTGCTGATTTGCTTTTCCGCCATCTTATTTCACCCCCTCATTCAGCCTATGGCAGGCGGCAAAACGGCCCGGACGTACCTCACGGAACGCAGGGCAGTCCTTGTGGCACCGCTCTGATGCCGTGGGGCAGCGGGGCGCGAACCGGCAGCCCGGGGGCGGATTGGTGAGCGCCGGCGGACGGCCGGGTATGCCAACCTTTTGACTCTTGTCGCCAACTTTGGGCAGCGCACTGATGAGCATCTTGGTATAGGGATGGATGGGGTCGTTGAAGATATCCTCCGTCTTGCCCAGTTCCACGAAGCTGCCTGAATACATGATGCCCATGCGGTTTGTGATTTGGTAGTGAACACCCATGTCGTGGCTGACCAGCACCAGGGTGTTTTTGAACTGCTTCTGCAAACGCATCAGCATCATCAGGATACCCCGCTGCACCACCACGTCCAGTGCTGTAGTGGGCTCATCAGCCAATACTACATTGGGCGACATGAACGTGGCAAGCGCGATGATCACGCGCTGCCGCATGCCGCCGGAAAGCTGGAAGGGGAAGGCGTTTAAAAGGTCGGGAGAAAGGCTCAGCTCCTCCAGGTAATGCGCCACGCGCTTTAGCGTCTGCTCTTCCGTCTCGTTTTTCCTGTCCGCTTTGGGTATGGAGTCAAGAAACTGGGATTTTAGGCGCGTAATGGGATTCAAGACGCTTTGCGCGGCCTGAGGTACATAGGAGATATTGTTCCACCAGGTCTTGCGGATATTGCCGGAATCAAAAGAGAAGGGCTTTCCGTTCTTTTCCCCGCTTAAAATAACTTTTCCGGAATCGATTTCCAACGGAAATTCAACGATATCATACAGGGCCTTGAGCAGCGTTGTCTTTCCGCAGCCGGATTCGCCGGCTATGCCGAATATCTCATTGTCGAAAATCTCGAAATTGACGTCTTTTACGACGTGTACATTGCCGTCAATGGTCTTGTAAGAGGTGGACAGATGATCGATTTTAAGCATCTTTTATCTACCTCTCTTCATGGACATATAGTCATTATACCCTGTAATGAGCAGGAACAGGCCGATAAACAGCAGCACCGTGGCCACGATGGGCGAGCCGATCCAGAACCATTGTTTGGCGAAGATGGCGTTGCGCTCCCTGGCCCACTGGATGATATTGCCCAGAGAGATCAGGTTGGCAGGGGAGAGGCCCAGAACTGCCAGGCTGGACTCGGAGGCGATGGCCGCCAGCGTCGCGTTCATGAAGTTGGACAGCGACCAAGTCAGCGCGAAGGGAAGGATCTCGGTCACCACAACCTGGATCGTGCCCTCACCGGAGAACCAGGCAGTATGGATAAAGTCGCGCTCCTTGATGGTCAGCGCCATCGAGCGGATCTGCCGGCTGGGCCAGGCCCAGGCGAACATACCCAGCACCAGCGCCATCATGATGACTGTGGCAGAGCCCTTCATAAGCGCGGTCATCAATATCAGGATAGGCAGGGAAGGGATCACGACGAAGGTATCTGTGATCACGGTGAGGACCCGGTCCAGCGCACCGCCGGAGAAGCCCGCAAGCAGCCCCACGAACACGCCTACCACTGTGCCGATGGTCGCCACGATCAGGCCGATCAGCAGCGAGTTATGAATGCCTTCGATGAGCAGCCAGAATATATCCTGGCCCATGCTGGTGGTGCCCAGCCAATGCGCGGCGGAAGGAGCCAGCTTTTTTGGATAGGTATTGAACGTAAAGGGGTTGATATGGGGGAGATAAAATACAACGAACCCCAGGATCACGAAAAACGCAGTCATGAACATGCCTATCTTCAGGCGGATGTTCGCGTTTTTCCAAAACTTTTTCATATGCATGGTCCCTCCTTTCTTAATTGTAGCGGATGCGCGGATCGATAAGGGGATAGATCAGGTCTGCGATCAGCGTCGCTGTGGAAATGGCGACGATGGAAATGGTGATGCAGCCCAGGATCATATTGTAATCTGACTGCAGGATCGCTTTTTGGATCAGCGTGCCAACGCCCGGATAACCGAAGATGATCTCCGTCATGATGGAGCCGTTGAACACCCCGCCCAGGCTCATGGCCAGTGCGGTGATCTGTGTCAGAATGGAGTTGCGGAACACGTAGCTTCGGCCGATCTTGCCTTCCGAGAGACCACGGTAGCGGGCATACATTACAAAATCCTCCTCAGCCGTAGTACCGGCGAGGGATTTCATGGAAATGATCCACCAGCCCATGCCCAACAGCAAGATCGAAATGGCGGGCAGGATGGACGCCCGCAGGAGGGAGGTGATGTACGTGCCAAAGCCGCCCATGGTGTTGATGGTGGTTTGCAGCGGGAACCATCCCAATATGAATGCGAACACAATCTGCAGGATAAGAGCGATGATGAAGTAGGGGATAGGGTACAGGCAGATGGCCATACCCTCTAAGATTTTGGAGGAACGCTTATTTTTCCTGAATCCGGCCAACAGGCCGATGGTATTGCCCAGGGCCCAGGCGACGATCGTCGTGACCAGCGACAGGCCCAGCGTATAAGGAAGATAGGTACTTATGATCTCTCCGGCTGGGGTGGGGTAACTCATCAGGGACGGGCCAAAATCAAAATGCAGCAGCCCCTTCCACAGGAATGTCCCATACTGCTCCAAAAGTGAACCATCCAGGCCGAACTGAACGCGCAGAGACCTGCGCAGCGATTCCATCTGCACGGGGTCCATCTGCCCGGAGCGGGACTGGATCTGGCCGATCATGTTCTCCACAGGATCCGATGGGAACATGCGCGGGATAAAAAATATGAAGGTAACGCCTATAAAAATGGTCAGGGCCCACGTCAGAAGGCGAAGACCGAAATACTTCCTGAATTTCAATGGCAACACCCCTTTGCTGATTCAGCAAATGATCTTAAACGGCAATAAACAAACTACCCGGCAGAAGCTGAATAGTTGTTTTTAGCTCTTAGAGACTTAGATTGCTGTTATAAAGAAGGAGGCACGCGCAGCTTATGCGGCGCGCGTGCCTCGGTTCGCCCAGCCTTTAAGGCTTAAGTGTCAGAGCTTACTTGGCAACGGGGGTGATTTCGGTCGTGATGTACTTGAAGCAGCTCCACCACCACCAGGGACCATTGTAGGGGTTATCTGCACTGGGGTAGTTGGTCCAGTAGGTGCTGTTGGTGGGAACGAACTTCACGCCGGAGTGGAAGCCGATGAAGGGCAGATCCTTGATAGCGATCTTCTCGAATTCCATGGCCAGTTCGTAGGACTTGGGATCTTCCGGTGACAGCTTGGCAAGCTCGTGGATGATGTCGGTGGCTTCTTTGTTGTTCCAACGGGAACCCTGGCCTGCTCCACGCTCGCCAAGGGGCACAATCAGGTCGGCGTCCCAGCCGTTAATCTGGGAGTAGATGTCCTTGGTAATGAAGCCGGTGGGCCAGTAGCCGGCGATTTCCCAGTTGCCGATGGAGGCATTGGTATCCCAGGTGGCACTGGATTCGCCGGTGATCTCGCACTTGAGGCCGAACTTGGTCAGCTGGTCATACGCAGCCTGGGTGCCGCGGCCGGCCTGAGCTTCGGTGTTGGCCAGATAGCTCATATGGATGACGAAGGGTTCGCCCTTGAAGTACCAGCCATCGGCCTTCTTTTCCAAGCCGGCCTTGACGAGCAGCTTCTCAGCCGATGCGGGATCGTACTTCCAGCAGCCGTAGCCGAACATGTCGACCAAAGCGTCGTGATCCGTGGGGATGTTTTTGCCCTGGTCGCGAAGGATCTTGCCCATGCGCTCGGCATAGTCGGGGTCGAAGGGCTTTACAGTGGTGCCATCGCCAAGATCCAGGGTGAACTCCGTAAGCCAAGGCATCAGCGGCTTGAAATACAGTTCCTGCATGGCGCTGGTAGCGGTGAGCATCGGCAGGGGGCTTGCGCGGCCCACGCCGTCGAAGATGTTCTGGGAGATTTCGTCAAAGTTCATCGCCAGAGCGATGGCCCAACGGAAGTCCGCGCTGTTGTAGGGTTCTTTGGCCATTTCGAAGGCAATACCCTTGGAGCAGGGGTCGTCGCTGGTGGCGTAGGGGAACTCTTTGTACCAGGCGGCGATCTTGTCGTTGGAAGAGGTCATGACCTCCAGGATTTCTGGCGTCACTTCGCAGAGGATGTCAACTTCGTTGTTGATCATAGCCATCTGGCGGGTGGTGTCATCGCCCAGAGCTTTGACCAGGATGTACTTGGCCTGGGGCATTTTTCCGGTAACGACGCCGACGGTGCTGTTCTGCCAGTCTTCGCGGCGCTCGTACAGGACCCACTTGCCCAGTTCGTCATAGGACTTTACGGTGTAGGGGCCGGCCACAACGGGAGCGCTGTCCTTAAACGTGGTGACGTCCGCTTGCTTGGAATAGATGTGCTCGGGAACGATGCGCAGATCGTTGCCCCAGATGGTGACGCCAAACCTCATCGCAAGACGGGGGAAGGATTCCTTCGTCACGATCTTCACGGTGTAGTCGTCAACCTTTTCCACGGACTTGAACACCTGATTGTAGTAGTCGCACTGGTTGATGCCGGGGTTGGACATGATCATATTGAAGGTGAAGACCACGTCGTCAGCAGTGAGGTCTTCGCCGTCAGACCATTTGATGCCCTGACGGATTTTCACCGTATGCTCGGTGAAATCGGCATTGGAAACGGGCATGCCGTCGGCCACTTCGCCGAACTGCTCGCCCTTGACAGTGTCCATTTCCCACATCATCGCAGACATAAGCTGATGGATACCAAAGCCCATTTGGGTGCCCTGCATGTAGGAGTTGAATTGGCCCGGTGTGTCGGTCGGAATCTGGGTCTCCACGATGAGGGTTTCCCGGCGCGGAGTCCCGACTTCGGTCGTCTCCTCAGCGAACGCTACGGGGATGAGCGAGAGCAGCATCGCCAGCGCGAGGAGAACGGACAGGGTTTTGCGCATGTTGGTAACCTCCTTTTTATTATTGACACGGCATACGAAGTGCTACCCGTATGTCATGAACAATCCATCAGGGCTTCCATTATGTACAAATTCCATATCGAAATTAAGTCAAGTATATCGTAGGTGTACAAAGAAGTCAATAGATTCTACCAAAGTCGATATTTTATACCCAATATATCATTTCATCGCGCCGAGGTATGTATCGGTACACAATGCGCCAGTGCCGGAAACAATTTATCTGTCTATATTTAATGATACAATATAAAATTTTATTATTTAATAAGTGAACATTATATATGGTTTGAGTAGGCCGCGTGGAAAAGAAAGAGCGCACATATAGCATTGTCAATAAAAAGTCATATATGACAAGAATATCGGTATAACAAACATCTGAAAGTGAAGGTGAGTATAATGCAAACGATTGCATAACAAATTTTGCGGAAATTCTGAAATGCAACGTCCCAGTATGCATGTTGGTATGAAATATGGTAATTGGTATGTTTGTACTAGATGGTATGGAATTATGAAAGAGACCGTAACCTTTTGAGGCGGCAGGCACTTTTCATATGATTTGGTTTTTGAATTGTTCAAGGAAGTGTTCAGTTCATTTCATCTGCACTGGAGGCCAAGTGTCATCTTCCGAAAGCAGCCATTTCACATCGACCCCCAGTATCTTTGAAAAAGTCATCAATTCATAATCTGCAACGAATCGCGTTCCGATTTCTATTCTGCTTATGCTGTCCCGCTCAAGCGTAATTCCTTCGATCTGTGCTTTTGCTGCCAGGTCCGCCTGTGAAAGCCTTCTCTTCAATCGCGCTTCTCTGATTCGCTCACCGCTGATGTTCTTGCGGCCATCAAAATCATATATTTTCATTGTCCACCTCTTAAAATTGTGTTAAAGATCAGCAATTTTCTTGAAAATAGCACAAATTAAGCCTATAATTGCGCTAAAGGTCAGAATCCCAAAAAATTGGAGGAGTATTTTAAGTAACACAGATATATATGGACACGCGGCGCCTAAGGATGCATGATGCCGAACCTGCCATAAAATCCATGAATTCACAACTAGATTGGTTCAAAAACAAATGATTGATACCGGATAACCAATTTCCGGTTGGTTCCGGTGTAGATCCTGCCGGTGCCATTATCAAGATACGATAATAAAGGGAGGGGATACTAAATGACACAGTCTGTTGGTATGAATACGGAAGTACAGGAGGATGATACGCTGAAGGGAAAATACCTCATATTTTCCATGGGCAATGAGATGTATGGCATAGAGATACGCCATATCACTGAAATCATTGGTGTCCAGCCAATAACGGAAATACCAGAGATGCCGCAGTACGTTAAGGGGATCACAAATCTTCGGGGTAAGATAATTCCGGTTATAGATGCCCGCCTGCGCTTTAAAAAGCCGGCCAGAGAATATGACGGAAAGACCTGCATTATTATAATAGACATTAAACAAATATCAATTGGCCTGATCGTTGATAATGTATCTGAAGTATTGAACCTAGTGGATGAGGATATAGCGCCTTCACCTAACATAAACAAAATAGAACACAAGTTTGTCAAAGGAATAGGGAAGATTGGAAAAAGCGTTATCCTTTTGCTGGATTGTAAAAATCTTCTGTCGGACGACGAATGGGTCTGCCTGAGCACTGTAACGTGATCATAACAAACCGAATCAAATATAGCAAATCCTGTATACGGTATATTTCGTCCGTTATTTCCGTTTTTTATAAGGGTTCTCTTGTCGATAAGCAATAAAAATGTGATATCAAAAAAATCCATTTATATGAATGTACAAAAGCATAGGAGGAGTACAAATGAAGAATTTAACTATCAACATGAAACTTATTGCAGGATTCGGCATCGTATTGTTTCTGATGATTCTGACCGTCGGGGCGGCCATGTTAAGCATTGGCCAAATCGTGCAACAGATTGACCTGTACGCTGGGTTTACGGTTCCCAATATAAATTCCACCTGGAGCATAAGGCGTGATCTTGTTTCCGTAGAGCGCTACATGCTGCAAGCTATGATGGCGGATACAAATGGAGAAAAGGAAGCATTTTTGAACAATGCCGCCAATGACGCCGCCCGCGTGGGGGAAAGCTTGAATGCGTTTGCCAGGAATCAGAGGGACCGGAATCTTGAAATAAAGATTGCAGAGGCTGCATCCCAGCTTGAGAAAACCACATCGGTACGTCAGCAGATTACGACGCTGCTTGGAAATGATAATGAAACAGACGGGGCGCAAGCCTTGAAGCTGTTTGAGGAACAATATATACATGAATTTGATAAATTGGCCGAAATTGTTATTCAGTTCAGTGATAATGAGGTACAACAGGCCAGCGTGCAAATGGAGGATGCTGCCCGCACGCAGACTGTAGCATGGATCATACTGATCGCCGTTGCATTAGTTTCTTTTGCGGTGACAATCATCGTCGTCTACGCGATCAGAAAATCCATCCTATCCCCAGTCAAAGAGATCGAGCGTGTGTATACTGAAATTGCAAAGGGCAATATGAATGTCAATGTAAATTACGACAGCCGTGACGAGCTTGGGAACATGGCCAGGCTCATCAGACAGACAAATGAGCTGCAAAGCTCGATCCTTGGGGATGTGGTCAAAAATTTCACCAAGATATCCCAGGGCGACTTGCGTATTAAAGTGGAAATTGATTATCCCGGCGACTTTGCCGCTCTCAAGAAGGCTACGGAAGAAACCGCCGCAGCCTTGAATCACACTTTGATGACGATCAACACTGCAGCAGGGCAGGTTAGCGCCGGCGCCTCACAGGTGGCAAGCGGAGCGCAGTCTCTGGCGACCGGCTCGACAGAGCAGGCTTCTTCCGTGGAAGAACTGAGTGTCTCCATTACGAAGATTGCGGAACAGGCATCCAAAAACTCGGTGAATGTCAAAACTGCAACGCAGTACGTGGAACAGGTAAGCGCAGGCGTCTTTGCCGGCAACGAGCATATGGAGCAGCTTACGAAAGCCATGGCGAATATTGGGGCTTCGTCCAATCAGATTGCAAACATCACAAAGGTTATTGAGGATATCGCTTTCCAGACCAACATTCTTGCACTGAATGCCGCGATCGAAGCTGCCCGTGCCGGAAATGCCGGTAAAGGCTTCGCCGTTGTGGCGGATGAGGTGCGCAGCCTTGCCGCAAAATCAGCAGAGGCAGCCAAGAAGACTGCAGAATTGATACAGCACTCGACTGCCACTGTGGCGGAAGGCTCGCAAATTACGGAACAAACCGCTAAGATTCTGCATGATGTCAGTGAAAAGGCGAAGGAAGTGAACGCAAACATCATTCAAATCGATCATGCTTCGTCTGATCAGGCCATTGCCATTGAACAGGTCAAACAAGGTCTTAACCAAGTTTCGGCCGTTGTACAAACCAATGCCGCCACAGCCGAGGAAAACTCCGCAACCAGCGAAGAAATGTCCGCCCAGGCCTCCACGTTGCGTGAGGAAGTCGGAAGATTCAAGCTGGATTCCAGAGAGGACAAAGGGAACATCGGAAATATCTTTCTGACTGGAGGATTATCCAAATCAGATAAAGCACATCACGGGAATGCAGCAGCCATCGGCAAGTATTCCATCTGATATTGTGTAAAAATCCCTACGCGTTTATCGATTCGTCGAAATCCAGCCGTATTACCATGACCTCATGATTGTATTCGTTCACCGGGACGCCGCTGATGCGAAGATATGGGCGCTCCCGGTGATGAGAAGGCAGCAGGTCCACCCTTGTCTCCAGTTCCCTGCCGTCGTTGAGCAATACGGCCCGGGTGGGCAGTATGTTCAGAGGCTTTAAAATCACGGCGGAACACTGCATGTCCTTGTACAGGTGCACATAGATGGTATTGCCCCGGCGGGTGAGCAATACATCGTCACGCATATTGTCGGTAGCCTGGGTGATGATGGTGGTGGCGGGATAAGCATCCTCATAGGATTCCCTGACTCTTGCGTACCAGTTTCCAAGCATGCTGAAAGCCGTTGGGAAACCAATCAATTGGAAGAGAATATCGGCCGGCTGAACAGTGCCATACAGTCTGTCCGCCCCGGTACCCCGCTCATCCTTTATTATTGGAAGCATCAGGAACTGGTGGCCGGTAAAGTCTTGGGCGATCAGATCTGCGATGAATCCCAGGACCGACTCTCCCAGGGCGTCTTGAAAATTCCGCCCATATGGCGGCCCGCATACAGCATGAACCGCTGCAGGAATTGTACGGGGAACAAACACCCCTTCGGCATCATCCATTCCTCCCCCGGCATGGACTGGTGGCATACGGGCCTTCCCACGGCGGAGTATGACTTTTGGTTAAGCCTTATTCCCATCTTCGGCGGGTCCTTATGGCATTCCGTCACGGGCATACCCGCAACTATTACCGACAAGCGGATTCTTCGCAGTGTCGCTGCGGCCAATGAAAAGGCCGGCATGATCGCCCCCTATATGGGCCGGGAGGAACATTTGTGCTGCCCTACGGTGCTTTGCGATGATGCGTATCAAATGAATGGCTGGATGAGCGTTTTGCATCATACGCAAAAGCTGTACGAGCTGATGGAGGGACGGCGGGTGACGCCTGAGACACTGCACGGCAAAAGCGCAGTGCTTGTACCAGGAGCGTTCTATATTACAAAGGAAGCTGCGGCTGCGCTTTATGATTACGTTTCGGCGGGCGGGCATCTGATTCTGGAAGGCAAGATTCCGGAAGATTGCCCGGAACTGTATGAGGCGGCAGGCATCAGGTGCTATCAAAAAACTGGCGGAGAGACTGTTTCCGCTTATCTCCGGTTTGAGGAGGAAGGCAAAAGCCTTCAAGGAGAAGAACTGCAGGATACGCCAATCATCCCCATGGGCGGGAAGATCATTTTGTCGGAGCCGGAAGGCGCGCAGATACTGGCAGCATTGGTGCCGTCCTTCGCCCCTCCCGATGCGGTGGGAGCCCCGCCGGAACGTGCCTCCTTGCCGGCACCCCATACCAGGATACCGCTTGTCACCATAAATAAATCAGGCAAGGGTAAGTGCTGCAATATCCAGTTCGGCCTTTCGGAACTGATTGAAAAATACGGCCTGGATGAGCACTACGAGCTGGCCCACCAGCTTCTTAATAAGGCATGCCCGCCTACGGTAACCGTAAGCCGCATCCATGGTCTTGCCATGAATGCATTCCGCTGTCCGGACGGCATACTGATCCACCTGGCAAATGGCACAGGGGAGCGGCCGCTCAAAACCGTCGTTCCCATGACGGATATTGAGGTTACCGTAAGGCTTTATCCTTCGGAGCACGCCCTACAGGTTGTGAGGCTATTTGCCTCACAGCAGATAAAGTATAGTATTAATAACAAGATTCTCACTTTTGTGCTTGACCGCCTTGAGGTCTGGGAAAGTTTCCTCATTTGCCTGGAAAGAGAATAGCAGGAATAAAACGCAAATATCAAAAGAGCCGCCGGCATTGGCAGCTCTTTTGATTTAGTAAAAAGTAAATAACTATTTCATCGGCTTAAAAAAATGAACAAAGGTTTTCTCCTCTTGGCCACTTATATTATAGCATGATGCCGCCCTAACAACAAGACTGTATATTTGAGAGCAAATATGCTAGACTACACGCACGACGGAAAGTGCCCAATCTCATCCCGTCATAAGACGAAAGGGGATTTTGGAGAATGGAGCAAGCGCAGGAACAGAAGGAACTGCAGTCTGAAAATCTTCATTTGGAGCACACGATCGCTTTTGTACAAAGGGAAATAGCGCAGCTAAAGCAAAAACGTGAAGAACGGGAGACGGTCATCTCGTCCGCTCATGAGGATGTGCAGGAGTATGCGCCGCGGGCAGACACCATATCAAACCTGTACTCCATGCAGGGCTTTCACGACCTGGCTGAATTGAGCCAATATTTCCAGCCGGAATCAGATCAAATCGCTGCCCGTGAAAAAGAAACCGTGACGATCCAGTCTTTGGAGAAAATATTGGATTCGCCTTATTTTGCGCGGATCAATTTCCGCTTCAGCGGGGAAGAGAATACAGAAAGCATTTATATCGGCCGCTGCACGCTGATGGAAAAGGATACACTTTTCATACACGTGCATGATTGGCGTGCGCCGATTTCAAACGTATTTTACCGCCATGGCCTGGGCAAGGCATCGTACGAAGCGCCTGCCGGTACGCTCGATGGTGAGGTTTTGCTTAAACGGCAGTATGAAATACGCCAGGGGAATCTGCTATACTTTTTTGACGCGGATATTCAGATCATCGACGAATTCCTTCGGAATCTGCTTTCCAAGAACGCTACGCCTCAGATGAAAACCATTGTGGAGACCATTCAAAAGGATCAGGACATCGTCATCAGGGATATGGAGAGCGATGTGCTGATGGTGCAGGGCGCGGCGGGAAGCGGCAAGACTTCCATTGCGCTGCACAGGGTCGCGTATCTTATGTACCGGGAGCTGGCGGGCAAGTTAAGCGCCAATGATATCCTTATCCTGTCGCCAAGCAGTGTATATGAAAAATATATCTCAAATGTTCTGCCGGAACTTGGGGAGAGCAATGTGAAAACCATGCTTCTGGAAGACATTTTTCAGAGCTTGTTTCCTATGGAGAAGATACAGTCCAGGGGCGAATGGCTGGAGCAGCTGCTTTCCTTAAGGGAAGATAGGCAGGCTGAACTATTGAAAAGCAGCATGGCATTCAAAGGGTCCGCCTCGTTTATCAAGATCCTTGACCGGCTTGTTCAGGACATACCACGAAAATGGATTGATTTTCAGGATGTGGACTATGATGGGCAGTGCATTGCATACCGGGATGTTTTGAAATCCACCGTCTGCAATCCGAAAAAGATTGCAGTCTTGGGGATGCGCCTTATATGGCTGGAGCAGGAAATACTCGAGAAAGTGCATCGGCTGCGCAAAAACCGCGTACGGAAGCTGAACAGCTTCGCATCACGGTTTCCGGAGCACATGACGGAAGTGGAGGAATTTGCCCGGTGGATTTCGATTCATGAAAGCGCCGCGCTCCTTAAGGAGATTCGGGCATTTACCAGGATCGATACAAAAGCGTTGTACAGAAAGCTGTTCAGCGATAAAAAGAGTTTTTACCGTCTGGCAATGTGTATCGCGCTGCCTGAAAACATAGAGGAGATTCTATCACTTACAAGCGGCCAGCTGGCAGAAGGGCAGATCCAATATGATGATGCGGGAGCACTTTCGTATTTGCATATCCGGATACATGGCTGCGATGAATACAGCCATATCCGCCAGCTTGTAATAGACGAGGCGCAGGACGATGAGCTTTTGCATATCGCCCTCTTGCGTGACTTGTGTCCATATGCGCGCTATACCATACTGGGGGATGTCAATCAGTCCATAGGGAAGCCGGCTGATATATCGATGTATCAACAAATCCGTGCCATTCTCGGCAAGGGAAAATCAACATACGCTACCATGGAAAAGAGCTTCCGCTGCACAGAGGAAATATGGCGCTTCAGCGCGAGATTCCTTGCCCCGGGCATGGCAGGTCAATGCTTCAGCCGGTCCGGAGAGGAGCCGGTTGTTCATAGGGCTGCCAGCCTTTCAAAGATGGATGATATGCTGTCAGAAGAAGTTGCGGCCTGCAAAGAAAAGGGATACGGATCTATCGGGCTCATCTGCAAGACAGAAAAAGACGCTTCTATTGTATATGAAAGGCTGAAAAACAGGATGGCGCTGCGATTCATTCATCACGACAGCGTGGCGGAGTTAAAGGGTACGCTTGTACTTCCCATTTTCATGGCAAAAGGCTTGGAGTTTGACGCTGTGATTGTATGCGACGCCGATATAGAACACTATCATACGCAGGACGATAAACAGCTGCTGTATATAGCGAGTACGAGGGCCTTGCACAGGCTGAACCTGTTCAGTGCCGGAGAAATCAGCCCGCTATTGTGTGATTAGCAAGAGGGAGGGATCAATATGGTCGTTCTTAAGGTAAGGAAGCTCCTGGCAGAAATCATCGGCGTGGAAGCGGAGGATGTAACAATAAGGATGCCCCTGACAAAAGACAACGGCGTAGATCCGCTGGATATTGCAAAGCTTATTATTGCATGCGAAAAAGAATTCAAGGTCACCATTCACGATGAGGATGTTCTTGATTTCCACTGCGCCCAAGATATCGCGGCCTATATTGATCATTTGCTTTCGCTTGGCCTCAATGATATGCCCGAGCGTACCGAGGAGGACCGTGTGGCGTGGTTCTATGAATAAACAGCATCCTATAATCAGTCATCAAACTGAACGGCAAACGGCAATTCGCTTACGGGCTTTTTAAAATTTGTTTCCTGCCCGTGGGAAAGTATTACGGTTTTCAGGACCGGCATGCGATCAAGCGGTGACAGGTCTTTTACGGGGTTATTGCATATCTTGAGCTGTTCAATAGTGGCGTTTCCATCAAGGGCGCTCAAATCATTGATCGCATTGGATGTGACCTCAAGACTGTTCAGCTTCTGGAAGGCTGAAATCCCCTCGAGATTTTTAAGCTGTGCCCCAAAGAGATTGAGGTAACCCAACTCTTTCATATTCATGAAAGGATCCAGGCTGTCCACTTCACTGAAAAAGAGGAGAACGCTGCGAAGGGATTCCACTTTCGATAGAATGCGTACGCCTTCAGCCTTAAGATCCCGGCTGCCGAATTCCTCCAGCTGGTCAAATGTATCAAGCGCTGTGTAATCCATATCCTGAGGCATGACATATAGCAACAGTCTTTTTAGTTTCATGCCGGCAATGGGGGACAGGTCTGTAACCAAGGTGCTGCTGATGTTCAGACTATCCAGCCTGGTAAAAGCCGCCAGTCCGGTTATATCTGATATTGGATTATTGCTGATATCCAGCTCCTCAAGCATTTTCATATCATACAAGGGGCTGATATCGCAGATGCGGTTATCGCAAACGGACAGGTGAGTCAATTGAATCTTGCTCAATGGGGTAAGATCGGTCAAATCCAGCCGCATCAGCGACAGCTTTTTTAAATGCGGCATGTATTTCAAATCAGTAAGATCGGTAAGTAAACTATATCCGCCCTCAAAATCCGTGCCATGCAGATGCAGCGTAAAGCCGAAGGAATAGGCGTCTTCCCAATTCAGATATGGCGTATCTCCGCACAGATACAATTCGGTGATACCCTGCATATCATCAATGCTGATATCACCAATGGCTTGGTTAAGCTTAAGCCTTACGGCTTTCTCAATCAAAGGAGACTTGAACCGGTAAGCGCCTTTATACAACTGCACAATGGCGGTCTCCATTGAATTCAATATACCGGCACGGTTGGTATATATACCTGCAGCTGCAGTGCAAAGCAATATAAAGCAGACTGCCCTTATAGCCAGATTGCGCCAGCGCGCGGTGTAAGCTTCCAGACGCTTGTGCAAAAGGCGGACGGACGGATACCTTTTTTCGGGATCAAAACGCAGGCACTTATTTATAATCCGCTTAAGAGCGGGAGATATATGCAATGTATGAAGCCGGCTTTTATCATAGCCTCCCGTCAATAAAAAGACCAGAAGCATCCCGATGCCATACACGTCGGCCCGTGCATCGCACCTTTTGTAGCCAAACTGCTCCGGTGCGGCCGTAATAGCCGTACCCAATATCTCGGTATCATAGGACTTTTCAGATGATTCCGCCTGCACGGTGTCCAGATCCACCAGGTGGATGGTACCGCTGTCGGAAATGATGATGTTTTGAGGCTTGATATCCCTGTGAATAATGGGCGGGTCCATTGCGTGCAGCTTTTCAACAATGATGCAAACCTTGCACGCGATGGACAATATCTTTTTTATGTGGATCGTTTCGCAGCTTTCCAGATAATCGGCCAAAGATTTGCCCGGAATATATTCACGAAGAAGAAATGCGTGTTCCGCCCGCGTAAAACATGTAATCGGGTGGGGAAATGCGCTGTCATGAAGCGTGAGCAGCAGCGCGTGCTCGCGCATCAACTTGTTTATGCTGCCGGCCGGCGCTACCTTTAGTATGCAGGAAGTTTCATCCTCTTTGCCTCGCAGCAAAAAAACCTGCTGATTCGCGTTTTGCTTTAGGCAGCCGTTTACATTGTAATACTGACCGATGCTTTCGGGCATATCTGGGATCACGCATGCAGATTGATATTCAGCTAAGAAAGCCTGCAGATCACCCATAAACATATCTCCAAACAAAGTAGTTACGGCATACGGTTCAGCAGGGAAGCTTCCCCAAGGCTTAGAAGAAAGTCCTCCATTTGGGTAAGTGAATAACGGTGATGTATGCCGAATATGATGGCGGCGTCACGGCGAACCCGGGGGTAAAGCTCGCCTTTATTTGCCAACCGCAAAAGCTTTTGCGTCCATATAAGATCCAGGCCCATAACGAGCGTGATACAAATCAGTATATCTCTGCCAGGGTTTCGTTTCCCGCTGAAAACCTGGTAGGCATACGGATGGCTGAGCAGTGCCGCGTCCGCAATCTGTGCAATGGAAAACCCGCTGCTTTGCTGCAGGGCCGACAGGGTGGCATGAAGGGTGGGATTATCTATGGCATCACCGCTGATATGAAGAACCTGATCGAATTTACCGCTTTCCCGGAGCAGCTTCTGTATATCGTCGGTGCGTAAGTCTTTGTTCACGCGCTTTCCTCCATGCGAACAGCATAAGACAAATGCTATCATGTTTTCCATGTTCGTAAAGCCATCTCCTTCTCATAAACAAATAAAGTGCCAAAAATGTACAAAAATTGACAAGATTGATGCAACTTGCATAGCAAATCGAAAACGCTGAGAAGTATACTTTTTAATGTTGAGTTTCTGAAAATGAGCGGAAATTGCTTTCTGCTGGAGATGAGAAGTTTGGATTATCAAACGGCACAGTTCAAGCTCCATGAGGCACTCGTACTGACCAACGATATACTTACACAGTTTGGCTCCAGGCAAAGCGATCTTGCGGAAATCCGCGACAGCCTGGATGTGATCCGCGAAAAGCGCTTTGTTCTGGCGGTGGTGGGGGATTTCAAACGCGGAAAGACAAGCCTGATCAACGCATTGTTGGGTTCCTCCATACTTCCGACGGATGTAAAGCCCACAACAGCCGCCGTCAACCGCATCACATATGGCGTTATGGCACGGGCATCCATTCTGTTTAAGGATGGCAGCCGGGAGGTATTGCCAAGCGTATCAGTTCTTGCTGATTATGTAACGAAGCTGGATTCGGAAAAAGCTTCTGTTGCCTCCAATGTGCAGGAGGCTATTTTGGAGTATCCTGCCATGCTGTGCATCAACCATGTCGACATTGTGGACACTCCGGGCCTTGGCGACGAGAATGATATGACGGCCATTACATTATCCGCATTGGATACGGTGGATGCCGCCATTGTGACCATCATGGCCACATCGCCGTTCAGCGAAACGGAAGCAGCAATGGTTGGTGAAGTCATTGCATGTGACAAGATCCACCTGCTTGTCTTCGTCGTGTCGTGCATCGATTTGATATCTCCGGAAGACCAGGACCGCCTGCTTCAGGTGATCAGGGAACGCGTTACAGTCATGGTTCCGGAATACATGGAGAAAAAGTATGGGGAGAAGCGGCCGGAACTCATAAAAAAGGCGGAGGATATCCTTCGTGAATTTCATTTGTTCGGTGTTTCCGCAAAGCAGGCCTTGCGTTCATTTACAGCCAATGATCAAAGCCTGCTTGAAAAAAGCCGCTTTGATACGTTCAAAAATGAACTGATGGCGGTGGTTACGGCTAACCAGGGGAAAAGCGCGATCAGAAAGGCCAATGAGGTATTGAAAAAGGGCATTGCCCATATTTATGAGGCTGCAGCCAAGCTAAAGGAAGCGCCGCAGTGTGATACAGACGATTCCCGGAGAGAGCTTCAGCAAATCATGTGCGATTATGATGAAAAGGAGCGGAAGATCCTTTCCACATGGATTCAAATCAGTGGAAAGCTTATAGGCAGCAAGCGGCCGGAATTGGAAAACCAGGATAAGGAATTGAGAAAGATTTTTTTGCAGGAATTGGGAAAGCTGCGCAGCGCCGAAAAAAAGGAAGTAAACAATGCACTGACCGCCGCAGGGCTTACCGCCAACCGTGCCATGCAGGATTATATGAAAAAGCTGCTTAACGAGTTTGCGTCAAGCTTTGAGGAGGCGGCCATCGTACCGTGGCGGGAACTTCATCTTTCACTGTGCAATAGGCTTGCGCCTTATGTGGACAATGAGCCGCTCATAGCGGATGCCCTCCGTCAACTGGAGCGGTTCGATATAAATGACGTGCAACTGGATGTACGCTTTGCCTGGGCCGATGCGCTGATGATGCAAAAAAACGGCGGAGGTTCCATGGAACTGATCCGGCATGTAGACCGGGTAATCAAGCAATCACTGTCATCCTGCATCAAACGGCTGGAAGAGGAATTGAAACGGTACGAGGAACAGCTTCGAACGCTGGCGGGGGATGAGGCGCCTTTGCACACGCGCTTTTTAAACGAAGTGCAATCGCATAAAAAGCGCCGGGCGCAGTACAGGCAGGAATTCCTGGGGCAGCAGCTTGACACCCTTGCACCTAAGTTGCAAAAGGCGGAGGCGGAATGCACGGAGATTGAAGCCATGTATAAATGACATTGTTTTTCGCAGCAATAACATTTGCCTTGGTGAAGCGATACAAAAGTTAGTAATAAACAAAAGGAGACTTGTTATGACTTGTCCTGCTTGCCAGAATACCCTCAAAAACGGGGATGCTTTCTGCTCCAAATGCGGCACCAAGATACATCCCGCAGATCCTGCTTCCTCCGTTGCAAAAGTTACCTGCTCCGCCTGTGGCGCCAAGCTGGATATCGGGCAGGTTTTTTGCCCCCAATGCGGTAACCAGCAAAGCAGAACGGCAGATACAGAAAAGCCGCGTAACACCAAGTTTACGAACAAACCCCTCAACACGTCCGGCGTAGACAAAAATTTGAAAATGGCCAAATTCTATGCCTACTTTTCCTTTATTCCTTTTTACGGGATCTTTGCAATGATCGGCACATACACCCTCCTGCGGCGGACAAAGAACAGCGGGCATTTTGAGACATGGCATCAAAAAGGCTATGATGAGAGTCTCAAGCTTCTGAAAATATCGCTGGCCGTGCAGAGCGTCCTTATTTTCATTGTATTGATGGTTTCCATGGGATGATATTTGCGGCTTTCTTTTGTTTCATTTTTCATACAAGTGATGGAAAGGATGTGCTCGTATGACCCAGGCCTCTTTCTCTTCGCTGGTAACCTATAAAAAGACCATATCCGATCTGGAAATGGACCTGCATCAGCTTGGTAATTTTGCCAGGGAGCTGAACCTTGACGGCAGCGCCGAATCCGTGGACAAGTTGCTTGGCCGCGTTAAGGACGATAATTTCAATGTGGCCGTTACAGGCGAATTCAAACGGGGAAAGTCAACGCTGATCAACGCGCTGCTTGGCGAAAAAATACTGCCGGCGGATGTGACGCCTACAACCGCCACCATCAACCGCATCACGTACAGCCCGGCGAAATTGGTAAAGGTCTTTTTCAAGGACGGTACCGAGGATCAGATCGATATCAGTGAGTTATCCCGGTATGTTACCATGCTGGACAAGGATTCGAAAAAGACTGCCGAGTCGGTTCAGGAGGCGGTGATCTATTATCCAACTAACTATTGCCGCAACAATGTGGATATCATTGATACGCCGGGCCTGAACGACAATGAGTTCATGACCCAGGTCACGCTGTCCATTCTTCCCAAGGTGGATGCTACCCTGTTTGTGGTGATGGCTGGTTCGCCGCTTTCCCAGTACGAAAGCGATTTTCTGGAAAACAAGCTTTTAAGCAGCGATGTGGGGCGTGTCATATTCGTTGTAACGCGCATGGACAACTATACGCCCGATGAGCAGCAAAGGATTCTTCAAAATATAAGGGAGCGGATCGAGGAGCATCTTGTGGCCCACGCAAGGGCCGTCATGGGGGAAGATTCGCCGGCATTTGAAAGTTTTCAGCGGAAGCTTGGGGATATACGCATCGTAGGCGTATCCTCCAGGCAGGCATTGGACGCCAAGGCAAAAGGCGATGAGGCCCTGCTGAAGGAAAGCAATTTCCCAAACTTTGAAACCATGCTGAATGAGTTTCTGACCACCGAGCGCGGCGTTGTGATATTGGATCAGCTCACCAATAAGCTTCTGTCTGTTTCCGGCGAAATTGCCCGCACCATATCCATGTATCTGAACGCGGTTAAGATGGATGAGTCAGAGTTTTTGGATAAACACAATCATGCCATGACTGAGATTGAAAAGACCCGGGCGCAGAAAATGCAGGAGCTGAAAAAAATACAGGAAGCGGCCGATCAGGCATACACCCTGGCGCTCGGCGTAGGCTCCGACTATTGGAATACGCTGCTGAAAAAAGCGGAAAGCATTGTTGGCGATGAACCGATAGCGGCCTCTGAGCTGAAGGATGACAAGATCGCAGCACTGTGCGCAAGGCTTCATCAAAAGATCCGCGGCATGATGGAAAACGAAGGGCGTATCCAGGTGGAGCGCATCAACTCCATTGTGACTGACTGCCTTGGCAAGGAATACAGCCGCCTGGCTGCCTTTGATGAGGAACTGACGGATAGGCTGCACCAAATTCAGGAAAGCTTCACCGTCAAAAGGGATGATTCATCGGCAAAAGACTATAAGCTGGCCAAGGTGATCGGTGCCCTCACATATGGTATGGGCGGCGGTATGCTGCTGGGATACAAAACCGCCGGCTGGAAGGGCGCGGCAGCCAGCGGTGCGGCCGGACTGGCTACCGCGCTGGCGTCGGATGTTATTTTCACTTCCATACTGACGGCGGTGGGCGTTACGTTATCGCTGCCGCTGGCGCTTGTGATCATGGGTGTTGCCGGCATATTCGGTGCTTTCGGCGGCAAAAAAGTGTCGGAGTTGTTCAAGGGCAAGGCGCATGTGGAAAAGTTCAAGGAAGATTACTGCTTGAGGCTGAGAGAAGAATTTGCCACAATGTCCAAGGATGACGATATCGGCCAGAAGATTCGTGATTTTGTGAACCAGGCCTTTGGTGAGCTGAAAAACAATCTGGGCGATGAAACGGAGCGCGCGCTAATGGACGTGGAGACGACGCTAACCCGGCTGAAGGTTGATTTTGCGCAGAATCAGCAGACCATTGAGCGGAACAAGATTCTTTATCAGCAGATTCTGGACAGCCTTACGCCCATCTCCCGGAGGGCTGCCGGGATCCAGCATGAGCTGAATGCCTTGCTGGGCATTGAGGACAGCCTGGGGGAAGAGGCAGCGGACGAAGAAATGTACACAACTCCCGATAGCCAGGAAACAGGGTTTGTGCTGCAAGGCTGATTGCGGCGCCCCCGCCGGCCTCCCTCCGGGCCGGCGGGGGAATAGAAGGCATGGAATACCGATATGAAGGTGAAAAACAATGGCAGCCATACGTGATATATACCAATCAAAAAAGGACAAGCTTCATTCGGAACTGTCTGAATGCAAAGACATAACGGCGGCCGCGGATGAAGCGATGGCTTTTATGGATTCTCTTCTGCAATCCTATATTACGCAGGAGCCAAACGCACTGGCACGGCAGGAGGCCAGGAGATCCCTTTCATTTGGGAAGGCTGTATTGACCTGTCTGTACTGCGCAAGCAGAGTGAAAATAATTGCTGTACCGGAAAAAACATATCAAACCAATGATGCTTTGGATATTAAAACACTCAAGCGGTTTAGTCCGGCCATCCTTAGTTTGCTTTTGACGGCGGCACTACTCGCGGGCGGAAATTTCTGGCTGATTCTTCTAAGCACCGCTGCATCCGCTGCCTGCGTGTGGCAGAATCTTCAAAAAGCCGCGAAAACCGAATACTCGCAGCCCAAAGCGCGAGGAATCGTCCAAGTCAATGTCCCTGAGCTTTGCGAAAAGATAGAGCACATTTGTGTTTTGGCCGACCAAAATATCAGCAGTCTTTCCGCTCATGGCGCGGAGAATGAGACCATTGAATGGACACAGCTGCAATACCAGTCCGTTCAGGCGCTTTGGGAAGCGGGGCATGTGCAGGATGGCGATTATGCCCTAAAATCCATTGCACCTCTTTTGGAAGAACTGCAACGGCAGGGTGTGGAAATGATGACAATAACCACAGAAAACAGGCAATATTTTGATTGCCTGCCCGGTATAGAAAAGGATGATACCATCAGGCCTGCCATGAAAAAGGGAAACAGGCTGCTGGCAAGAGGCCAGGCAACCATCGGCATGTGAATTGACAATAGGAGAGTATGTAGGTGACAGATTTCAAAAGCGCTTTGTTTGACTTTTATGGTCTGGACCTGGGCGATGGGGAAACGGCGATTGCCTGGACACGCCAGGGAAGCACTGTTCCGCCCGCGATCCTTGAAGTTCGCGGAACGAAGAATATACTGACGGCTTTGGGGCTCAATCATCTGGGCCAGTATTTTATCGGGGAAGAAGCCTATCAAATATCTGATCTTCACCACCTGCATCTTAGGTTCAAGAGCCGGTTTTTATCACAGCCCAAGGAAGCCTCGGAGTGCATCGAAGCCTTTGCACGCACACTTTTGTCCCATTTGCTAAGCGAAAAGCGTATTAACGACATGGATGCGGCCAAATTTTATATCGGATGCCCGTCGGGATGGAATGATGATACAAGGAACAGATACGCCCGGTTGTTTGAGCAGGCAGGCTACAGAAATGTGAAAATGGTCAGCGAATCCCGTGCTGCCTTTTTATATTCGCGGGAAAGCGGCCAGTTGCACATTTCCGGTGACGTGATGGACGGACCGGCACTGATCATCGACGCGGGTTCCTCGACCACGGATTACACCTATGTATCCCAATTGGCGGAAAAACAGCTTTACGACAGCGGAGAGGTAATGTTGGGGGCCGGCCTGATTGACCAAATGCTATGGCAAATTAATTTGAACAAGCAAAAAGATGCGGAAAAGCTGAAAAACCTGTTCCGCCAGTATCCCCAGTGGAATACCCGCTGCGAAATGGAAGCAAGAAGGGTCAAGGAAAGATATTTCAACGCCCAGAACAACGGATACACCCACATGGCCAACATAGAATCCTCAGTACGGCTTTACTGCACTAATCCCGCGGCTCATGTGGATATCGTTTGCAACGACGCCATGATGAAAACCATACTGAACACGCCCATCCCGGAACTGAAAGGCATCAGTTACCTGCAGGCGTATCAGAAATCCCTGGAAAGCATCAGGCAGGCACTTCATAGCGATTCGCCTCACGTCATTTTGATGACCGGCGGAGCGTCCAGAATGCGCTTTGTGCGGGAGATTGCAACCGAAGTCTTTCCCGAAGCGACTCTGGTATATGGCAACGAACCTGAATTCGCCATCGCCCGAGGCCTTTGCCATGCGCTGCGCATGGAGGAAGGCGTTGCGGGTTTCCATGAGTCTGTTGAAGAATTGATCAAATCCCAAAAAGTCAACCGGGTCGTTGAAAATGCGCTCAAGCCTCTTTTTTCAATGCTGTCGGAGCCGATTGTGGAGGCTGTGATTGAGCGGGTAGCCAAGCCTGCCCTTTCGCATTGGAAAGAGGGACAGATTCGAACGCTGAACGGCATAAGCAATGAGATGATGGTTCAAAGCGAATCATTTCTTCAAAGTGATGAAATGAAGGAATTGCTTGCGCCTTATGTGGCGCAATGGCTGGAAGGGCTGCGTGTGCAGATGGAGACGCTGACCAACCCCATCTGTGATGCTTTTCATTTGCCCAGAACATCGCTGCGGCTGACGGGTTTGGCATTGCTGCCCGACAACATCAGGATAGGCGAATATAAAGTGATCAATTTTTCGCAGATCAAGCTGATTCTTGATGTGATCATCGCGACGGTCACCGCGGTTCTGGCCGGGGGCGCGCAGACGGCACTGCTGGCTACCGGCCCTCTGGGTTTGGTGATTGGGTTTGTGGTAGGTCTTGTCGTTGCCTTCCTTGGAACAAAAATGGCGGAAAAGTATGTGATGGATGCCAATATCCCCACGGCGGTCCGTAAATTGATCCCAATGAAAGTATTTTACAAGCAATTGGAAAACAAAAAAGGCGATCTTTCAAAGAGCACATATATCCATCTGGCCGGCGAGGTGGATAAGCAGTCAACCGCTATAAGGCAGATGACCGATAATATCGCTAAGTCCATAGAGCAGCAATTGACGGCTGAAATGGAAAAAGCCATTCTGCTCATCCGCTGAAATGAATTTTCGGGGAAATTGCATTTGCCATATCGAAAGAAGAGGTGGGAAGGATGAAGGTTGCCAGGGAATATTGGGGATTGATGAAAACCGCCATCATTGCCGCAACCGCGGCGGGGCCAATAGGCGCGATTCCGGGCGCGGGCATTGCGGATGCGGCGGCCTTGGGTACGATTTGGACGACGCTTACGGTTGCCATATGTAAAAGGGCAGGCAAACCCCTGAGCGGCGACGCTGCCAAGAGCTTTGTTACGGCTAGTGTAACAGGCGCCGGCGCCTATTATATAGGTTGCAAGGTCGCTTCGTGGATCCTTTTTCTCGTGCCGTTTTTTGGTCAGCTGGGCGCCATCGGCATCAGCAGCGCCGCAAACGCCATATTCACTTACCGGTTTGGTTATTCCATACTCAAACTGATTGAGAAGAACGCTGTCGACAGCGGTAATGTAACAGAAATGGCAAAAGTGGCACTGGGCCTCATGTGCAAATTCCCGTCGGTAGAAGAAATCATGGAAATCGTTCAGATCACAAAGTACACGGCGCAGGAAAAGGTATCCTAAGCCGCCGCATCGTTCAAATTGCATGGGCAACGCATGGCATAGCGCATGCAAAAAGCCGTGAAAAGGGGAATCGAGCTTGTTGAAAGCCGGAAAAGCCGCGCTTAAGCTGGCAGGGACGGTCGTCAAAGTATTGCTGACCCCGGAAAATGAGCAAAAGGTCAGATGCATCAATACAGACTATGATCCTTACTATTCCGACTCGCCTCACCAACTGAAGCTGAATGATGTCTATACAATTGATCATACGAATCTGAATCGTTTATAACGTACATTTGCCTAAAAGAAATTGATGGCGCTTACAATTCGGTGCGGTTTGAATATATGAAGCCGTAAGCTCGCATGCGCCATGGCGTATGAAGATGTTTTGGATATCAGTCTGGAAAGGACCGTCACGCTGTGCGGCATGAATGTATATCCCAACCCTGAATACCACCCTGAGCGCACCATGACGGAGCATGATCTTTTATACATCTGCGAAGGCGAATGGACGATTGCACAGGATGATCAAACCTACCTGCTCAAGGCAGGCGAGGCCATTTTCCTTAGGGCGGGCAGCCACCATTATTGTCCGGTGCAGTGTATGCCCAACACGCGAACCATGTTTGTTCACTTTGGCAGGCTGCAGGGCGACCGTTATGACGTGAATATGACACCTGATATGATGAAGGCAAATGCTACGGAACGCAGGGTGGGCTTCATGACGGTAACCGCCTGCGGACAGTACTCCGAGGTGGCAAGGATACTCCGGCGTATCATCGATGCCTTCTGGTCGGAGCGGGACGATAAGGAATTTCAGTACGCTCCCTTTCCTCCCGCTTCAAGCAGATCACAGGGCAGGGTGTGCACCAGTACCAAATCAATTTAAAGCTGGAAATGGCTTATGCCGCCATCCGCACAACCGACCGCACCATTCAGGACATTGCCGCCGGTTACGGCTTTTATGATGCCTATCAATTCAGCCGCCTGTTTAAAAGGAAATATGGAAAATCACCAAAGCATTTCAAAATGCGTGACCCGTCGGTGAATACAAACAGGCCGCCGTTGTAACTTAATGAATTGTTTGCATTTTTACGAAAAAGTTCAGTTTTTACGGGCAATTTGCGCATCTGGGATATCAAATCGCCCTAATCGGAATATTCAGCCGATGAATCGGAAAAAAACAACCTTTTTGATAGAATCAACTTCCCAATAGAACAAACAAATTAAGGAAACCGCTGCATTCATACGCATCGGTTTTTTTATTATAATTAAATAAATCTGGCGTAAATTGAATACACAATACGAACGGAGGTCGCAGATCATGAAAAAGATCCTGTCCTTGATCCTGGTACTCTCAATGGTCTTTGGTCTGTTCGCGCTCACGGCGCACGCCGAGGATATCACCATCGGTGTATCCATATGGAGTTCGACCGACACGCTCGGCAGCGAGGTCAAGCGGATTCTGGATGCCGCGGCGCAGGCGCTGAACGTGAAAGTGATCTATGTGGATCAGGCCCACATTTCAGAGCAGGTTACCGCTTCTGCGGAGACGCTTGCCATGGCCGGGTGCGACGGCATGATCATCTGCAACTCCTCCTCGGCGGAAATGGCCTCCGTCATCAATACCTGCACACAAAACGAAATGTATGTGGCGCAGTTCTTCCGCGTCATCAATGAGGCGGCGAATCCCACGGAGTATGCGCTTGCCAAGTCATCCCCGTATTATGTGGGCACGGTGCATGAATCCGAGCCGGACAACGGAAAGCGCCTGGTTCAAATCGTGTGTGAAAAGGGCGCCCGGAAGATCGGCCTGATGGGCTGGGAACCCGGTGACGCTACGTTCCTTGGCCGCTGGGAAGGCTACAAGGCTGGTATCGAGGAATGGAATACAGCCCATCCCGATGACAAAGCCACCTTGCTTGAGCCGCAGTACGGCAGAACGACATCCGATACCGGACGCGCCACCGCTGAAGCCATTATTGCCGCGAATCCCGACATTGACGCCTTGATCGTAGCAGGCGGCGGCGGCGATCCTCTGATCGGCGCGATCGCGGCCATCGAAGGCCTTGGTCTCACTGGCAAGATCCAGGTTGTCTCCACAGACTTCCTGCCGGACCTTGGCGAGAAGCTCAAATCCGGCGCTATGAGCGCCGAATCCGGCGGGCACTATGCCGACCCGTTCTTCGCCTTCATGCTGGTATACAACGCCATCACAGGCAAGTATCCCACTTCCACGGACAGCTTCTACGAGATCGTATTCCCGTATATGTTCGTAGGCTCGTCTGAAGACTATGAGGCATATGCCAAGTATTTCACCGGCACCGAAT
This sequence comes from Bacillota bacterium, assembly GCA_023415715.1. Taxonomy (GTDB): domain Bacteria; phylum Bacillota; class Clostridia; order Christensenellales; family Aristaeellaceae; genus JAEWAH01. Next base: position 36,935 of record JAEZJP010000285.1, read on the forward strand.
TGCCCTATTATACGGATGAAATCAAGGCCATGGCGGACTTGAGCTTTGAACAGCTCAGCGAGACCTGCTCCAAGCTGTCTGTGGAGGACGTTGTGGCACGCCACGCCAAATAACACGGAATTTACAAATAGAATAGAGCATGGGGCTGTTCCCCGGGGAACAGCCCCATCTCTTGATAATTTCCAATCCTTTTAAAACGAAGGAAGGATGCATATGGATCTGAATGCCCGTCTTCAAAATTTTAAAACGAACAAAGTTTTCGGACGGTTCTACGGGCTGATGCTGCTTATGCTGATGGCAGCCTTTTTCTTTGTTGTATTCAAGATCCTGACGCCGTCGAATTTCGGAAGCATCGAAAACCTGTACTTCTATCTCCAATCGTCCATCATTTATTCGGTAGGAGCCTGCGGCCTATACTTTATAGTGGTTATGGGACTGTTTGACTTTTCCATTGGCGCGAATGTGGTGCTCTCCGCAATAGTTGGCGTTGTACTGTCCAAGACATTCGGTTACGCCGGATTATTATTGGGCTGCATCCTGTGCGGTGCTCTGATCGGCTTTTTGAACGGTTTCCTGTACATCAAACTGAATATACCATCCATGATTGTTACGGTTGGCCTGATGCTCATCTATGAATCGGTAGCCTATTATGTCGCGGGCGGCGTCAAGCAGGTGCTTGATTCCCCCCTGCAGGCATTTGGCAGCGCTCCTGGAAACATCCTCTTGGCTTTTGCCGCTTTTCTTCTGACCAATTTCATATTGAAGTATACCAGGATCGGCACATATTGCTATGCCATCGGCAGCAACGAGTTTACAGCAAAAAACATGGGGATCAGCGTAAACAAGCAAAAGCTTTATGGCTTTGTGCTTTGCCATCTTTTCGTGGGCGTGATGGCCATCCTGTCGGTCAGCTACGGTACTTCAATGACGGCGACCACAGGCATGACATCCATGATCCGCAACTTCACACCGCTGATGGGTACCTTTTTCGGCCTTACATTCCGCAAATACGGCACCGCTGTGCCCGCCATCGTGATTGGGGAATTCATTATCGCCATCATATTCAACGGATTCGTGGCGCTGGGAGCGCCCACCACAGTCCAGAACATCGTGACCGGCGCCGCGCTGCTGGCCATCGTCGCCCTGACCGCAAGCCCTGAAAAGGGTGAGATTGCGAAATAACGGAGGATACAAGACAATGGCAGAAACGATTTTAGCCGCCGATCATGTGGACAAATCCTTCGGAATTACGCATGCGGTCAATCATGTTTCCCTTGAATTTCAAAAAGGCGAGATCAGGGGGCTGATCGGCGAAAACGGGTCGGGCAAATCCACCTTCTGTTCCATGCTTTGCGGCATCCATACCATCGACGGCGGACGTTTTCTCCTGAATGGGAAGGAGATTAAAGCACGTAACCAGGTGGAGGCCAACAAGGCGGGAATCTCCATTATCGTGCAGGAAATGGGCACGCTGTCCGGCCTGACAGTAGCCGAGAACATCTTCCTGGGGAACGAGGACCGTTTCATCAGGTATGGCGTCAAAAACACGGCCGCCATGAACAGGGAGGCCCAGCGCCTGCTTAACGAATACGGCTTTAAGCATATCAAGGCATCGCTGATAATCGATCATTTTCATTTTGAAGACCGCAAGCTGATAGAAATCGTGAAGGCTACGTATTTCAAGCCGCTTGTTGTTGTTATCGATGAAACGACAACAGCGCTCAGCCAGTATGGGCGCGAGGAGTTGTACAAACTCATGGAGGGAACCCGCGCGGATGGCCGCACGGTGATCTTTATTTCCCACGATCTGAACGAAGTGCTTGAGCATACGGATACCATCTCCGTCCTGCGCGATGGTGAGCTGATCGATACGGTGAAAAGCGCGCAAGTCACCGAGGATGATTTAAAGCGGCTGATGGTGGGCCGGGAGCTTAACAGCCGTTATTACCGCACCGACTATGGTGATCCGGAAAACAGTGAGGTTGTGCTGTCTGTTAAGAATGTATCTGTGCACAAACAGATACAAGACATCACCTTCGAACTACACAAAGGGGAGATCCTGGGCTTCGGAGGCCTCAGCGAGTGCGGCATGCACGAGGTGGGAAAAGCGGTGTTCGGCGCATCCTTTGACCGTACGGGATCTGTGGAATTATATGATGGCACCAGGATCGATTCCATACCGGACGCCATCAGCCATTCCATTGCTTACGCATCCAAGGACCGTGATAACGAATCGCTGATCGTAAACGATTCCATCCTCGACAACATCGTGCTGCCTTCGGTAAATGACCTTGCTGAAAAGGGGTTTCTGAAACGGAAGAAACTCAACCGTTTCGCTCAGGAGCATGCCGAAACAATGAGCGTAAAGATGACCGGGATCGAACAGTTTGTTTCCGATTTGTCCGGCGGAAACAAGCAAAAGATCGTCCTGGCGCGCTGGCTGGGAAAAGCGTCGGATATCCTCGTGCTGGACAGCCCCACACGGGGAATCGACGTCAAGGTCAAGGCTGATATCTATGCGCTCATGGCAGAGCTTAGGGCGAAAGGCAAATCCATCATCATGATTTCAGAAGAGATACAGGAGCTGCTGGGTATGTGCGACAGGATCCTGATCATGAAGGATGGGGCTTTAAGCGCTGAATTTCACCGCAGCAAGGAACTTGGCGAAGAAGATATCATTGCCAGGATGCTATAGGAGGGCGTGAAGCATGATACAGCGTCAAACCGTTGCCGGATTAGGTCCGCAGGGCGCCGGCAAAATCAGGGAAGTCCACTTGGGATCACGCTTAAAGGCCTTCCTCCCGCTGTTCGGACTGATTGTGATCATTGCAGTTTTTGCACTGCTGACCGGAGGGCAGATCATCAGTTCAAAGAGCATTCGGCTGATTCTCAGCCAGGTATATCCCCTCATGATCGCCGGCACCGGAGTGTTTATGGTGATGACACTGGGCAGCCTGGATTTTTCGCAGGGATCGATCCTTGGCATTTCCTCCATAGTGGTCAGCGCGCTTTCCTTCTACAACATCCCCCTGGCAATCCTCGGCGGCATCCTGACCGGTGCTGCTATTGGCGCGATCAACGGATTCTTTCATGTGCGTTTCAGGATCCCTTCCTTTATCGTTACCATCTGCTCCATGTACTTGTTCCGCGGCCTTTGTGCATATTTGACCACAAACGCACCGGTGGCGGCTACACCGACCATCACTGCGCTTAATCAGGACTTTATAAAGCTTCTCATCACAGGTATAGTACTGCTTGTTGTGTTCATTCTGTTCCATTTTACTAAGCTTGGCATCGATCTCAAGGCGGTTGGAGCCGGCGAAAAAGCGGCAAGGTATTCCGGCGTGCGCACCGACAAGATGAAACTGCTGGTGTTCATTGCGGCAGGAGCTATTACAGGGATTGCGGCCTTTGTAAACGTAGTGAAGGTCGGCTCCATCACATCCACTGCTGGCAACCAGTTCGAAACGCAGATTCTCATTGCGCTGGTACTCGGCGGCCTGCCGATCTCGGGCGGCGCCAAGGTCCGCTTTTCTAATATCATCATCGGCACACTGATTTCCCTCATTCTGGGCAACGGTCTGGTCATGCTTGGCCTGGATACCGCGATGCAGCAGCTTATCAAGGGCATGATCTTTCTGGCGGTTGTAGCGCTGACAATCGACCGGAAATCCCTCAAGGTCATCAAGTGAACCTGCGCATGATGCATAAAGCCGTTCCGCGTGTTGCGGAACGGCTTGATTCGGTAGCTCCTGGTATGAATTACTTGCCTGCCGCAGCATTGGTCCCTGCAATGCGGCCGAATACAAGGATATCGGTCAAAGCGTTTCCGCCAAGACGGTTACCGGCATGCAAACCACCAGTCACTTCACCGGCAGCATACAATCCGGGGATGATGTCACCTTGCGTGTTAAGTACATGAGTATCCTTATCAATGGTGACGCCACCCATGGTGTGATGCAGGGAGGGGGAGCGGGGAGTAGCAACGAAGGGAGGCTCGTCAATCTTTTCGCCAAAGAGCGCCTTGCCAAAATCGTCATCCTTTTGTGCTTCCACAAAGCCATTGTAGCGATCGATTTCTGCTACGAAGGCATCGGCAGGGATGCCAAGCTTATTGGCAAGCTCCTCCAGGGTGTTGGCGGAAACAACGTTTCCCTTGGCTTCCATACCGGCCACGTCGGCGTTTTTGGCGATCTTGTTGTCACAAATGATGAAGAACAGCTTGTCTGTTTGAGCTAAGGCAGCCTTGGAAAGCACATCCCGCTCGGAATACTCGTTGACAAACCGCTTTCCTTCCTTATTCACAAACACCTGGGTTTCAGCGCTGCCCCAGATACCGCTGAAGAGGGACCCATCCAGAGGATGGGAGGAAGGCATTAGCTGGGCAAATCCCATGCCAGTGAGACCGGCGCCTGCTTTTTCCGCCATTACGATGCCGTCACCGGTGATGGTGGGAGCGTTGGTGGAGGGCATTTTATCGGAAAGGCCTTCCCAGTAATTGTTATACTTTACAACCATCGGGGCGTTAGCAGCAAAACCGCCTGTGGCCAGCACTACGCCCTTATTGGCATGCAGTGTCACATTCGCGCCGGCGGATGTGGTAGCTTTGATCCCAACAACTTTGCCGTCTTCCATGATCAGCTCGGTAGCCCGGGTATCGGTCATGATTTCCACACCGGATTCCCGTGCGGCTTTTTCAAAGGTGATGGTGATCTTTTCGTTTGCTACGCCGTGGGTGCGGGGCCACATAGCTCCCAGCACGGTGCTGATTCTGTCATTCCACTGAACGCCGAATTTGGTAGCCCAATTCAAGGCATCCAGGGCATTGTGGGCAAATGTATCGACAAGGGCCAGATCGGGCTCAATGACGGTGCCGTCAAGACCTGTACGCTTGCCGCCCATGTATATGTGGAGCATGTGCAGTTCGGGGCTGTCAAATAGCTTGGAGGTGTCACCTGCCAGGTAGGTGTTGATCTGTTCCTTAACGGTCTTCAGAACGTCGGCAAACGCGCCGAAATCTTCTTCTTTCAGATCTAGATAGCGCTTGAGCTCAGCCAGGAGGGATTCGGTCATCTCAACCGTTGCCTGGCGCTCGGGATCGCAGGCATTGAAGGCACCGCCGGCCAATAAGGAGTTACCGCCCAGTGATCCTGCTTTTTCCACGATAATTACACTAGCGCCGGCATCTTTGGCCGCCAAGGCTGCCGAAAGACCTGCGCCGCCGCCGCCGCAAATGACTACGTCATAAGTGGCTTCCACATCTTCTGCAGGTGCCTTAGCTACTTTTACAGCCTTCAAGGCTTCCACATCGCCGCCTGCCTGCTTAACACAGTCTTCCACTGCGGCCAGAATAGCCTTGGAAGAGTTGGTAGCGCCGGAAATCGTGTCGATGGCCAGTGACTGGTTTTCCACAATAGCCGCGGGTATTTCCGCAATAGGCCTGTCACTTATACCGGATGTTTCTGAATGAGATTTTACTTCCACTGCCGTGATCTCAGTGTCGCTTACGGTGACGCTGACTTCAACCGGACCGTTATTGCCTTGCGCGGATGAAGTATACGTGCCTGCTGTGTATCCCGCGGCCATAGCTGGGACGGTGAAAACAAAGCATGCCAATACTGCGGCAAGGACCAGGGAAAGGACTCTGCGCATGGAATACCCTCCTCCATTCATCTGTTTCACTTGAATTGTGAAACATATATCAAAATAGTAAACCTTGGAGCGGCTCCAAGGTCAAGGGGTATTTATATATTTATCACAGGGATTGAAAATCCTATAATGTATTGGGTGTTTTCTGCCATACAGGTGGAACAGATGATACGTCCGGATGCGGGGCCTGAGATTCGCAGACTGTTTTCCTCAAGGTGAGCAAATAAGGGTGCAAAATCATTTTTACTTAAACAGAACGCATCTTTCGTTTTCACAGCTATACGGACACCAAAGTTTTCAGGAGTATATACGGCTTCCTTGGGAGGTACAAGTCCGGCTTTGTCCATATTGGCTTCCAGTATACCTAATCCTATGCGTACATCAAGTTCCTCTCTTGGACCGTCAAGGCTGCTTAATGAAATCTCCACAGCAAAATAGGTGAAAGGCAGGCATGCCATCCAATGTGATATTTCTGAAAGTACCTCTGCATTAGGCCCGCATCCTTCACCCAGTACAAACAGCGCATAACTGGCTGGTATCTGCTCCTGAAGGAAAACCTGATTTACATGATGAACCGCGTCATTTAGCATGGAAAGCTGATGCAGGCGTTCCCGTTTGGCGATCAGCTTTTCAATCTCATCTGTCAGAGCCTTTTTACGCATATCAAGATACTCTGTTTGGGCTTCAAAAGTTCCGTGCCTGCGTAATCCCTCAATATCCCGCAGCCTCATATCCAGGCTTCTGAGCATATGAAGGTTCCAAATATCCAGAGCATCCTTACTGTTAAAGGTCCTGTATTTATTTTCCGGATTTTTCGAGGTGGATAATAGATTGCAACGTTCATAATAACGAAGCGTATCGGGTGAAATACCAAGTATACGGCAAAACTCACCGATTTTATAATTCATATTTCACCATCGCCATATGCATTCTTCCATACAACCTGAGCCTCTTCCGGTGTCAATAATTCAAGTATCACCTTATTGGGGAGACATACCACCTGATTTCCCAACAGCCGAACATCCCGGTTATCAAGTGTAACTTTCCCTTGGTGTACGCAATCCTGATTATCACATGTGGCGGATGCCATATAAAATCCATCAGGGGATATATGCACCACATTTTTTACACCATTTATCTGGGTAATGGGCATATCCTGATCTTTTATCAAGGGGTAAGGTAAAAAGACCACATCCCCGATGGTCACAAGCAGATAGCACTTGGCTGGCGCGAGTGTCGGGACGGGAGTGGGATAAGCGGAATTTTCCTCTGGCAGTACTGTTTGTCCGCCGGTTTTCTGTGATATCGCAGAAGTATTGGATTGTGCTGGAAGTGTTGAAACCGGCCTTTTTGCTAAGGTGGTAATGCTTCTTATAGGCAGCAGAGATATGGTGATAGCGACTACAACAATACATAAAATAATAAGTAAATCGCTTTTTTTCAAAGAATCCCTGCTTCCTGACTTTTCTTATCATTATTATAGTATAATGTAGCTCACTGAGCTTGTCAATATTATAACAATCCTGGGTCATTCATATCTGGGTCATTCATATATTGTAGTGAAACAAGCATTTGAAAGTTTGTTGCTTTCAAATGCTTGTTCTTTTTATGGAGTATCAGAATCACCGGGCGTCTGATCAATATCATATTCAGGTGTTTCTATCCATTTGATCCCCGATACCAAAGTATCCCGTTGAAAACCTCCAGAAATTGCCCGGGAAGCAGATCAATGCTGTATTCCGTGAAAGGGGCCATTTCCTTTCGTTCCAGCTCGACGGCCAAGCCCTCCTCCGTAAGGAAATCCGATACCACATAGTAGCTGGAGGCTGCACCTGGAGCCATGGATACGGTCGCAGAGTTTACGGGAACACCCGGAACCTGCACCCCGGCAAGAACCTTGAAGTTGCCGGTGTACCGGATGCCGGTGGCATTCAACAAGTCGGCCGCCGAAACCGGGACTGTAGGGGCAAGGGTGACGCCGGATCCAATGTTCAAAACGGCGTTAGCCGGAAGATACATGGTGTAGGTTGCAATTCCCTCAACCTCATATTGCTTGCTTTGCGCGCTGGGAAGATTGATTTGAAGGGAACCATTCTCCCCTTCGGGAACTGTGAATGTATACAAGCCTGAAGGCAAATCCTGGCCCACGGTATAGGTTCCTTGGGTATAGCTTGTAATGTCCGTAAGCAGCAGGTCGGAAAGCCAGTAGGCCTTTACAAACCGGGAAGGAAGAAAACCATTTTGCAGGTCATTCATCCACCTTGTCTGGTACCATTCTCCCGCGTTGGACAAAAGCTCCACAGTGGTCCTTGTGCCTGGAACATGGCAAATGGCCTCATCCTGAGCGGGATAGGGCTTAAGCGGAACCCAGCCCGCATCTGGTGCATTCAAAATACCGAAGCCTTTTGCCGGTATACCCGTATCGTGACTATATAAATCTTCCGAATATGCAAGGGCAGCCTTGGGTATAAAGCCGGAATAATCCCCAACGCATATATGGCAGTAATCACCGATTTCACCCAAAACTGATACCCTCATTCCGCTAGGATATTCTCCAAGGAAGGGGGCATTATCTTCAGGCTTGTTCCGTAACGCTACGAACCCACTTTCGCATGTTAATACCGTGGCGACTCGGATGCCCATTTCATAAAGACCTCTAGCATCCTGAAGGATCACACTGCCGGCGGGCACATATCCGACGATTTCTGTTGGGCTTTTTATGATTTTAACACGGTACCACCCTCCCTGGGCTTCTGCCGTGTTCACAATAACACCGGCATAATACGTTCCCACAGGAGCGGCGCCGTTATCAGGGGATGACCTAAGGATGGCTCCGCCTGTGGCCAGCACGCCTATTTCTTCCTGATATGCCAAAGCAGGAAGGCAGGAAAGAAAAATGGCCAACGTGAGGCAAAGGGAAAGGATGGTTTTAGCGATTGTTAGCGTCCGGGGTTTAGGTCTCTTCATAGCTGCACTCCTTCTGTAAATGAATGGTGAAAATGGAAGCATTGTTTATCATACAACGCAAAAATTGCGTAACTTCATTCCTGACTTTTTTGGAATTTACAATTTCATGCATTGTCCGGCAATATCTATGCCGTGGAAGCGGACGACCTTGAGGCCTATCAAAAGAGCATTGCGCCCTATCTGTTCTTCCCAAAGCAGAAGTTCTACTATGAAAGCAGCGAAATCTGGATTGCCATGGACACTTTGAAAAAGAACCATCTGGCGGATAAGATAACCGACGAAGCGTTCATCAAGGCGCTGAACGAGCATGCCCAGAAGGCGGAAGCAAAATAAGATCCATCCCTAAAAAGCGGCAGGCCGGATATCTCCGGCTTGCCGTTTTTTATATCTTATGTGCCGGTGATCAGGGCGGGAGGGACGCCGCTCAATGAGCCTTATATTGAGGTATACGATGCCGGAACGGATGAAGACTTAAGCACCATTGCGGAGTCTCTGAAAGCCGGAGGCACCATGAATGTGCTTGCGGGCTGCGCCGGTATGGCCGCTGTGCTTCCCATGGCGCTTGGCCTTAAAGGGGGAAGTGTGAAGGCCGCGATTTGGCGGGCGTCAATAAATACACCATGATGCTGGCATTCCAAAGCCTGCGTGTGGTGCATGTGTCCACGCATGTATCCATGAAGCGGGCCATTGAATTGGTAAAAAAAGAACGCATCCTGGAAGTGATCCATATCGCTGCCAAGGCGCTTATGGATATGGGGATTGAGAATCCGAAAATCGGCGTTGCAGGCTTGAACCCCCATTGCGGGGAAGGCGGCCTGTTCGGCATGGAGGATGCGGACGAAATCCTTCCTGCGGTTTTGACGGCCAAGGAGGAGGGCATCCTGGCCGAAGGGCCTATTCCGGCGGATACGGTCTTTTCGAAGGCACGGGGTGGCTGGTACGACGTGGCAGTGTCCATGTATCACGACCAAGGTCATATTCCATTGAAGGTGCTGGGCTTTGTATATGATCCGCCTCAACAAAAGTGGCAGGCTGTGGAGGGTGTGAACATCACTTTGGGGCTGCCCATCATACGCACATCTGTGAATCATGGTACGGCTTTTGACCAGGCCGGACTGGGCGTGGCTAACGAATTAAGCCTGAAAAACGCCATTGCCTATGCTGTACGGTATGCGGAAAATGATCGGAAGAAAGCGGAAAACGCGCCGCCAAAAGATACCAACTCAGGAGATTGATTCCTGGCATGAGGCTGCATAGGCTGAGGCAAAGATTTGTTCGTATGCTTCCATCGCTTTTGCGTCCGGCTGCTCCGAATTGAATGCTTCCATGCCTAACGCCGCACGCTTGGCATTGCCAAGGGCATGATAGGGAATGAGTTCATACCTGGCGGGTGGAAAATCGTGAAGGAACTGCGCAATGCGCGTCATTTCACCATCCACAGTGTTATAGCCCGGGATCACCGGTATGCGTACAATCAGCCTGTCTTTCGACAGGGCCAGCAACTTCTTGTAATTTTCAAGTATTAATACGTTTTCCACCCCTGTCAACGCTTTGTGCAGGGATGGGGTAATGCATTTGATGTCGTACAGGTATAGATCTGTATAGGCATCGATCTGCTCAAACCATTCAAAAGGTACATTGCCCGCCGTATCCACCGCAGTAGACACCCCGTTTTCCCGGCATGCGGCGAGGAGATCGCAAAGGAAGGCCGTTTGAAGCATGCACTCGCCGCCGGAAAAGGTTACGCCGCCGCCTGAAGCACCGTAAAATGGCTTGTCTGCCAGTATGCTTTCCAGTACCTGGGATGCATTCATAAGATTGCCGCTGATCCGCTTTGCGTTTGCGGGGCATACCGCAGCACAGCGTCCGCAGCCTAAGCAGCGTGACCTGTCCGGGGAAAAATCTTCTTTCAGGGCACCAATTTGGCATGCTGATAAACATCGTCCGCAGCGCACACACTTTAAAGCATAATGAAGCAGCTGCGGTTCAAACGATGATGACTCCGGGTTGTGGCACCATGCGCACGAAAGATTGCAGCCTTTGAAAAACACTACCGTGCGCACGCCTGGCCCATCCGAAAGAGAGCAGCGCTCGATATTGAAAATAATACCTTCGCTCATTTGCGGCAAGTCCTTATATATTAATTTAAGCAAATTATACGGCTAGCATATTGCATCCCGGGCAATGATGTCGTCCTGCCCGGTCTTGTTCATGTCCACAAATACAGCGCTGTACCCGGTAACGCGCACCATCAGATCCCTGTGCGCATCGGGATTCAACTGTGCATCGTACAGGTCCTGGATATTGACGGCGCTGACTTGCACCTGCATCCCGCCCATGGCAAAATACGTGCCAAGGATCGCGGCTAGCATATTGACACCCTGTTCCCCTTTAAAAAAGGAGCGCTGCACCGTGATATTCTGTGCACCCGACATGATCCGGCCAATGGGAAGCTTGGCCAGGGAAGTAAGCCGTGCCGTCAGGCCTTGTTCACAAACGCCGGGGGAGGGCTGGCAGTTTTGGCTGACCGGGGTACCACTCAATCGGCCATCGGGGGTCGCCCCAAGGCGCCGGCCGATCTCTATATGGCGCGTGTCCGTTTCAATGGACAGGCGAAGGATGATGCGTGGGCCTTCTAACGGTTCCGTTTCACCAAGCACCTTATATGCCGTATCAGTGAGTATGGTCAGAAGCCTGCACGCATGATCGTCGGCAGCCGGATCGCCGCTTCCGAACTTTTTTGCTTTGCGGCATAAGAGCAATACATCCTCATATCCGGCAAAATTTTGTTTGAGCGCGGCATACAGCCGGCGATAGGGGATGTTTTTGTTCCGGAACACAATCTCGTCCAGGGCAGTCAGGCTGTCGGCGATCGTCGCGAAGCCGCCGATCGTGTAGGGCATCGGATAGTACTTGCAGCCGCCGCAGAAAGCGTTTGCCGATTTTGAAATGGTGTCGCGGAAAAAGCAATCCTGGAAATGCAGCGCTCCAGGTGCTTCATCAAGCAGCATTTTCCACGCGCGTACCGTCCTTTCCATGCGAAAACGGAGGATACGCTCAAAGCGCCTTATGAGCGCGTCGTATACTTCATTGATTGATTCTGGTGCTTCCATATGGGCCGCAAGCTCGGCCAACGCGTCAAGGAATGCGGAAGGTAGGTTTTCAAATGGATCCGGCGCCGTAATATACGCCCAATCCTCCTTGGAAAAACAACGCCCCCACGCATGCAGCCAGCCAACCCCGGTAACGTCCATGCCTGGCAGACACGGCCAGTTGCAGCCGTAGAACTCAAATTCCTGCGCATCCTCCTTATCCGCGCCTGCGTTTTTATAGGCTGTGGCAGTGTTTTCTTCGTTATAGACCATCATGGAGGCGCTTTCCATCATCTTTTCTGCAAATGTTCTCCATAACACCGGTTCCTTTTGCATCATGTCCTTAGCATACCGGACCACTATGACGGGGTTTTTGAACGACGGCACGACGCACTGAGCAAACAGGAGCGTCAGGTCCGTGCACGCGCTATCCCCGTTTTTAAGCGTACCGCCCAGCAGCATATATTCAGGGGCGTCGTAATTCAAATTGCGCTTCCAGCCTGTTATCAGATCTTTATCGTCTGCGCTCATCTGATGCTCTCCGCGCCCCATGATCAGGTTGTTTTTGCAATAGAAATCAAGGATCAGCCTTGCCGCATCCTCCCTGGTGAGTGCACCGCTTTTGATGTCGTGTTCGTACAAGCCATTCAGCAGCACATCCATACGGCCATACGTAAGCGTCGGATTTTCGGCAAGCAGCGAACAGTACACCAGCATGATGCACCATAGCATTTGCAGCGCCTCGCGAAAGCCCTCCGGCTTGCGCAGCGCGGCATGCCTGCATGCCTCGGAAGCTTCGAAAAGCCCCTGCGCCTGCGCGGCTTCCGCATACCTTAGAAGGTATGTTTGCAACGCCTCGTACACAAAAATGGCGCCCTGGAGAAAATCCAGCACCTCATGGCCGGCGCCCTCCGATTTGCGTGTTTGCATCGCTTCCTCAGCCCGTTTTCGCAAGCCGGACAATCCAAGCTCCACCACGTCGCGCCAATAAAAAGAGGTATGCCCCGCGTCATATACCCAGGGCGGCACGGAGCGCCCGCCGAAGCGGGCGCATGTTCTTTGAAAATATTCCTCGCCTTCTTTGTCGGGAACCTCTTCGCTGATACGTCCCAGCAGCAGGTCGCCCACCATGATCGGCAATGAAATATGCGAAAGAACGTATTTCAGTGAGGCACCGTATTTCAGCGGCTGTGAATCCCCACAGCCTATATGCATATCCGCATAGTCGAAAAGGCACACACGCTCAAGCGTTGTGGTTGTTCTGGGCTTATGAGAAAGCGCGTGAACAGCCTCTTCGACCATCGATCTTGTGCGTTCATCCTCCATCAGTTTTTTAAGCATAAAATATACTCCCTGTTGACATGATCACTCTTTTGCCAATAACCGCTATAACCTTTCCCTGACCCATACGGCCATGCCGTTTTTGCCGCGGTTGCACCATGCATAATATGGCACCAGCCTTACATTTCCGGCCTTGAGTGCCACGATCCCGCCGAGTTCCTCGGGAGAGGATACTGCTTCCATGATAGCGCCGGCCTCCACCGCAAACTCTGCGTGGAAGTATTCAGTGGGTATGATGGTGTTTTGATCAAGCTCCTCGGCACAGTAAATGACAGGCCCGCGGGCGAAGGCCACGCGCCCAGCGTCTTCCTTCACCCGCTTATCCGCGTGGATGCGGCGGAGGGGCATGTCAAGATCCAGTATCAATTCGTCACCATCTGAGACGGCGACGCTTATATATCCATTATCCGGCACCAAATTCAGTACGCTGCCGTTTACGGAAAGAGCGTATTTTTCGCACCAGCCGGGAATGCGCAATTTGAGCGGTACAGGTACGCCATCGCTAACAATGCTGATCGCCACACGCTCCGACCAGGGATAACCGGTGGACACGCGAAGGCTGACCGTGCTTTCGCCCAACATTAGTTCCGTCTGTGAGGCGATATACTGGTTCACATATACCTGCACGCCGTCTGTGGCGTAAGCGTATCCGCCGATGGATGGGATGAAACGCACCAGGTTTGTGGGGCAGCAGGAGCAGCCAAACCATTCGCTGCGGCGATGGTTCCCCGCGGAAGCGAGCGGATTGTCATAGAAGAAACGCAGGCCATCCAATGAAATGCCCGACAGGATGCCGTTGTACATTTCCGTTTCCACAAGATCGGCATATTTTGCGTCCCCGAACAGGAGGCCCATGCGGTGGTTCCACAAAGCCATGCCGATGGAGGCGCAGGTTTCGCAATAGGCGGTGAGGTTGGGCAGATGCCAGTCCCTGGTAAAGCCTTCATTGGAGGCGTCCTGCCCGATGCCGCCCGTTACGTACAGGTTGGCCGGCACCACATTGTCCCAGAGGCGCAATAAAGCCGCGGCCAAGTCTTTATCGCCTGTGACAGCAGCGATATCCGCCATGCCGGAATAGTAATACATCGCCCGCACGGCATGGCCTGTGACCTTGGAAAGCTGCTGTGCGGGAAGGTTATCCTGGCAATAATCCTCATGGAAATTCTGGCGGGCAAAATCAGGGGAATGAAGGTTGCCGTGGCCCCGCTCGTTTACCAGCCATCCGGCATAGTCTAAATACACTGTCTCACCTGTAAGACGGTACAACCGCATCAGCGCCAATTCGAGTTCCTGATGCCCGGTCACCCAATGCTTTTTGCCGGGGCCGATCACGCTCATCATTTGCTTCAGGGCGCTTTTGGCAGCATTCAGCCACCGGTCTTTCCCTGTTGCCTGATAGTAGGCGATGGCGCCTTCCAGCATGTGGCCAAGACAGTAATCCTCGTGATAACCCATGTCGCTCCAGCGCTTATCAAGGCCCGTCAAGATGTAATAGGTAAACAGGTATCCATCCTCGCGCTGGGCAGCGCAGATAGCCTCGATGACCTCATCCGCCGCCTTCTCCAACTCCGGGTCCGCGCCATTCAACAGGGCGTACGCAACGCCTTCCAGCACTTTGTACACATCGCTGTCATTGAAGTAAATGCCCTGAAAGCCGCCATCCTCCAGGCCGCCGGCGCGGCGGAAATTGGCGATGCGCCCTGTTTCCTCACAGCGCTTTAAACAATAACGGGTGGTATTTTTGCGAATGGTTTCCACTCTCGGTGACCAGAAGGCGCTGTCCAGCTTCACCTGATGAAAGGGGACGGGGCTTAAGCTTAAAAGATCCATGATGCTTCCTCCCTGCTGTATAAAGCCTGCCGGCACTTAAGCTGACAGGCTTTGTCTTATGATCTATGCGGATTGCTATCCCTTCAGGCCGGTGAGGGAGATACCCTCGATCAACTGCTTCTGTCCAAACAGGAATACAACCAGGCACGGGATAATGACCACTGTGGATGCGGCCATGACCAGGTTCCACTTGGTGGAATATTCGCCACGGAACTGCAATAGACCTATGGCCAGAGTGAATTTCTTGGGATCATTCAGGTAGATGATGGGGCCGAAGTAATCGTTCCATACCCCCAGGAAGGTGAACAGTGCCACCACTACGATGGCCGGGCGGGAAAGCGGCACGATGATTCTTAAGTAGATTTGCAGGTTGCTTGCACCGTCCACAAAGGCGGCCTCATCCAACTCCATGGGAATGGAGTTGTAAAACTGCCTAAGGAGAAAAATATTAAATATGCCACCGCCGAAAAAGGAGGGTAAAATCAGCGGCCAGAATGTGTTCACACGGTTAAGGGCACCCCAGGCCAGATAAGTCGGGATCAGGGTGACCGCGCCGGGCAGCATCATGGCGCTCATCAGGATCCCGAAGATCACGTTCCGGCCACGCCATTTCACCCTGGAAAAGGAGTACGCCGCCAGGGTTGATGTGAGGATCGTTCCTAAAAGAACTCCGCCCATAACGATCAAAGTGTTCATAAGGTATCTGAGGAACGGAACAAACTGCAATGCGTCGGTATAATTCTTCCATAACAGTGTGGAAGGCCAGATGATGAAAGGCCTGACCTGTACGATCTGCGTGCTTTTCATAAAGGAGGAACGCACCATCCACGCCAGGGGCAAAAGGCAGAACATAGACAAAAGGATTGCTGTGGCGTACATCACAGTCCGCCAGAAGATTTTGCCGGGCTTTGCCCTTCGCTTGCTCATTCGTTCTGCCCCCCTTCATAGTACACCCAGAGCTTGCTGGTTTTGAAGATCACCAGGGACAAAATCATGATAACCAGGAACAGAAGCCACGCCTGCGCGGATGCAAGGCCCATCTCCATATGGGTGAAAGCGGTTCGCCACAAGTTATAGACGTAGAATAGAGAGGAGTTGTTGGGGCCGCCCTGGGTCATGATGTATGCTGATCCGAATACCTGGAACGCGCTGATCATACCCATGACAAAATTAAAAAACAAGGTGGGGGAGATCATCGGCAAGGTGATGTACAGAAATTTGTGAAACGAATTGCCGCCGTCCACCTCCAGTGCCTCGTAATAATGGCGCGGTATATTCTGCAGGCCGGCCAGAAAGATGACCATGGTGGAACCGGTGCCGAACAATCCCATAAAAACGATGGAAGGTATGACGGAGTTTTCGGCATAGATCCACTGGCTGGTCGGCAAACCAAGGTTCTTTAAAACCATATTGAAAATGCCGAAATTCGGGTTCATCATCAGCATCCAGACAAAGCTGGACGCCACGCCGGGAACGATGGAAGGTACGTAAAAAATGGACCTGAACAGGGCTCTGCATTTCATTTGATTATTCAGCAGCATCGCGACGGCAAAAGCAAAGATCAAATTGGCGGGTACAGACAAAAGAACATAATATGCCGTGGCTTTTACAGACGGCCAGAACCATGGATCGGTGCCGCTGAACAACTTCACATAGTTGTCCAGCCCCAGCCATGTTGGGGTAGAGATGATTTTGTAATCCATAAAGCTGAAGATCAGGCTGGCCACCATAGGACCCACCGTAAAGATCAGAAAGCCAAGGATCGCAGGCATAGCAAACGTTACGCCCACAATCTGGCGTTTGCGCGCTATGGTACCGTAGGTTGTGCGAGGGCGTTTGGCCTTCAAGGAGGATAAGGCCTGCGTCATAGTGTTACTCCTTCTTTCTTAAGGCCGTTATATGAGGCGGGGGCCCCGCCGATCAGATGCCGGTTCTTCTCTGATTCAGCGGCAGCCCCCGCTTGCATTAATTTGTGGTTTTATTTGTCGTAACGGCCTTCAAACAGCGGCGTTACCTGGTCCTTGACGGAAGCAAGGGCTTCTGCCGCAGTTTTTTCACCCAGCCAGACGGTGTCCAGCGCCGGGGAAATAATGGCTTCCATCTTGGGGAAGTTCTTTACGTAGAACTGCCACAGGGGTTGCGCATATTTGAGCATGCCTTCCACCACTACGGGTACATAATGATCAGGATGGGCGTCGGTCTGTGCCCACTTGGCAATGAGGTCGGGGTTGGTATACCATTCGGTGGACATGGGCATCCACAAACCGTTGTTGATCATGGAAAGGGTGTTCTCGGGATCCGCCATGAACTTGTAGAATTCCCAGGCTTCTTTGGGATGCTGTGTGCTGCTGAGAATGGACAGGCAGCCGCCCATCAAACGGGTGAAAGGCTTGTCAATTTTGGGGCAGGGCATGATATCGTAATCCACGCCTTCGGCCATCAGGCTCAGGTTGTTCCAGTGGCCGTCGATGGCCATGGCGTACGCGCCGGTGGCAAAGGCATCCACCATACCTGGCATGGAAGAGGACTCCGTGGGGGAGGGAGCAACCTTGTGCACATAGATCAGGTCGGCGATCTTCTGGATGGCATCAGCCATGGCGGGATCGTCAAAGATGTTAAGTGCGGTGCCGTCGGCATTGGTATAGTCGGCGCCGGCGGAACCCATCAGAACGCTGTAGCCGGTGGCGAACCAACGGGGCGCGGTGCAGCCCCACTGCACGACGTTGTTGCGGTCAAAGGCGGGGTCGTTGGCGTTGCGGCCCTGGTTGTCCAGCGTCAAAAGCTTGGCGTTGGCAACGAACTCGTCCCATGTCCAGGCGTTTTCATAGCTGTCGGCGGGGGTGATGCCGGCGGCTTCCAGAGCGGGCTTGGAATAGTACAGGCATACAACCTGCGGCCCCAGGGCATAGCCCATGCGCTTGTCGGGCGCCCAGTTGTAGGCCAGGCTTTCCAAAATGGGATGCTCGGCATAGGTGGGATCGGCTTCCTGCAGTTCGTACAGGTTGTAGACCTTGCCCTCCTCAGCCAGGGTGAAGGCGATGGTGGAGGATTCCAGAATGGCCACATCGGGGGCGGTGCCGCCGGCGATCATGGCTGTGAGCTTTGTGTCGTACTCGGAGGGGATGTTGACCATTTCGATTTTGATGTTGGGATGCAGTTCCTCAAACTTTGCGATCGCGACGTTGTAAGCATCCAGCGTCTCGCCGCCGTCCCAGTTGGAGAAGCGGATCGTTACCTGCTCTTCGCCGATGGCCGTAACCATAAGCATCGGAAGAAGCAGAGCGATCGCCAGGAACAGTACCAAAGCCTTCTTCATGGTGGAACCTCCTTGTTTTTTGTCGGTCGCGGACTTATGTCCATGCATTCATCATAGCGGGTAAATGTAGCAATTTCCATTGGATAAAGAAGCGATAATTGTACAAATCACCGTTCATTCACAGCCGTCTTTTGTGGGATCACAAGTGTGACGCGGCTGCCGCTTTGCGCGCTTAAATCAAGATGGATATCCGCCCCTTCGCCATAGATCAGCTTCATCCGCTGGTAGGCATTGGATAGGCCGATATGTCGGTCAGTGGGGGATTCGCGCATTTCCCGGAGCACTTTTTCCACATCCATCCCTCTGCCGTTATCCTCTACGGAAAGGCGGAGATTCTGTCCGTCCAAATGGGCCGACAGCTTGATCAGGCCATGGGGGATGGAACCGATATATCCGTGCACAAAGCAGTTTTCTACAATGGGCTGCAATATCAGCTTGGGTACATCACAATGAAGGGCTTCTTCCGCAACATCGTATTCTACTTGAAACATGCCCTCAAAGCGCCCTTCCATAACAGTTAGGAAGCTTTTCAGCCAGTCCACCTCCTCTTGGAGGCTGACCAGGCCGTTGCTTTGCTTCAGCGTGTATTGAAGCATTCTGGAAAGAGCGGCGATCAATTGCGCCAGCTCCTTCTGACCATTCTCCAGGGCGATGAGGTTCATGACATTCAGCGTATTGTACAAAAAGTGCGGGTTCAGCTGCAGATTCAGCGCAGCCAACTGGGATTGGGTTTCCTTGAGCGTGATGGCATAATTCTCGTGGATCAGGCGCTGGATCTCACTTCCCATTTGATTAAAGGCGCTGGTCAATTCCCAGAATTCTTTTTCTTCCGGCACCTGCATGCGTACTGAAAAGTCACCGGCCGCCACCTTATGCACGGCGCCCGTCATAGCCGCGATGGGCTTTGTGACGCCCCGCGTCACAAGATACGCCATTGCAAGTGAAACCCCAAGCAGCATGGCGATCCAGCCAAAGAGCAGATTGAAAGCACGGCGGGTGGTATTTCCCACAATATCGGTAAGGGGAATATCGCAGGTAATATACCATCCCGGACAGGCGATGGGGGAAATGAAAGCCATACGGCTGGCGGAACCTTCCCCATAGATGGCTGAGCCCTCCTCCGCAGAGGTATACAGCGCCGGAAAATCCGGATCATCCGGCGCGCTGTCATAGAACGATGTGCGTCCGGAGGAAAGGAGCCGGTAGCGCAGACGGTCATAGCCGATGTTGTCCCCAATCCAGTCCTTCAGGATACCCGCCTGAAAGTTGACCATAATGACGGGGCGCTCGGCGGAGGCGGGAAGCACCCGCAGTGTATTGTTTTCATAATACATGAAGTTCAATTGCCGGACGGCGGAAAATACAAACCTGGCGTTTTGCAGGCGGCTTGTGTTTTGAAAAGCCGATAATTGAAAAACGCTTCCCAAATCATAAACGGGGAACCATACCGTGGCGTAGTTGGCACTCACGGCAGCTTTAAAAATACTTGAGGTTTGAAAGACCGCCGGGCTTACGGCAGGCGATTGGGTAGAGATCAGCCCGCCCAGGACATAAGGCCTGGTATAGAACAGATACGTATCAATATCCTCCTGCCTTAAGTACCTGCCGATGGTGTTGCCCAAGGACCTTGTGTTCAGGAAGATATCTCTGGCCTCCAACGATTTGCCGTTTTGCTTTTCAATAAAAAAATCGGTCAGATTGCTGTCCATGGTCATCTGGTCCAAAGCGTCGCTGATGGTGACCAGCTTTTGGTTGATTCGCTG
>JAEZJP010000289.1 GCA_023415715.1 Bacillota bacterium
TTGAGCGCGCTGCCTGGCGGAAGTATGGTGTCGCTGTCCAGGGTGATAACATAGGCATACTTATTCGCAAAGTCCGCAGGAGTTCGGGAGGCATACAAAAAGGAGTCCTCTCCGGGCAGGTTCAAGAGCATCCTGTTGAGCGCTTCCAGCGCGCCGCGCTTGCGCTCCCGGCCCATATACATTCATTCCTGCTGGCTGTAAGTACGGGCGCGCTGCAGCTAGGAAAAGCCGCCGCCAAACTCCTGGTTCAGCGCCTCGACGCCTGCCCGCGCTGCTGAAAGTATCTCCTGGTCGCTGACCTGTTCGGCGGTCAGGCTGTCGGCAAAGTCGGCCAGGAGCATGAAATGCAGGTTTTCATCCGGGTTGGCGTGGCGCAAAATCATCAGGTGCCGCACCATAGACATGGCCTGAGCGGAGTTTGTAAGCAGCGTCGGGCAAACCACGAGCGTACGCCACTTTTCGGGGATCGACTGTATCTCCATCCTTGGCAGCACGCGCGGCGTATGCACATTGCGTATGACGCGCCTTAAAACATAGCGTCCAAGCTCCGACCAAACCAATAAAAAAAGAGGGAAAACGTACAAAGGCAGCATCAAAATGTCTGCCACAATGATGCCTATTGCCGTCCCGAACCATAGTGACGCCAGGTACAGGCCGCGGCTGTGCCGGCGGGCGAACTGGTGCTCGCGAACGGCGATCCGGCTTGCGCCAAGCTTTTTCATGAGCGCGCTTTGCCCCGCGTCCATCAGGTAATAGCCGATGTGGCTGTTAAGCTCGCCCTCCAAACCATCCCTGGCGCAGGCTACGGCAGCCCTGGCCACCAGGTTCTCGGGCAGGCGGCACTCCCAGGCGAAAAGCTGAACCCGGCGGCGGTACACATCCCGGCTTTCAAAGTCCATGGCGGAATAAACGTTTGCGGGATCCTGACCTAGAATCTCATGAACGGGATTCATGGCTTCCAGCGTTTCGCCCCAGGGTACTTGAGTCAAGCGGCGCAGGGAGGTGATGGCGTTGCCCATCCACTGCCTGTCGCCGGTCTGGCGCGTATGCTCCTTTTCCACAACGCTGGAGACGCGCAGGTCCATCTCCGCCAGCTTTTCATCCAGCCAGGAAAGGGCCTGGGCATCCTCGGTTTCGCGCAAAAGAGAAAGCAGCCGCTCCAAAAACGCGGTGCTTTGCGGCGCGTTTTTGAACTGGCGGCGGGCAGCTTCCCGGTGCTTGCCCGTAAGCCGCGCAGCCCACAGGGGCGCGGCGTCGCAATCCTTCTGCATGGCGGCGCATTCCTTTGCCATGCCGTCCACCAACTGCAAAAGGGTGATATTGAGTGCCAGGGGCAAAGACCACAATTCCGCCTGGGTGAGCGGCGAAGCCTCCTGCCAGGCCGCCACTGCAGCCATCAGCTTGGTGGCGTTCATGTGTGCGTTGGTGTGGGAAATAAGTTCCTGGGCGAATCTTTGTACCCTGATTTCGCCGGTGGATAGCCTCGGAAGCCGGGAAGCATGTTTCCATTCCAGGCGGACGGCCAACAGCGCCTCCTCCAGCATGCGGGCATTGTCGGTAAGCCATTGGGCGGCAGGCAGCAGGTTTTCCCGGTCCCTGGTCATCAGCGAAAGCACCGTAGCACGAAGGCGCGCAAGCATGCGCAAAGGCATTTGCAGCCTTCCGGTGCCTTTTACCGTCATGGAGACGGCGCAGGATTGCAAATGACTATGGAGTCCTTCATCCAAGAGCACGTCCCGCAGTGTCTTTGGCCGCCGCCTGCGCTGCATCACTACAACCACCGCCAGCAGCAAAAGACCGAAAACTGCAATGCCTGCCTGCATGTCTTTAAAATCCTCCACAAAAGACGTGAAGGTAGTTTGCGCACAACAAGTCGGATGCATGCAGATGTAATACCAATTCGAAGCCTGCCCGCACGCCTACGCGGATCTTTTCACGCAGGACTGCGTCATTCTCAAAACCCGGCGGCTCAATCGTCGCATCGCTTCGCTGCCGCTCGCGCTGCTTGTTTCGCCCGCTTCCTCCGCATCGCTTTATACCTCCATCCGGCTCAATCGTCGCACCGCTCACTGCGTTCGCATTGCTTGTTTCGCCAGCCTCCTCCGCTTCGCTTCATCCGCCACAGGCGGCGCTTCGGCTCCGGAGCCACTGGCGGCGCTCAGCTTCGTAACCCCACGTAGCACGGCGTTGCGTCGTTCCGATTCCTTGTCCTTCGCAAAAATCTCTCGCAGCTTTGGATGCGTTCAGGCTTCTCATTGGTATTAGACCGGCAAATTTGTTTGTTTTCTTTTCACAAGCCGTCTTAACATTTTAAATACAATCCATTCGATAACCTTTGCAAAAGCACATTCAGGCTGCGGAAAAATTCTCAAAATCGCATTCGCAACCTGTGGTTGACACATTGTAAAGCCTTGCGTTCTTGTGGTTTTGCGGGCCGGAAGGTATACTGGGAGCGTAAAAATCAAATGAGGTGTTTTGATATGGCATTTTCCGATAGGCTGTTTCAATTGAGGCGGGAAAAAGGATTTTCCCAGGAGAACCTGGCCGACATGCTGAACGTGTCCCGGCAGTCGGTAAGCAAGTGGGAGGCCGGCATGGCGATGCCGGAAATTGACAAACTTGTATCCATTGCAGACATATTCAAAGTGAGCGTCGATTCCCTTTTGCGTGAGGACGCGGAAGCGGCGCCTGCCGCAAACGCTTCCGCGCCCGTGGACAGCGCTGTGGTGGAGGAACTGCAAGAAATCAAACATTATCTCAAACGGCAGGGGACGTATGAATATGTAAGCAAGACGCGCATCTTAGGGCTGCCCCTTGTACACATAAAATTCTCGCGGTTCACAAATATCCCGTGCGTAGCCAAGGGCATCATTGCCATCGGCAACGTGGCACTGGGCGTGGTAAGCATCGGCGGCTTCGCGCTGGGTTTATTCAGCCTTGGCGGGCTATCCCTGGGGCTTTTGCTGGCCTTGGGCGGCCTTGCGTTGGGCGGTTTTGCGCTGGGCGGCGCGGCCATCGGCCTTGTGGCGTTTGGCGGGGCTGCCATCGGCGTGTATGCCTTTGGCGGGGCGGCCATCGCGTCTGAACTGGCGGTGGGCGGCGCGGCCGTGGGGCGGGTGGCCGTAGGCGGCGCTCCCCAGGGCGATTACACATTGATTGCGGACCGGGCTACCAGAGAGCAGATTGTGCAATTCATTTTACAGCATGTACCCAGTTTCCCGGAAGGCTTGGCAAGGCTTCTTTCGCTGGTTGGGGCAGGGGTATTACGTTAAAATAGAAACTGCCGCGGAAAGCACCTCGGCAAGTATGGAAGTAACGAAATTCACAAGACCTGGCAGAGAGTTTAACAAACAAACGATGCTGTAGGGGCGATTTGTAATCGCCCGCATGTTGCGATCAGAATATGTTGCTTGGCGGGCGATTACAAAGCGCCCCTACAGTGTTCAGGCGAAGATGAATGGGTTTATATGCAATCACATTCCCCATTGGATAAGCCACCATAATACGGTTTCGCAGGTTGGATATGAATTGTCCGCTTTGGCTTGGCAGCCAGGATGAAACATGTATGCAATATGCAATCACCTACATTCCGCAGCTTCCGTATTCGAAAATCAACCAGATCAGTGCCTTAGCAGGAATTTAAGAAGGGATTGCCGCCTGAGCGCAGCAATCCCCTTTTCTTTAAAACCAATCGCATTATTCCATGTTTTGGCTTCCCCTGTTCAGCGGTCAGATGTCTCTTCCCGAGACATTCCGAAAGCCGTCAAATATTCCGCCGCCGACCTGCTCATTTCCACTGCAAAGTCGGAATTATACTTGCGCTTGCAAAAGGCCTGGATCCATTCCTCAAAGCTACGCCCATCCCGGCTCTTTTGAAGCATGTCGGTCAATTCCTCTTTGTCCATGCTGCGGTAGCGGTTTTCATGAACGATATGCCTTACATCGCAGCGTTCCGGCTTGACGCGGCTTAATTGCTGCTCCGTCGGATACCCGAACACCAGCATGGCAGCCGGAAACACATAGGCGGGAAGGTTCAGCATCCGCCTGTGATCCTCGCACCGTTCCATGACATCGCCTATGTAGCAGGAGCCGATCCCCAGGCTTTGCGCGGCGGTCACGGCGTTTTGCGCCGCGATGCAGGCATCCTCTACAGCCAGCAGCAAATCCCCCGGCCCGGGCTTTCTTGGATCACAGCCTCCCGCATTATATGCGTCATACCACTTTTGAATATCGGCGCAAAAGATCAAGGCCATGGGCGCTTTGGCGATAAATGGCTGATTGTCGCAGGTCACAGACAATGCATGAAGCAATTCCCGGTCGGTGATATCAAGGATCGTATACAGCTGTTGATTGCCCGCGGTAGGCGCCGCCATGGCCGCCAGCAGGATCGCTTCCTTATCCTCATTGCTGATAGACCGGTCCTCGAATACGCGCACCGATTTGCGCTCATAAAGGTTTTTCAATACCTCGTTCATGCCTCTGTCCCCCCATACACCTTCTATGATGCCCAGCTTATCATGGCACCGCTTTTCATGTCAACATATGGGAATTTGTATTACACCCCGCCTATATAAGCCCGCGTGAGATTGGGCATGCGCAAATGGCCGGAATCACCGTATCTTTCAAACAGCCGTTTCAGGCCGGTAACATAGGGCTCATGGTTTTCCGTCCCGTTCTTCGGGGCATAGGACGCGGACATGCTTCTGCCGATAAAGCCTTCCAAATCAAACATCAGGTCGTTTTGAAATACCTTGTAATCACACATGCCGCCTTTGAAAAAATCACTGTACTCCTGCGGGCTTTCGCTTTTCATTCCGCCGGAAAAGCCCTTGTAGTCCTTGCAGTATGCACGGTTCAGTTCGTCGCACTTTTGAACGAATTCGCTGTGCATATCCCTGCAATTCCAGACAAGCACGACCTTCCCGTTTTCCTTTAATATCCTTTGGCATTCCGCTTTGAATTCTTTTAGGTGGAACCAATGGAAGGCCTGCGCCACCGTGATAAAATCAACGCTGCAATCATTCAAGCCCGTGCTTTCGGCAGATGCAGGCACGGATGCAAAGTTTTTGTATCCCGCTAGCTCCTGTTCGGCTGCCTTGCGCATATCTTCGTTCGGCTCGACCCCATACACAAAACTGCCTTTCCCAAGCAGGAGCTTTGTAAGGATCCCGGTGCCCGAGCCGATATCTGCAATAACACTGTCTTTTTGAAAACCCACCTTGGAATACAGGTAATCCAAGAATGCGTCGGGATAGGTTGGCCGGTACTTTGCGTAAATGTCTGCCTTCCCGGTAAATTTGTGTTCATTCACGGTTTTGCCTTCTTGCCTTTCATATGTTATCTGAAGGCAGTATAACATAAGGCATTGGATAACAGAAGGCCCCTATGACAGATAGGGGCTGGGTTTTTTCTGATCGATGCCGTGCTTTTTCAAATCCTTATCGATCATCCTATTGGCCATGCGGGCCATCAGACGCCATGCAAGACCAGGCAGGCGCAACTGTGAATCAAGGTACACCTGCCGGGGTGATTCTTCGCCCTTTTCCACGTGGCTGAAGAAAAGGTTCAATTGCGGTATCACCTTTTTTGCGTTTAAAAGCTTCTCCAGCGGCTGGCCGTTCAGCATGGCGCCCATGCCCATCACAAAGCCGCCCATGTAGCTGAGGCCGGTTTGTTTTGCAAAAAGCTCCAGCGCTTTCAACCCGTTTTCATGGGTGTGCGGGTAGGGCATGCCGCCCTGGATCATGCCGTATATTTTCTGCCTGTGAAGAGCTGCCCTTCTTGCATACAGTTCCTTAAGCAGCGCGTAAACGTCTGCGGGATAGGTGTTGATATAACTGGGCCCGCAAAACAGGACCGTATCTGCTTTGGCAGCCGCCTCTACGATTTCCTCAAGGTGGTTAAGGTTTGTGTATAATTCCATAAGCGTCACGAAATGGCCCCTGCTTTCAAGGTATTCCCTGCACCTTGATGTAAGCATGGCACTGGTGCCCTTCTTCCTGGGACTTAAGTTGATCAGCAGAAATTGCTTCATGCCAGCGCGACCTCCCGTACAATCTGCAAGGCCAGTTCATCCGAAAGGGAAGGGCCTGTTGTGTACGCCTTTCCCCCGCCCCGTACGATGACATTTGTCTCATGCACCAGGCTACAAAAGGCCTCGGCCTCCTGAGGATCATTTTCTTCCTGAACACCCAGGGCAAAAAGCTTGAACTGCCGGTCTTTAAAGCCGCCCTTTGTCATCTCACCCTTGACCACAAAATAGTGCCTGTCCATAATGAGCCCGAATTTGTCCAGCACACGCTTCGTTTTTACGGTATAGCCTCCAAAAAGAATCGGGGATACCACAAGCACCGCATCGGAGCGGAGGATCTTACCGTAAATCCAGTCGCCGTCATCGCGAACGACGCATTTCCCGTAGGTTTTGTAGGTGCAGCCGTTGCAGCCTACGCAGGGTTTCACCGCAACGTCTTTGAGTGGTACATAGTCAGCCTCTACGCCCTTTGACGCAAATGCCTGATACAGCTTTAAACCGGCTGTGTTATTTCCTTCATCCGCCAGAATCGTGATCATATGGTATCCTCCGAAATTGCCATAATTCCATTCAGTACAATGTCCATTTGGGTGTCAAACAGCGCCTGCGCCTCGTCCTTTGTAAGGCCTTTCTGACGCGAGATTGTAAGATTGAAACCCAGGAACGAACTCCAGATGGCGAACGCGGCCTTTTTAGGGTCCATCATCCGAAGCTTTCCAAGCTCCATGTCCCTTTGAAGGTTTCGGGCCAGGTAGTCTATCCATGGGGCGGAACTGGGATTTTCCCTGGAGTACTTGTGCAGCACGATGAGGTTGTACTTTTCAGGCTCTTCAAAAGCCAGCTGCATTGCCCTTAAGAAAGCGGTCTTCATGTTGGTGACGGCGTCCATGTCATCGGTGATCAGCCGCCGTATTTCGCCGCCCAGCCAGGCTGTTTCAGCCTCCTCGATGGCGTCGATGATCTCCTGCTTGTCTTTGAAGTAATGGTAGACAACACCGGTGGAGTAATTCATCTTTCCGATGATTTTGCGGATGGAGACGGCTTCGAACCCTTCGTTCAGCCCGATCTCAAGGGCGGTGTCCAGTATAACCTTACGCACCGCTTCGCTGCGCGATTTTTGGTCTTCCCTTGTCAAACTGCATCCCCCTATGCTGCTTTGCTCATTCGGCTGGATTCGATCACGCCTAAATATGCATAACACCGTTTAATTAAATAACGGTGTTATGTATAATAACGCCGTTATGTGCGTTTGTCAAGGGTATCAGCGAAATTTTTCACTTTTATTCAGGGCTGCCGCGGGATGAATTGGCGCAATGTTATTCTTGTTCCATAAAAACAGTTGACATGTTTTGGCTGGTGATTTACGATGTTAGCGTATTCTGTCGAAATGAACAACGGTCTAAATGAATTAAGATCGGGGTAGGCTTCATGTTTAATCAATTTTTAAACGGCCTAACGCTGAATGCTGCATTACTTTTAATCATTTGCGTCATATTTATCACTTTATATGTGCAATACTGGAAAGGGAAGCGCTTATACAGCGTTATTTTTGGCATCATTATCGGCCTGGTTGGAATACTGCTTTTGTATAATACGGTTGAGTTGAAGCCTGGCGTAATTTTTGATACCCGGTCCATTCTGATCAGCATATCCGGCATGTTTTTTGGCTTTATCCCCACCGTCCTGGGCACTGCAATCATATGCGCATACAGAATAATCATCGGCGGTCCCGGCGTATACATGGGCGTCCTCGTTACTGTAACATCCGCCAGCGTGGGATTGTTGTGGAAAAGGCTGCGCTGGGAAAAGATCGTAGGCCGTAGAAACAACTGGCTGGAGTTTTACAT
Organism: Bacillota bacterium; assembly: GCA_023415715.1. Lineage (GTDB taxonomy): Bacteria > Bacillota > Clostridia > Christensenellales > Aristaeellaceae > JAEWAH01. The sequence continues at coordinate 7,879 of JAEZJP010000289.1, forward strand.
GTTTGGCCTGATAACGCACATTGTCATGCTCATCAGCACATTGGCCCTGCCCGCGCAAATGATAGCATCGGTATTGAAAGCCATCAGCCTGCCCATATTGATTGCTTTCCCTGTCCTGTCTGTAATGCTGTGCATGGTGGTTTATGATACGCTGGCGAGGATCCGCATGAAAGAGGAACTGGAAGACAGCGAGGTATACCTGCGGACGGTGATTGAAGAGGCGCCGCTGGGGATCATGATAGAGGACGGCGCAAAAACAGTCATTATCAACAGCATGTTTGAAAAAATGGTTGGCAGGTCAAAAAGTGAACTGGAAAAGCTCAAGTGGGAGGAATATACCCATCCCGATGATATTGCGGAAGACAAAAAGCTGTTTGCAAGAATGTTATCCGGTGAAATTGACGGCTACACCTTGGACAAACGGTATTTGAAACCCGACGGGTCCGTTGTCTGGGCGCACATGACCATTGCCACATTAAGGGTCCGCGGCCGCAATCAGGGCCAGCATCTGTGCATGGTTCAGGAAATAACAGATACCGTTCTTTACAGGGAAGATTTGAAAAGAAGCGAAGCAAATTACAAAGCGCTTTATCAGGAGTACGAGGCAAAACAAGCCTTGCTGGTATGCCTTTTAAATTCCATACCGGACATGATCTTTTACAAGGATAAAAACAGCAGGTACCTGGGCTGCAACCGTGCGTTTGAGAAGTATACGGGATTGAAGGAAGCCGACATTGTAGGAAAAAGCATATATGAACTCTTTGACAAGAACGTAGCGGAATGGTACAGGGAATCGGACGTGGGGGCGATACACGGCAAGGAACCTCAAATTGTGGAAGAGTATGTTATCACTCCCGACGGAAGCATGGTATATTTCGACACGGTAAAAACACCGTATTACGATACGGCAGGGAATGTGCTGGGCATGGTGGGCATCAGCCGTGACATCAACGAGCGGAAGAAGAAGGAAAAGGAGATACAATATCTAAGCTATCATGACGCTTTGACCGGCCTTTATAACCGGGGCTATTTTGAAAGGGAAAAGATACGCCTGGATACCTTGGGCAGCATTCCCCTTTCGGTGATCATCGGCGACATCAACGGCCTGAAGCTGATCAACGACGCCTTCGGCCATGATGAGGGAGACCGTATTTTGCAGGCGGTGGCCAATATATTAAAGTCCAGCATCAGGGACAGCGATGTGGCCGCCAGAGTAGGCGGCGACGAATTCTGCATACTTCTGCCTTCAACCGATGAGGCGGCCGCGAAAGAGATCATGGAGAGAATCAAAAACGCATGCGCCGGTCAAACCATGCAGATACCCAGGGAGCTTTCTTTTGCCAGCCTTTCCCTGGGCTGCGCTACAAAATCAGGCGGAAACGAATTGCTGGAAAAGGTGATCAAGACTGCGGAACAGGGTATGTACCAGCGGAAACTGCTGGCGCACAAAAGCCTGCACAGCACCATTATCACATCCATCAAGACAGCGCTTGCGGAAAAGGATTACGAAACAAGGGAGCACTGCGACAGGCTTGCGGAGCTTTCCAAGCAATTGGGCAGGGAACTTCATTTGAAGGATGAAGACCTGGTGGCGTTGGAACTGCTCAGCGAATTGCACGATATCGGGAAAATAAGCGTCGACTCGAATATACTTACAAAAGCCGGCGCCTTGACGCAGGAAGAATGGGCCGAAATCAAAAAGCACCCCGAAGCAGGGTACAGGATCGCCAGAACCGTTCCGGAGCTTAGCCAGATTGCGGAATACATTCTTGCCCACCATGAGCGCTGGGACGGTAACGGATATCCCCAGGGCCTGAAGGGGGAAAGCATACCGCTATTGTCCAGGATCATTACCGTTGTGGATTCATTTGACGCCATGACGAACGACAGGGCCTACAGAAAAGCAAAGAGCGTAAGCGATGCAACCTTTGAAATAAGCCGGGAGGCAGGAAGACAGTTCGACCCCCAGGTAGCGAAGGTGTTTGTGGAAAAGGTGCTGGGGTAAAAGGACATGAAATTGTGCTCACAGCTCTCTTTTAGGCCTTACCCATTGGGAGGAAAGTGGTGCAAAGCTCCGGATGAAGTGAAAAAATAAATTGCCTGCATAATCAAAGATTGACTGCCAATGCTCAAAATTTAAGAAAGAACATGACAAAGGAAGAACGGCACCTATGGTTCGATTTTCTGAAAGGGCTTCCGGTTATATTCCACCGGCAAAGAACAATTGGTATCTATATTGTAGATTTCTATTGCGCCAATGCAAAGCTGGTGATAGAACTTGATGGATCGCAGCATTACGATGAAAAGGGTATGAAGGCCGATGCAAAACGCGATGAATTCCTGCATAGTCTCGGTTTGACTGTTAAGCGATATACCAATGCTGATATCAATATGAGATTCATCAACGTTTGTGAAGATATCTATTCGTTTTTGATGCCGACGGATGAGGTGTTTTGCTGCAAACTTAAGACTCTATAAACAACTCATAAGTCATCATGCATTCTTTTGTAATTGTACCTCTATAATATTCACCGAATGGGGAATCAGCGCCAGGGGCCGGGGAGAGGCGACCTCCATCCAGCAGGTGGAATGGATCACGGCGCCCTGGTGGTCCACATCATTGAAGCTTTCACAGCTGGAGCCGGCCAGCGTGTGCACCCTGTAGGCCTTGATGGGCACGCGGTCCACCTCCACCTCCATTTCCGCAAGCGCCGTTGCCGATTTGTTCACGGCGGAAATCGTCACCGTGCTTTTGTCCCCGCCGGTGGTGGCGATAACATCCACCTGGTCAACCGCAACATCCCGCTGGTCTTTGCTTTTGAATATTGCTTCAGGCATGTTTTCGCAGTACGCGTCCACCACAGTATCCTGCATATGGTTTACGTACAGGTCGAACACATGGTAGGTGGTGCGCTTCACGATGCCGCCGGGATAGGTATAGATGCAGCCCCGCGTATTGACCGCAGGCGCAAAGTTTGCCATGCCCACGATATCGCAGTTGCGGTTCAGTTCATTCAAAAAACAGGCGGAAAACACGGCGTCGGCCATGGTATAGGAGCTGTTGATATCATTCTTGTCCCTGGGCAAAAGGTATTCCGCCGAAGTGACGCCCATCTTTTGCGTATGCATGTTGGGGTGGTACCAGCCCCGGAGGTTCCACTCGTCAAAGGCGATCCTGATCTTGTTATGAAGCCCCAGCGCTGTAAGCAGGCCCCGGACCTTTACAATGGATTCCCCCAGGTTCTGGGTATAGGCCATGGCCTGCTCATAGGTAGCCAGTGCGTTCGTATTGTGAATGGCATCCCAGTACTGGTGGATGGAGATCCAGTCCAGATTGTGGCCGGCCTTGCGCAACAAGTTCAAATTCCAGTCGATATCGGTGATGGCCGCAGCGGAAAGGGATACGGTTGGGTCCACATGCTTTAAAAGCTTGGTGGCTTCGCAAACAAGGTTCCCCCATTCCCCCGCTTCCTTTGCGCCCAGCTCCCAGGAGCCGTAGTTTTCATTGCCGATGCTCCAGTATTTTACGCCGTAGGGCTTTTCAAAGCCGTTGGCAATACGATTCCTTGCAAATTCCCCTTCGCTTTGAAGGTTGCAGTATTCCAGCCAGTCGCTCATTTCCTCTATGGAACCGGTACCGGCATTCGTACAAATATATGGCTCGCACTCAAGCTTCCTGCAAAGCCTGATGAACTCATCCGTGCCGAATTCGTTGCTCTCCTCCACCCGCCAGGCCTTGTCGAATACTTTGGGTCTTACTTTCCCCACGCCCTTTTGCCAATGGTAGGAGGATACAAAGCAGCCGCCGGGCCAGCGCAATATGGACGGCCTGATCTTTTTCAGCGCCTCAAGAACATCCGTCCTGAACCCGTCCTCATCGGCCAAGGGGTGACTGGGGTCAAACACGCCGCCGTACACCTGCCGGTGAAAATGCTCCAAAAAATGGCCGTACAGCATGGGGCTGGCTTTGCCTATTTCCCGCCCGGTCGTCACATACAGCTTCATGCCTTTGCTTCCTCTCCCGGAGTTTGGAAAATTCCAGCCGATTCACGCATGGTTTTATTGCGGCCATACCAGAAATCCTTGACCATGTTCAGATCGTCCAACGGGGTAGAAAAAAAGGTCCGAACAAGAATATCCTGATTATGATTACCGAATTTTTTACCGTATACGGTCAACCCGCCCACATGCTCGGCTTGTTCGCTGACCTCCATTTTTAAACGCCAGTTTGTAAGATTGTTGCCCACATCATTAATGGTAGCGCTGCTTTTCCGTTCCTCATCCAAATAGGTGCCGGTCCGGTCAATGCGAATCTGCTTAAGCAGCCCGTATTGATTGGCCTGCCACCAATGGGGTGTATTCACACCGTGATGTACCCCAAAGTCTCCCGGGCAAGTCCAGTCAAAAAGCCGGACTCCGTTTAAGTAAAATGTAATATCAGACGGCCATTCCTCGTTGTACCCAGGCGCTTCGGAGGAAATCTCAAGCGATATATCAATCTCTTCCAGGGTCTGGGTTGGCAGCATGTAGTTGGGAAAGGTATATTCCACAAACCCCTGTGTGAACCAAAGGATCTGGGCGTGCATCCGCTGGGGATCCATCAGGAACTTGGGCTCGTCAAAATAACCGATGATGCAGTCGTCAGTTGCCAGCCCGCAGGTAGGCTTCACCTGTATCTCGCTGTAGTGGCCCACGGGTATGGATACCTCATGTATGTTTTGCGTAATATTGCGGTGGGGCAGCTGCAGACGGTACTCCGTTTCCATCATCACACACTTTTTATGGCTGGCGCCGTTTACCGTTACAAGACTGGATTTAATAATGCCTGCCGCCTCCAGCTTTTGCACATGCCGCGTCATGATGGAGCTGCTGATGCCTATTTTTTCAGCCAACTGTTTGATATTCAGGTCCTCTTTGGCCAGAAGATGCAAAATCTCCACCCGGACTTCGCTGGCCAATGCCTCAAAAAAGGGGACGCTTTCCTTGTCGACCTGTATAACCAATCCGCCCACTCCCTTTAAAGGCGGTGAATCAGCCTTTTACGCCGCCCGCAGTCATACCTTCAATAAAATAACGCTGGAAGCTGATAAAAAGAACCAGGATGGGGATGATGGCCATCACAGAGCCCGCGATCAGCACGGCATAGTTGTTGCCATAGGGCGACAATAGGGAAGCCAGGCCCAGAGGCAGCGTCAGCTTGCTCTGGGTGCGCAGCACGATGAGCGGCCACAGAAAGCCGTTCCAGCTGTTCATGCCAACCAATATGCCCATCGCCGCAAAGGATGGCACGGACAGAGGCAGCATGATCCTGGCAAAAATACCATATTCGGTGCACCCATCCACTCGGCCGGCGTCCACGAAGTCGTGGGGCAGGCCGCTCATGTATTGGCGGAAGAAGAAGATAGGCAGCGCCTGGGCCACGAAGGGCAGGATGATGCCCCAGTATGTATCAATCATCTGAATGCCTGTCAGGTCGCCGACACCGACCAGCAGCTTGAACAAAGGCAGGATGATGATTTCCAGCGGAACCATCATGACAAGCAGAACGCAGGTAAAGATCAGGTTTTTGCCTTTAAAGTCATAGGTGGCAAATCCATATCCCACAAATGCGCTGACAAGCAGTGTGGATACCGTTTGAATAAACGTGATCAGAAGACTGTTGCCAAACCATTGAAAATAGCCCTCATTGCCCGTAAACAAATACTTATAGTTGTCAAAAGACATGATAGCAAAATCCAACCGCACATTCAGGCCCTTGCGGAAGATTTCGGTCGTAGGCTTCAGTGAAGCCAGTACGATGGCATACAGTGGGAACAATGTCACAATCGCAATCACGGCAAATATAAGAACAAGCAGAACGGATACCCATATTTTCCGCTTTTTCATCCCCGCTTCTCCTTTCTGAGCGTGCCGTTGATGTACAGCTGCACAATATTGACCACCATTACAATGACCAGCAGAACCATACCGATGGCACTGCCATAGCCCATGTTGTTTTCTTCAAACGCTTTGCGGTACAGATAACCCACAATGGTGGTACCGATATTGTTAGGCGAACGGTTGCCCGACCAAAGCATGTAGCTTTCGGTGAACATGGCCATGCCGCCGTAAATGCTGATGGTAAGTACGTAAATGGTTACAGGCTTGAGCATAGGGACGATAATGCTTTTGAACCTGTGCCACGCGTTTGCGCCGTCAATCTCCGCCGATTCGTACAGCTCCGCGGGGATGTTTTTGAGGCCTGCCAAAAAGTACAGGATGTTCACGCCCGTCCAGCGCCATACGGCAAGCGTCAAAAGCGTTATCATGGAGGTATCGGCCAAACGCAGCCATTTGATGGGCTTCATACCCACAAGGCCGATGATTTGGTTTAAAAGCGACCCGGGCAGTTCGCCAAAGACCAGGCGGAAGATGGTGCCGGCCACCACGACAGAGGTAAGCGCCGGAATAAACATGGTGGAACGGAAAAAATTCCTGGCTTTCATGCGTTTGCTGTCCAGCATCACAGCCAGAAGCATGGGAATGGGAATCAAAATCAGCAGCGTCCAGAACGTATACATCAAGTTCAAACGCAGCGCCTTGAAAAAGATCGGGTCCTTCAGGTTTTGATAGTTTGCAAGGCCGATGAACGTAACTTGGTTGGGCAGTATGTTTTGAAAGCTCATAATGACGGTAGAAATCATTGGATACAAAAAGAAAAGCAAAAACGTGATAACAAAAGGCGCCACAAACACATAGGGGGCAATCTTCTGGTTATACGCAAACTGCTTAAGCGAAGCAGGGGCCTTTTTGTACACAGGCCGGCTATTCGATGAGGGCGTGGTTTTTACGCTCATGTACGCTCACCTTCCTGTAAGGCGCAGTGAACAGGGTTCACCTGCTCACTGCGCCCAATTCAAGTTTCAGTTCAAACAAGCCGATCAGTTCGGGGTATTTTCGATAATGGTCTGTTCCTCAGCCAGCATTTTGGGGATATCCTCCATGCCTTCATAGGCACGGGACATGATGGAGGTGCGGACCTCAGCCATGGTCTTGGGCAGATTTTCGCTCACAACGATGGCGGGAATTTCATCCTGCACCGTAAGCAGAGCATCAAAGGGGAAGTTGGCGAAGTAGTCAATGAACTTGTTGGGCTTTTTGAGTTCTTCGCTGGTCCACATGGCTTTGCGGATGGGGTCAAAGCCCATGATTTCCCAGATCTTCATGTTGCCTTCCTCAGACAGCTTCGCGAAGGCCAGGAAATCCATCGCCAGATCCTGGTTCTTGCACTGCTTGGTGATGGAGGTACCGGTGCCGCCAAGGCCCACGGAACGGGGCTGGCCGACTTCGAACACGGGGTTGGGCATTACAAGGATCTTGCCCTTGAGGTCAGGCATATAATCGGTGAACCGGCCCATGTACCAGAAGGGCATCGTCACGGAAGCCGCTCCGCCGCCGTTCATGAAGCCGTAGTACTCTTCGGCATGGTGTCCGCCGCCCGGAGCCACGATGGCCGTGCCGGCCTTGATCATATCCTGGTAGAACTGCAGGCCCTTGGCCATTTCGGGGGTGTTTACGTTGGGCTTGCCATCGGGGGTCAAAAGGTCGCTGCCCTGTTCGGTCAGCATCTGCCAGAAGGACCAGGGGTCATTGGCTTCCACGGTTGTCATGGGAACGCCCGTCTTTTCCAAAACTGTCTTGCCGGCAGCGGTATAATCATCCCAGGTCACGATGCTGGCGGGATCAACGCCTGCGGCAGCCATGATGTCCTTGTTGTAATACGTTACGGAGGCGCCTACATGGAAGCAGATGCCGTAGTAGTTGCCGTCTTTGGAGTAGATGTCCACACGGGACTTGACGATGTTGGGAAGTTCGGGCTCCACAACCCTGTTCAGGGGAACCAGCTGGATATCGCCCATCAGGTAGTTGGCATACTTGCCGATTTCGATGTCCACGATATCGGGAGCGCCGGTGCCGGACTGCAGGGCGATAAGCAGCTTGTTGTGCATATCGTCATAGCCGAGGGAGGTGGGGTTCAGGGCGATGGGCCGGTCGGGATACTTTTCGTTCCAGAGTTCGGCCATCTTCGTGTAGAATTCCACGTGCAGGGCGTTGAAGGTCCAGAATTCGAAGGTGGTCGCTTCAGCCGCGAACGCTGTCGTGATGCTCCCCGTCAGGGACAGCATCATCGCAAGGGCCAAAATCAGAGATACCAGCTTCTTCATGCGTCTTCCTCCTATTTGATTGTCATCTTATTTCGTAAGCCTATCTGCTTCCGGGTTAGGGCCCTTCCCCCGAACGCATGATATGCTCCCAAACTGGGCCAGTTTGTCCGGTATATCCCTATTTGTGAGGCGTACACACTGCTACCGTAACCCGCAGGTTCTTAAGCCTTGAGTCTATGGGAATCAGCCTCATTTCCCTGGGACACGACCGCTAAAAAAGTTCTTCCCCTTGTTTAATGCAATATAGGTTATCTTGATGCTAGTATATGATAATCCACATTATATGTCAATATGAACAGAATAAATTCCAAATTCATGTGCTTTATGTTGATATGTCAGTACATCCTATTCACCAAAGCATGATGGGTCATGAACTTTTTTGTTATTCACTTATGTGTAAACCACTCGTCCCGAAGCATAATGCAGCATGTTTTTTTGCTGCGCCATTGTAAGGGGTTACATGCTGCTGCATATCAACAGCAATATAATCCGAGATGACTATAACCAAATCGCATGCGAACATAATACTGTTCAAAACATTAATACGTTGATGGATCCAACGAGGGCGCGGGCCGCGTGAGGATAAAACGTCCAAGAAAGTATGATTAGACTAAAACCTTCTCGACCCGCCGCCGTGAATGCGGCCGCTGGAGGAACGGTGGGTGCTGCTTCTCATGCCGCCCATGCCACCGCCGCCGGAGGAGGAGGCCTTGGGCGTCCTTGTAACCTGGGTGCGCAAATATACATCCGTAGCCCCGGTCACGGTAACGGTGGTGTTCTTGTTCAGATCATATTTGTAAGCAGACCCCTTCATGGCATATGTATGGCGCACGGTGAAGAACAATATAATGCCGCTTAAAAGGCCAACGAGCAGTGCGATGGCAGCCTCCCCAAGCGTTACCGCCCGGGGTTTTACGTACCTGTCGATAATCCCTTCCTCATCCTGATTGTACTGGCCGTTTGGTATGCCGTTGCCCAGGTACACGGAAAGCTGGGCCAGCGCAAGAAACGCCCCCTGCCCATACTCCCCTCCGGTGAGATAGGGCGCAACAGTATCCAGGAGCGTGCCCAAACGCGCGTCGGTGATATAGCGTATCATCTGCCCGGAAGTGGATACGGTGATTTCACGGTTGTTCATGTCGACCAGAAGCAAAATGCCGCTGAAGTCATCCCCCATGCCAAAGCCGTTGTCATCATAAAAACCGTCTGCGAAATCCTGCGATTTGCCTGATGGCACGTCGTTTGACGTAAGGACAACAAAATCCATATTGTATTGGTTTTTTAAAAGTTTGATGGTGCCTTCCAGCTTGTCGACTTCACTTTGGCTCATCAGCTTTGCGTTGTCGAACACCCGCCGGCTGCCCTGGCCCAATGAATCCGCCCGGGCGAAAAGAGGCAGCAGAAAAAAGCATGCGGCAATGACGGCAATGATTTTCTTCATATCCGCTTCCTCCTACACAAAGAAATAGAATACGGCAAGCATTACGCCGCACACAAGGGCCGCCAATATGCCGCCATGGAACAGCAGCTTTTTCCTGTCCACCGGCAGCACGCCGCATACTTCCCCGGTCTGCCCGTTCATGGCGTAATAATACATTTCTCCCTTTTCGCCCCGGTAGGTCATGACCCAGGTGGGCAGCAACGCGTACCGGTACCTGTTTCCCTTCAGCTTCATGGTAGTGGAACCTACCACGGCGGTGTATGGCGTGGAGGACGTGATCAGCGGCTGGGCATACCCCTGCAATTCCGCTTCCACGGAAGCGCTGATGGCCTCCTTGGCCACATCCCGCTTCTCGGCCATAAAGCCCGACAGGTAGGAGGGCGCAAAGTCCACCATATCCGTAAGATCATAGGGATGCACGCCGTCCGACAGCTTCCGGTCGGCTTTTTGCAGAGCGCTGCGCTGTACGTTCCGGAAAGAGATGTCCGCATCCCTGGAGATGCTGTAGAATTTGGTGGTGGTGATGTTGTACTTCGCCGTGGAGGTATGGGTCACGATCTGCCCTTCCCCCGTGAAGCTGGCGGACGATTCATAATCCGCAAGCCAGTAGGGGTAATAGACGCCGGAAAGCCTTTGCACGCTGGCTTCGGAGATAAACTCCCTGGGCACATACCTTTTTTTGCGTATCCACTTGAAAAAGCGGTCCTTCGCGCCCTGCCTGCCGTATGTAAAGGGCACAACGGCATCGGGCTTGTAGGTATCCTCCAGCCTTCCCACGATCACTACGGGATTGTGGCAGTAATAGCACATGGTGGCTGCCGTGGTGTCACTTGTGGTAAGTTCAGCTCCGCAGCTTGGGCAGGAATAGAGGTATTGCTCCTTTGCCTGCTCCTTATTTAAGCCGGCCGCCTCCTCCTGCCTGTATGCCTTGCCGTCCAGCTTTTCAAGATAGTCTTTGTCAAACGTGGTCCCGCAAAATTCGCAGGCGAACTTCCCGCTGTTCGGCTCAAACTTCAGCGCATTGCCGCAAGCGGGGCACTTGTATGTAAAAGCAGGCATACTTCACCCTCCCTTTGATCCTTCCTCTATATGTATGTGGCTTTATGCCGGCGGATGGCTTTTATGCTTTTTCGGGCCGCATCAACCGTGAAGCTTCAAAAGCTCCTCTAT
>JAEZJP010000311.1 GCA_023415715.1 Bacillota bacterium
CTCAAAGGGGCTCCGGCCGGTGAGCTCCTTAAACATACGGGCACTGTGGAAGGGGGAATAGCCTGCCTGTCGCGCAAGTTCCAGCAGCGTGACGGATTCTAAAAGATGCGACTGGATATAATCCTGCATCCGCTGGACCGCGTTCACCTGCTGCCATTGATCCATGCGCTTTCAACCTCCTTACGTATTCTACATGAAAGGAGAGGAGCTTTTCTTGACTTTCCTTGCGATGCTTTTACTCCTTCCGCCGTCTGCGGACGGCACCTCCCTCAAGAGGGAGGCTTTCCAAAAGGCTCCCTCTTGAGGGAGCTGTCGCCCGCAGGCGACTGAAGGAGTATTGACACACGGTTTATTTAGCTGTTTTCAGTGCTGCACTACTCGCTTTTCGTCTTACTAATGCAGGCGTTCTCATGGTCATCTACCACGCCCACGGCCTGAAGGTAGGAGTAGATGATGGTGGAACCTACGAAGGAGAAGCCGCGCTTTTGAAGATCTTTGCTTATACGGTCGGAAAGCTCCGTGCGGCATGGCGCCTGTGTAAATTCTGTCCAATTACCAACCACGGGTTTAAAGTCCACATAAGACCAAAGATAGCGGTCAAAACTACCAAACTCTTTTTGAATTAGCAGAAACAGTTTTGCGTTTTTGATGGAGGCGGCAATTTTCAGCCGGTTGCGCACAATGCCTGGGTCCTCCAGCAGTTCGATTACTTTGCTGTCGCCAAAAGATGCAACCTTTTCCACGTCAAAGTTTTCATACGCCTTGCGGTAATTTTCCCGCTTGCGCAAAATGGTGATCCAGCTTAACCCCGCCTGGGCGCCTTCCAGAATCAGAAACTCGAACAGCGTTCTGTCGTCGTGTACAGGCTTGCCCCATTCCTCGTCATGGTATTTTACGTACAGTTCGTCCGTGCCGGCCCAACCGCAGCGGTGCATAGGAACACTTCCTTTCTTCAGAACAGAATCGGCATCACGATGGAAATCACGCTTACAATCACATTGCTGATGCCGTGCATCATCATGGGATAAACGACGCTTCTTGTTTTCACATAGGCCCAGCCCTGTATGATTCCCATAGCCAGCGCGTACAGAAGCTGCAGAACATCGTATTGCAGCCTAAAAGGGTTCACCGTCCAATTGATATGCGCCAGTGTAAACGTCACCGCGGCGATGACAACAGAAAGAGGCACGCTCACTTGGGTCTTGAACAGACGAAACGTTTTTGATGTCAGCATTGACAGCAGCGTAATAGGGAAAGCACGAAACAGCAGTTCCTCGCTGGTTCCGGAAAGGAAAAGCTGGAACGACATTGCGCCCAGCACATTCTGTGTGTTTACGGGATAGGCAAAAGGCTTGAACAGGGACAGCGCATCCAATAGGAACCATAAGGCAAATTGATAGACCGCTATGATGGCCGTAAATAACAATACAATGCGCATCCCCAAGCGCTTGTCTCCCAGCCCCAAATGGAAATCAGTCCTGAACAAAAAGGAGATCAACGCCATCACGATAAGAATGGCTGCACCCTGCACGATATGGTGGACGGATATCCAGGCAAACGCATTGCTGGGGTTTATACGTCTAAAGGAAAACAGATCGGCAATCCGCACTCCCAACTGGGAAAAGACGATTTGCACAGCAAACAGCAAAAGCGCGGCCAACAAGATAAGCAGCGCCCGAAGGAAGATTGGCAGGGGCTTTTTTGTAAGCGGAGCGATCATTCTGTAACCTCCAGGCCTATATCCCTCAACTATTCTTTTTAAGCCAACGGATGGTATTTTCGGGCGCACCGTTTGCAAGCATCCGCGCGAGCATATCGGGATGGGCGACACCATGAGCCTCAAAATGCGCTTTGATACGCTCCGCCTTTTTTTCCTTGCCAGGCATCAGGTGATACAGCACGCACCAGTCCTCCAAAGCACAGAATGGAAGCATTGTGCCGTACACGGGCCAGGTATCGCATACGGAATCCTCCCGGAAAGCATAGCGGTATACACCCTCGTCATGGCGTATTGCAAGCCCGGCCATCATATCGACTCCGACACCGTCCACTTCATAGGAGCGGAAGACATCGGTTTCAAACACGCCGGAGGATCTTTCTCCTCCACTTTTTCCAAGGCTTAAAAGAACATCATCCGCCTTATCGGCATCCTCTTGCGCTACCACAAGGTCGATGTCGTTAAAGTCTTCTGCAAGACCGTTTCGGTAAAGCAAGGCGGAACCGCCTACGCCAAAGAGTACATTTTCTGCTTTCAGCGCTTTGCCCACCCTGGAAAGTGTCTTTAGCTTGATTCCCGCCACCGGAGGTGATGGGACAAAGGGTGCTTTGCGGAAGCAGCCGTTTACGTGGTCGTCTGCGATGCCGGCGGCCTGGAGGTGGGAATAGACAACCGTAGGTCCCATAAAGGCAATGCCCCTTGATTTCATATCCAGGCTGATGTCCATAGATATGGCTGTCACCGCAGGAACGCTTAAATCGTCCTCCACATTGTTAATAAGCGGTCTTCCGCCAAAAAAGGAAAGGAGATAATCATCGAAGCTTCCGAACTCCTTTTGTACCTGCAAAAATGCCCGGGCGTTTTTGATGGCGGCGCTGATCTTCTGTTTGTTTCTGATGATGCCGGGATTTTGCATCAGCGTTTCCACCTGATTTTCTCCCCAGCCGGCCACGGTGTTTGCGTCAAACTGCGCGAAGGCTTCCCGGTACGCTTCCCGCCGTCGTAATACCGTCATCCACGAAAGCCCTGCCTGAGCGCATTCCAGCATCAGAAATTCAAAATGCTTCTCTTCCGTACAGGGCCGGGCGCCCCATTCCTCGTCATGATATTTTTGAAGAAGCGGATCAGATTCGCACCAAGGGCAGCGGTACATATTTCTCCTCCATTTTCATTTTACATACGCCTGGCCAATAAAAAATAGTGCTTGCTGTTTCTTTTCTGCCCGTCAAAATAGCAGTCATCCACATGGCGCACACCAATGATTGCAAACCCTGCAAACAACGCCAATAGTCCGTCCAGGTCCACAAAAAAGTGAGGCACATCCGACTCCGCCCCATCCGTTTTGCGTACGGTGTTTTCATCTATGATGGGGAATCCGGCATCCTTATACGACCAGGTTTCCTTTGAGCACAGTGTCACATAGATTTCGCCGCCGGGCTTCACCACCCGCCGGATCTCGCCGATAATCTTCTTTGCGCCGGTGGTATCGGTGTGGGATATTACATGGTAGGCAAACAGGCAATCAAATGATGCATCATCGTAGGGCAGGGAAAGCATATCCCCCTTGCGGACATCTACATTCAGTCCCTCTTCAAGCGCCCATTTTGACGTGCTTTGCACTCCTTCGGGTGAAAGGTCCATGGCGGATATTTGGAAGCAGTGCTTTGCGAAAAATATGGTATGACGGCCCAGACCGCAGCCCAAGTCCAGTATTGATTTGTACCCAAGGTCCTTCCATCTTTCAGCCAGGTAGTAACTCTCTTCGCTGGGAATGCGCCATACGGGATTTTTCACCTTTTCCCAATCCCAAGCTTTAGAATTAGTCACCTTACTCCTCCTTTTCGTTGTAAGAGTACCAGTCTGATTCGGGCAGGTCCAGGCTGCGCAGTATGCCGTTCAGATACCCGATGTTATACATCACGTGGCGTATCTGGCCGAGCACCACATCGGCATAGGTGTAATTCTCATTGCCCTTCACAATCAGTTCTCCCAGCATGCCGTCGTGAAGGTTGTCGAAAAAACGTTCTGTTTTTATTTGAAGTTTATTAAGAAATACCAGTATATCCTCCCTGGAGACCATAAGGGAGGGATCAACCTCATGCTCGAATTCCGGGGGAATGCGCTCATCAAGTATCATGCTGCGGTACTCGCTGCCGTCGTAGGCGTCGCGGAACCAGAAATCGATGAAGAATGATGCGTGAAACACCTGGTACCAAACCGGGTAGGAAAAGCCGAAGTAGCAGCTTTCCCATACTTTTAGGGGACATACTTCCACAAAGGTTTTCAGCATCTTAAGTGTCGAGGCAAACTGGCCTCTTAATGATTCCACGGCCCGGCGGGGCAGAGTAGAAATATCGTTTTGCATGTACAGCCCCCCCTTTTCCTGATTATACCATGTGCCTATTACAGGTGCAATGACGCCGGCTTATTCGCACACAAAACAAGCCCCCTTTCCGAGTCTAGCCATGGAAAGAGGGCAAACGATATTCAGGTATTTCAGACGCTCTTCTTTTTCTTGCCGGGCAAAAGGCATACGACTGCGCCGCCGACAAGGGCTACGGCCGCAGCGATTGCAAATACCAGCCGGTAACGGATAAAGAAGTTGAAAAATGCACTGTTGCCAGCCAGCAGGCTTGTCTGGCCCATTTGCGACAGGGTGTCATACTGCATGTCAAACTCCGCGACGGTAGCAAAGCCTGCTTCTCCGACACCCACATACCCATAGACTGCTATACCGGCAAGGATTACGAAAATCCCGGCCGCAATCAGGATCAAACCCTTATTCTTCATAGGCATTCCTTCCTTCCATTTATCCGTAAGTACATATTTCGACTGTTTTCTTGGATTATCATAATATGTATGGTTCTGGAAGTCAAGAGCAGTCTCTCAAGAATAGGTGTATTGGAAGCACGCTGTTTATAACAATTGAAATTCGATGTCCTTCAAACGGCAAAACGCCTCCAATTCCTTTAGATACCTTCCGGAAACGGCGTGGATATGGTTACTCTCAAAACGTTCCAGCAGCGCCATCGGATCACCCTGCACCTTGGTGTAGCCATGGGGCCAGGCTGTACAGGTCTCCTTAAGCCGTTCCACGGGCAAAGACCTGAACTCTCCTTCAAACGCCTGCAGCACATAGTGGTTCATATGATGGATCAGCCGCGCGAAGGTCATCACGCCTTCCGCCGCAATGAACTGCACATGGCAGCCGCCGCCGCCATACTTGGCGATGATGGGACAAAGCCTGACCTTTTTGAGATTTTCGTAAGGCTTTTCACAACGGGATGCATACCATGTGGCACAAGCTCCGCAGTTGCAAAAGGCAAACAAGCCGTCTTCCGGGAAATAGTGCCGGAAATCCATAAACAGCACAGGCTTCCCCGATATCAGCTTCAGCACCTGCATCGTGAGCCCCGCGTCCTCATCCGCCTCACATGCCAGGGCAACAGGCTCCTTTTTTCCGTCCCAATCGTACGGATCGTTGCTAAGCGCCGCTGCCAGGCACATGGTAACGAAGTACTCGCTCATCTCATAATGGCATTTCACACCCACAAACGCATAATTCTTTTCAGCAATGATTTCCTTGAGGGCGATGTAGCAGTTGATCTGTTCCGAAAGCGTCGCGGGGGTCAGCTTGTCGCCGTCATACTCGATGGCGCCTATATTCTCCACAAGCCACTCAAACGCCTCATGCGTTTTCTCTTCGGGCACGAGCCTGGAACGGCGAATGATTTCCAACTGATCCACGTGGTCGATATCCACTCCGAAACGGTTGAGCCATACATCCGGGGAGGAGGCACCTGTACCGATGCCGATGCTCCGCCCGCCGAACAGGCCGAAAACCTGACCCTTCAGCCCGGAGGCGGCATGCGCACCGCGCAAAAATACCATCACTTTTTCAAGCACCGTGGGATCATCCATATTGCCCCAAACCTTTTCGCAATGCCCGCCTGTCTGCCGGATGAAGCCCGCTGCGGCCTGCAGGCCGCCAAGGCCGGGATACAAGCCGTTGACGGGCGCGATTGCCAGCTTTGGCACATCCGCAAGCACCCGTGCCACGATCCCGGCAAAATTGGGAAAGGCGAATACTGGCACGTTCAAAATGCAGGCATCCGGCTTTTGCCCAAGCGCCCAGCCGGCCGCTTCCTCCGCCAGCGCGTTGGAGGAGATGGTTTGCTCGGGGCAAACGACTGTCACTTCGCCGGTATCAGTCAGCGCATGGGAGATCGCGTCACGGCAACCAATAATATAATCGTTCAGGGAATCATGCACCCTTGCCCTGCCATCCGAAAAAGATAATAGCGTAACTTTGATCATGGTTTAAATCCTTCCTCATCATTGTACGGCCGGGAACTATATCCCTTTCCGGACAAAGCTTTCTACCTGGCTGGCCACACCTTCGCCGTCCAGCCCGTGCGCCGAAAGGAGATGTGTATAGCTGCGGGCGCTTTCGCCGAAGCAGTCATGCAAACCTATCTTTTTGACAGGCACCGGCCGGTCCTGGCATACGGCCGCGCACACTGCATCTCCCAGGCCACCTAAGACTGTGTGTTCCTCCAGGGTAACAAGGCGCCCATACCGCCTGGCGGCGCGATGTATGGCTTCCTGATCCAGGGGCTTGATGCAGATGGCCTCCAGGATAGCCACGTCAATGCCCTTTTTCAAAAGGCGCTCCCGGGCCGAAAGCGCGGCATCCAGCATGGTGCCTGTACAGATCAGGGCTGCGTCCTGCCCGCTATGGAGCTCATTCACCTTTTTTACCATATCCCCTGACCTGGCCCCGTGCAGGCTTTCCACTGCATCCCTGGAAAGCCTCAAATATACGGGGCCTTTGCAAGCAAGCATATCATGCACAGCTTGTACCGTGCTTTCTTCATCGGATGGTGCGAAGATCGTGATGGCGGGCACCGCCCGCATCATCGCGATATCGCATATGCCCTGATGGCTTGCCCCATCGGCGAAATCTGACAGCCCCGCGTATCCTCCGGCGATTTTCACATTCAGCCGGTTGTAGGCGATCATGGAATGGATGGGGTCCATGGCCCGCACTGCCATTAAAAACGCAAACGTGGAGATCACGGGAATCTTGCCGCAGGCCGCCATGCCTGCCGCAGCCGCCGCCATGTTCGCCTCCGCTATACCGAAATTGAAAAAGCGTTCCGGGTATTTTTGCTGAAAAAGCCTTGTTTGTGTGCTGGAGGATACGTCCGCGTCCAACACCACCATGTCCGGAAATTCATCCGCGAAAAGATTCAGCGCCTCCCCGAATACCTGCCGCATCGTCTTGCTCATGATAAAAGCCTTCCTTCGATTTGCGCCTTTGCGGCCTTATAGTCCGCGTCAGACATGGGCTTTCCATGCCACGCGGCCTGCCCCTCCATATAGGACACGCCCTTTCCCTTGACGGTATGGGCTATCACCGCATGGGGGACACCGCAGCGTGCGGCTTCCATGATCGCGCGGAAAAGCTGCTCCTCGTCATGCCCGTCCGCCTGAAAAACGCGAAGGCCAAATCCTTCCAGCTTATCTGACATGCGCGACTGGTGCGGCTGGATTTCCTCCGTGCGGCCATCCAGCTGCACGCCGTTCAAATCTATGATGGGCGTAAGATTCGCTACGCCGAATGAACAGAGCGCCATGAAGGCCTCCCAGTTCTGTCCCTCCTGCAATTCCCCGTCCCCCAGCAGTGCGTATACGTGAGCACTGCTTTTGTCCATCCGGATGGTCAGCGCCATGCCCAGCGCACAGGACAGGCCCAGACCCAACGACCCTGTGGACATATCGATGCCGGAAAGCTTGAACATGCAGGGGTGACCCTGAAGCGGGCTGCCCAAATCCCGCAGCGTCCATAACAGCTCCTCCGGGAAAAATCCCCGGGCGGACAGTACCGCATATAAAATGGGCGCGGCATGGCCCTTGGATAATACAAACCTGTCTCGCTGCGGCCAATCCGGCTTTTGGGGGTCAACGTTCATGATTCTTCCGTACAGGGTATGGAGGATCTCCACACAGGACAGGCTTCCACCCATGTGCCCGCTTCCGGCCTCATGCCCCATTCTCAGTACCTTCAGCCGCAACTCATCCGCCGCTTTGCTTAATGCCATATGTCCAGTTCCTCCATCACCGGCCGCATGTAGTTGACCACGGCCTGCGCCGTTTTGTCCGGGTCATCCCCCGGCAGCACCTCGGCACTCAACCACCCCTCATACCCCATTTGCCTCAACGCAGTCAGTGCTGCTTTGAAATCCATATGCCCCATGCCGGGGGCGCGGCGGTTGGAATCCGCAATATGGATGTACTTTACATACTGCCGGTTCCTTACAAGGGAACCGGCAATATTGTCATCCTCAATGTTCATGTGGAACAGGTCCGCCATAATGCCCACGTTGCCGCAAGGCAGCTGCTTCAATAGGGTGGTGGCCTCATCCAGACTATTGATGAAATTGCTCTCGTACCGGTTGATGGGCTCTATGAGGATGGTGACGCCATGGGCCTTGGCGAAGGGAAGGATTTCCTCCATGCAGGAAAGGAACAGCCCCTCCGACTCTTCACGTGTCTGATCCGGAGCCACAAAACCCCTGGACCTGCCAACATTGATCATTCCACCATGGTTTTTAGCCAGCAGCGTCAGGTCCTTGAACAGCTTGATGATCTCCCGGCGCTTTTCTTCATCGGAGTGGGTCATATACAGGCCCAGGCGCGCAAATGTAAGCCCTGTGCTGATGCAGCTTACCTGCAATCCCCATTTTTCGAGCCAGGCGTCCAGCTGGCGGGGGTCGATATCCGCGGCCTCGCCAAGAGCCAGCTCCACGCCCTTGAATCCCATACGGGCCGCTTTTTCGATGGAAGCTTCAAAATCGCGCCAGACCACGAACGCGCTTTTGGGCGCATCCTTGTCTGCGATAACAACGGATAATTTCAATGCCATTGCCTCCCTGCTGGGTGAAATATGGGTTTTCCGTGCCGGTCAGGCTTCCACCTCGGCCACATAGTACGGTGTTTCCACACGAAAGTCGGGATAGATTACGCCGAAGCCGTCATTGTTAAGGATCTCGAAATAATACAGAAGATCGCGGGTGGGCAGGATGTACTCTCCCGGGACCGACGCGGCAAAGCTGTCTCCCTGCCGTCCCATGTCCACCGTTTCCAGACCGTCATACTGGTTTGCCCGGCTGTAGTGCAAAAGGACGGCCGCGGGCTCGGGCGAAACGGTCAGGGAAAGGGCAAGCTCCTGCCCGGCCTTAATCCGCCCGGGTGCGTCATGGCATGCCTTAAACACATTTGTTTGTTTTGCCACAAGCGTGAAGGCGTCTGTTTCCCCGCAAAGCCCGCCCTGGCAGGCGCGGATGCGGTATTCTATGGGCGTTGTCCCATTCAGAAAGTGCGACACATCCGCCCTGTAGTGGCTATTTCCAAGGGGCGTCATGGGGATGCTGGCGCCTTGTAAGAGAACGCTGACTTCGCTGATTTCGCCTTGCGGCACCGTAGCGGTGGCATAGAGCCATTCACCAGCAGCCAGCGCTCTGGGAGGCATATGTGCAATGGCAGGCGTCATGCGGCGGATGAACATCGCACTTATGAACCACCGGCCGCTGAGCGCCAGCGTCAATTTGCCATCCGTTACATTGGCTACAACTGTCCGCTCGATTTTTTCAAGCGGCAGGACCGCTTCGCTCTGTACGGCGCAAACGCCGTTGACGCATGCGCTGAACGGCCCGTGGGCTTTTGCTTTCACGCTTTCATCCGCAAAGAGGAGCGTTACGCTATACCGGCCGTTCTCCAGGCTGCAAGCAAATTCCGCTTCGCCCTCGCCGCTTAAATAGTCCTCCGTCAGCGGGCTGCGGTAGCCGCGCATGTTTTCCATATGGACGTTATACAGCGCATCCCGCCGGTATTTCCAGTCCGCGGTCCTGTCGGTCAGGCGCGGGCGGGCCATGGCAATGCCGCCCCATTCACCCGTCATGATGCCAAAGCCCGATATCGCCGTGAACCTTGTATCCGGGGTAACGCCCGTAAAGCGCTTCTCCACCGAGAACGTCTTGAACAGATCAAACGGCCTGTTTTCAAAGCCCTGCATGGTGATGTGCCGGCCAAAGTCGAACCCCTTTTCGAACAGGCCGAAGCGCTCGTGCAGCGCGATGATCTCCTTCAGACGAAGCTCATCCTCGTAGGCGAGGCGGCGTTTTGCCTTCCAGCAGCCCGCGTCGCTGGGCCCGGTTACCATGCGGTCGTAGTACCTGTCTTCAGTCAGGGAAATGATGGCCTCCCACTGCATGGTGGCGTCCCTGAGGAGATGTTCCGCTTCCCGCAGGCCGCTGCCGTCGCCTGTCCTGAAATAGGCCTGAACGCGCAGCGCCGCCTCGATCTTCAGTGAATGGTAGCGGGAAAGATGCGCCATGACGTGAAAATCCACCAGGCTGGCTGCAAGCTCCCTGTTGCTCTCGCCAGCCTCTGCAATGCCCGGCTGTTCGAGCGCCGCCAGGATGCCGTCGCTGAAGGCTTTGAAAAGCTCCGCCGACTGATGGGGCGTAAACTTTCCGCAGGGTATGTTTTTGATCAGGTTGTCTATGTACTCCGGCACGGTGCTCAGTGTGCATTTGTCGCTGGTGGGCGTCTCGATGTAAAACTCCAGCAGGCCTCCCAGATCGATCTCCGGCCAGATGTACATGTTGGGGTCGCTGAGGGAGTACTGTACCAGGAAGGTGATGACACGGCTGGACAGCTTGTAGGCCTCCATGACATTTTTCGCGTGATCCCCTACGCGCTTTTGCAATTCCCGCATCCAAACATCTTTAGGAAGGCCGGGGTTGTATGCCATCCGCCCAAAAAGCATGTAGAACATCCAGTAGCGCTCATATTCGTGGGTATAATACTCATC
>JAEZJP010000314.1 GCA_023415715.1 Bacillota bacterium
TCTTCATTCATTCATCCCTGCCAGGATTATGCAATTCATTCTTACGCAATACTATCTTGGAAAAGGAGTTACGGTGCATGAAGAAAAAAAGGAGTCTCATATTGGAGAACAGTGATGCTCTCCGCAAGGACATGACCCTTTCCAATTTGTTCCGTCTGACCTGCTCCTATGGTAATGTTCCAGCGGCGCTGTATCTTGAGGATGGCAAAGAGGTATCGATTACCTTTGCCCAGTATGAGCAGCAGGCGAAAGATTATGCTGCCTTTTTGATGAAGCGGTATGGCGGAGGCCAAAAGGAAAAGTTTGCCGCCATCGCTATGGATACATGCCCTGAATGGTTTTCCGCCTTCTGGGGTTTGATTCTGGCCGGCTACAATGCCGTTCTTTTGGATTTTACCCTCTCCGAGGAAAAGATGAATCACATGCTTTCGCAGGCGGGGGCTGTATTGCTGGTCTCCAAAACATCCCGCAATCTGCCCAAATGCGTGCAGCTTGTGCTTCTGGAAGAGCTGAAAGCCGCGTCTCATGCGCCGCGGGATTTCAAACCCATGTTTGCAGATAAGGTGGCGCTTTGCACCAGCGGAACTACCGCCACCAGCCGGATCTTCGTATACGATGGCCATGCTGTTTCCCAACAGGTGCTCTCCAGTGAGCTGCTATACAAAGCCAACCGCCAGGTAGTGGGTGACGGAAACCGCCGTTCCCTGGCGTTTTTGCCGTTCCATCATGTGTTTGGCTTCATGGTTTGCCTGATGTGGGTCAGCTTCCTTGGATACGCCAATGTGTTCCTGAAGGACCGCTCCCCACAGACCGTTGTGGAAACGGCCACCAGGTTCCGTATCCAGCTGCTGCTTGCCGTGCCGCTGTTGGCAAATAATCTGGCCGTGGCGCTGGAAAAGAAAGTTGCCAAGGAAAAGCGGGGCAAGCGCATTGTTTACCGCATGCTCAAGGGTACCAGCCTTGGCTTGCAGCATGTGGCGCCGCGCTTCGGTCAAAAATTTGCCCGCAAAGCGCTGTTCCGCTCGGTGCTCAGCAAAATGCTGGGCGGCGATGTGGAGTGCATCATCCTTGGCGGCAGCCATACGCCCAAGGAGCATATGCGCACTTTGAGCGCGCTGGGCTACTATACGGTATCGGGATTCGGTATGACGGAAACGGCCATCACTTCCGTGGAGGTAAGCAAAAAGCTGCGCACCCGCATTTCCGGTTCTGTAGGGCGGCCGCTTTCCAATATCATTTACAGCGTGATCCCTGATGGGAAACAGGAAAACCAGGGTGAAATGCTCATCAAGGGTCATTCTATGCATATGGGCCAGTTGGTGGACGGCAGGATACAGCCGCCCGCGCTGGATAAGGAAGGCTGGTTCCATACTGGTGACGTTGTACGCCTGGAAAAGGGCAGCCGCATGTATGTGGAAGGCCGCGTCAAGGACGTTATCATCAACGAGTCTGGAGAAAACGTCTACCCCGATGAGGTGGAGGATGCCTACGCGCTGCTGGAAGGTATCGAACAGCTGTGCGTACTTGGTGTACCTAAAGATCGGAAAAATCCCCTGTACCAGGAGATCACCCTTGTGATTTACCTGGGAGACAAGGCGGAAGACGAGGTATTCGTCAAGGGCCTAACCACCCGTATCGCCCATACCAACGCAAAGCTGCCGGTTTTGAAGCAGGTGGCCAGGGTGCTTGTTGCCCGTGAAAAGCTGCCGCTTGTCAATTCTATCAAGGTCAAGCGTGTGGAACTTCGCCGCATGATTTTGGAAAACAGCGAGAAATTCCAGGAGCTCGATATCCGCGCCGCATCCCTGTCCAGTTCCGCTGCCTGGAAAACAGGTACAAAAGTAGAGCTTGTGGATCTGGAGATGCGCCGCATCCAGGATACGGTTCGCAAGATCTATGCCGACGTGCTGGAAATACCGGAAAAGCAGATCAAGGACGATGCCCATTTCCTGGACGATCTGGGCGGGGACAGCTTGCAGGTTTTAAGTACCTCCATCAAGGTGGAGGAAGCCTTCGGCGTGATGATACAACCGGAGGAGTTTGGCCGCTGCACAACGGTCAACGGGCTAAGCCGACTTCTGTATGAAAAGCAGCACGGTTTCCAGGAGCCGGTCGTTTCGCTGGAGCATGTTGTGCCTATCTCGAATTTCTGCGATACACCGGAATACAAGGCGTTTGATGAGCGGCAAAAGGCACTGCTTGCCCACGGTTCCGCCAACCCGTACTTTGTCTGCCATGAATCGGCCTTAAGAGATGTGTCCATCATGGATGGGAAGCAGGTGCTGAACTTTGGTTCCTATAACTATGTGGGTATGTCAGGCCGGCCGGAGGTCATGCAGGCCGCCAAGGCTGCCATCGACAAGTATGGCACCAGCGCCAGCGGCAGCCGCCTGCTGGCGGGGGAAAAGAGCCTGTATCAGGAACTGGAGCGGGAAATTGCCAACTGGAAGCATGCCGAGGATGCGCTGGTGCTTGTAGGCGGCCATTCCACCAATGTGACCATTGTGGGCAACTTCTGCGGGCCCAAGGACATGATCGTATACGATTCCCTGGCACATAACAGCATCGAGCAGGGCTGCCGCTTGAGCCGTGCACTCTGCAAGCCATTCCCGCATAACGATGCCGCGGCGCTGGAAGCCATTCTGCGCATGCAGCGCAGCAAGTTTGAAAAGGTACTCATCATTATCGAAGGCGCGTACTCCATGGACGGCGACATCGCGGATGTGCCTGCATTTGTAGCCCTCAAAAAGAAGTATGGCTGTTTCCTGATGGTGGATGAAGCCCATAGCGCCTGTGTCATAGGCAAAACCGGCGGCGGTGTGGATGAATACTTCGGCCTAAACAGCACCGATATCGACATCAAGATGGGCACGCTATCGAAGGGCCTGGGCACCTGCGGCGGATACCTTGCCGGATCAACTGCTTTGATCAACTACCTGCGCTACAATTTGCCGGGCTTTGTATTCTCCGTGGGCATCTCTCCGCCTTTGGCTGCCGCCACACTGGCTTCCATCCGGCTTTTGCGCAGCGAGCCTTCCATCATGGCCCGCATGCGGGAGAATATAGCCGCCTTCATGCAGGAAGCCAGAGCCCGGAACCTGAACACCTGCCTCGCCTCCGAAACGGCCGTTATCCCCATACTTGTCGGCCGGGACGAGGACGCGTTCCTTTTGAGCAACAAGCTCAGGGAACACGGCGTGTTTGTACCTCCTGCAGTTTTCCCGGCTGTTCCCAAGAACAAAGCCAGGCTGCGCTTTTGCGTGATCAGCGAGCATCATAGGGATCAGATTGTGCAGGCGCTGGATCTGCTGGTCCGGTTGGCAGCGGAAGAAAATATCGCTCTGCCGCCCGCCAAGCAGGAGGAAAAGCAAAAAGAAGAACAGGCAGTTGCCACTTTTGCGTAAAAACATTGTTTTTTCCGCCTGTTCACGTTATAATGACTCCGTATCCCTGTTTATTTATCTGCTTATGGAGGATTGCTGATGTATAAACTGCTGCTGGCAACCGACCAGCGCGACATCCAGAACATGTTTTCCGAAATCAATGATTGGGAAAACAGGGGTTTTCGTGCGCCGAGGACGGCGACGAATGCCCAGGAAGCCATTGCGTGCCTGGAAAAGCACCATGTGGATGCCGTTGCTTATCGCTTGAATGCACAGGATGAAAATGAGCTTTACCAAAAGCTTAAGCAAAGCTATCCCGACCTTCCTATTTTCCGTC
>JAEZJP010000002.1 GCA_023415715.1 Bacillota bacterium
TTATGAATGTGTTGGCGATTACCCCTATATGCCCAAGCTGCGCACCTCAAACCCTGCGGTCCGGGAAATGGTGCTGGATGTGATGACCTACTGGATCAGGGAAGCGGATGTTGACGGCTGGCGGCTGGATGTGGCGGATGAGGTGGATTTCTCGACATTACAAATGATCCGCACCCGCCTTAAGGAAGCGTATCCCGAAGCATTGCTTCTTGGCGAAACCTGGGGGGATGCCGGAAAGCTTGTAGGCGCTGGCGATCAATTGGACAGCGCCATGAATTACCTCTTCCGTGACGCAATGGTGGATTATTTCGCCAAGGATCGCATCGATGAAACAGAGCTTGACCACCGCGTCCAGCACATGCTGATGAAATACCCCGACCATGTAAACTATTGTCTGTACAACTGCCTTGGCAGCCATGATACCTCAAGGTTTCTTACGGAGTCGGGGGGTGATGTGGAGAAGATGATGCAGGCCATCGCCTTCCAGATGACCTTTCCTGGCAGCCCGGCTATCTATTACGGCGACGAGGTGGGCATGGCCGGCGAAAACGATCCTGGCTGCCGTGGCGGCATGATCTGGAAAGCAAATAAACAAAACCAATTGCTGCTTGATTGGCACATAAAGCTGACTGCACTTAGAAAGCAAAGCCCCGCAATGCAAAAAGGCAGCTACCGCACTTGGGTGTGCGATTCAGGAAAACATCTCTTCGGCTTTGTGCGGAGTTACAAAAGAGAAAGCGTATACGTTTTTTTCAACCGGGGATGCGTTCTCCAAACGGTATCTTTGCCCTGTGGAGATGCCAATGACCTGATCACGGGCGAACACCTGGACTTTGCGGACGAGTCGGGAACGCGGCAATTCACCGTTCCGTCTCATTCCGTTAAGATCATTCAACTAACAGGAGGAGAAGAGCCATGTGTACCCTGAAAAAAATTCTGACGGTCATCCTGGTAGCTGTGCTTTGCTTGCCGGCAGCTGCAGCTTTGGGACAATCGTCAGAGACCCCGGTGACCATCAATTTCTGGCACCACTACAGTGCACAGTCTGCCGAGAACGAGACGCTGATGAACGTTCTCATTCCCAAATTCGAAAGCGAAAACCCCGGGATCAAGGTCAACGCCGTTTCCCACGAGTGGGCGGAACTGCATGATAAGGTGCTTGTCAGCGCCAACTCCGGAAGCCTGCCGGATGTGGCCCGCTGCGACATCGCCTGGCTGCCCGAATTCCAGAAGATGGGCATCCTGGCAGCCCTGGATCAGGAAATGCCGAACTTTGCCGATGTGGCTTCCACCCTTTTGGACAGCGCCATGAGCACCGCAAAAATTGCTGGAGCCACCTATGGCTTGGCCCTGAACACCAATACCAAGATCCTGTTTTATAACGTGAAGATGCTGGAGGATGCCGGCATTGCTGTACCTGACACCATGGATGAGCTTGTGGCGGCCGTCAAGAAGATCTCCGGCACCAATGCAAACGGCCAGCAGGTATGGGGTTGGAATGAGCCTGCCCTGGCGGGCTGGAACCTGTGCCCCTTCATTTGGAGCTTTGGCGGCGCGCTGACAAGCGATGATCAGACCATTGCCACAGGCTTCATCAACAGCCCCGCCACCGTAAAGGCGGTTGAAACATTGGCGGATCTTTACAAGGCCGGCGCGCTGACCGGCTTCAACAGCGGAGACATTCCCATGACCGACGGTTTCGGCACGGGCCGCTACGCCATGATGCTGGAAGGCCCCTGGAAGACCGCGGAACTGCAAGGTGCGTATCCTGACGTTGCTTACGGCACGGCGCCCATTCCTACCGGTGAAGGCGGCTCCGCTTCCGTACTTGGCGGTGAGGATATTGCCATGTTTAACACCGCCAACAAGGAAGCTGCCTGGAAGTTCATGCAGTTCATGACCTCGGAATTTGCCCAGACCGAAATGGCAAAATGCGGGCAAATCCCGGTGAATAAGGCAGCCTTGGAAAGCGACACCGTCAAGAATGCTCCCTTTGCGCCCTTCCTCACGGCTATCAAAACCGCCAAGGCACGCCCCACTGTTGCTTCCTGGTCGGAGATCGACAATGAACTGAACATTGCCGTTACCGCCGTGATGAATGGTGAGAAAACGGCACAGGCGGCCATGGATGAGCTGGCAGCCAAGGTGGATGCACTCCTGAAACAGTAATTCCGTTCCATTATAGCCCCGCCTCATAGGCAGGTCAACTAATTTGTGGCTGCCGTGCTGTTCAGTATGGAGCTCATGTATAGAGGTGGCGTCCGAAGGTTTCCAAAGGGCTCCAGAACCCCGCCCCCGCCTGTGGCGGATAAGGGCGGGGTGGAGGAGGCTGGCGAAACGAGCGATGGGAGCGGAGCGAACCATCGCGACGATTGAGCCAGATGGGTATGAAAGCCCTTTGGTCGCTCCCACAGGAGCGAAGTCCTTTTAATACACATTCTTATATACATAGCATACATTTGGCACGGCAGCCCATTTTGTGAGGTGTTGACGTGGAGACAAAGTCCAGGCTCAACCGGTTTCAAATGTTATTGCTGCTTCTCCCCGGCCTATGCATCTTCTGCTTTTTTACGGTGTACCCCATCCTCCGTCTCTTCTTGATGAGCTTCTTTCATTGGAATTTCGGGTCGATGCTGAATCAGACCTTTACAGGCTTAAGTAATTACCAAGAAGTGCTTGGTGACGAATACTTTTGGATCACTTTTGTAAATACCTTTGTGTATACCCTGGTGACTGTTCCGGGGCAGATGGCTATCGGGCTATTTGTCGCTGTGCTCATTCATGGCATCTCCCGGCTGAAGGTTACCTTCCGGGTCATCAATTACCTTCCAGTCATCACCTCGTGGGTTATCGCATCGCTTGTATTCAGGTACGTATTCAACACCGAGGGTCTTCTCAATTACTTTCTCACCCAGGTGCTTCATGTAACAAGTGCTAATGTAAAGTGGCTGGACAGCCGCTGGTCCGGCCTTACCGTCGCCATGATCCTTGGCATATGGAAAGGCGTCGGCTGGAACATGGTTGTCTTTCTGGCCGCATTGCAGCAGGTGCCCATGGATTTATATGAAGCAGCCGATATTGACGGCTGCAATGCGTTCCACAAGTTCTTTAGGGTAACGCTGCCCTCCATTAAGGGTACCATTCTTTTTGCACTCATCATGCTCACCATCGGCGGGTTCAACGTGTTCACTTCCATACGCATGATTACAGGCGGCAAGCCCGCCCACCTTACGGATACGCTTCTGACCTGGATGTATTACAAGGCGTTCAGCACGGGCAAGTTTGGGTATACTGCGGCGCTTAGCTTCATTATGGCGTTCTCGCTGGGAATTCTCGCCATCTTCCAATTCAAGGCCATGAAGTCGAAAGACGCGGAGGGAGGGCTTTAACATGAAAAGGAACAGCGCCCGTAAATTCCGCGCCTCACTTTTACGGTATACCCTTCTTATATTGGGCGTGGTCATATCAACCCTGCCCATGATCTATATGATTTCCACCTCCCTGCGCCCAAACGGCGCTCTGTACGAATACCCTCCCCGCTTCTTTCCCAAATGGGAAGCGCTGACGATAGAGAATTACAGGTACATCATCTCGCAGAGCAAGTTTTATGTGAACTTTTTGAACAGTGTCTTCGTTTCCGTTGCCTCAGTGGCCGTCGCCGCTTTCGTATCCGCAGCTATGGCCTTTGTGATAGGCAAGTTTCATTTCCGGGGAAAGAAGCTGCTGTTCGGGTTTATCATCCTCACCATGATCATTCCTGGCACCACTATGATCGTGCCGCAGTTCGAACTTGCTGTGAAGCTTGATCTCGTCAATAAGCTGTGGGGGTTGATCCCCTTTTACGTGGCCTGGGAGATCCCCTTTTCCACATTCATGATCAAAGGGTTCATGGAGAACATACCCGGCGAAATCACCGAGGCAACCTATATCGACGGCGCCAGCGTGATGACGGTGTTTCTAAAAATTGCGCTGCCCCTGGCCAGCCCGGCCATCGCCTCCGTATCCATTTTCAATTTCCTCACCGCATGGGAGGAATACCCCTGGGCAAACACGGTCATTAATGACAACAGCCTGCGCACCCTGCCCATTGCCATCGCGGGCTTTTTTGGGCAGCACCAGTTCACCCAATGGGGGTATGTGTTTGCCATGTCGGTGCTTACGCTGATCCCCGTAGTGATCGTGTTCATTACCTTCCAAAGGTATTTTGTGACCGGGCTCACTTCAGGCAGCGTAAAAGGATAATGGTTTACTTGCAATAGATAACATGCTATACTTTATTTGTATGCGGGATTGCTATCAATCCAAACAATAATGCCAGTTGCCAGTTCCTCTGCGAGAAAATTCTGTCTCCCCCAAAATGAGGCAAATATGAAAAGGCTGATTCTTGTTACATCCCCGCCGGCCTGCGGGAAAACCTACGTATCCAAGCAGCTTGCTAAGAACCTTAAGCATGTGGTTTATCTGGATAAGGACACACTGATTGTTTTGTCCAAGCAGATCTTTGTAGTCGCAAACCAGGAGTATAACAGAAGCTCCGACTTCTTCGAAGCCAATATACGGGACTACGAATACGCAGCGATCGTCGACCTTGCCTTGGAGGCGTTGGAATACGACGACATTGTGCTGATCAATGCACCCTTTACAAGAGAAGTTCGCGATACGAATTATATGTCCGCCCTGAAAACAAGGCTCGCGCAAAAAAACGCAAGCCTTACTGTGATATGGGTTCAGACGGATGTAGAGGTATGCAGGCAGAGAATGATACAGCGCAACAGCGACCGTGACCGCTGGAAAATTGAACACTGGGACGAATATATTGCAGACGTCAATTTTGATATTCCAAAGGAGCTGGATGATCCGGATTGCAATGACGATCTGCTGATTTTCAAAAATTCCTCTGACGAAGAGTTTGATTCTTCCATGAAAGAGATTTTGGGCATCATCGAAGTATAAATAGGTAAAGTATCATGACGCATGAAGAAAAAATGAAGCTGCTGGTGGATGAAAAGTATCCTTTGGCAGCAAAGTACGATCCCGAATGGATATACGAAAACAAAATGGGCTGCCAGTGCCTTTGGCTTGCAGAGTCACTGTCAAGGGTGATGAAGCTTGAACCAGGCATGCGCGTTCTTGACCTGGGGTGCGGGAAAGCGCTCACCTCGATCTTTCTTGCCAAAGAGTTTGGCGTCACCGTATATGCGACGGATCTATGGATCAGCGCAACTGATAACTGGAAGCGCATTTGTGAAATGGGGATGCAGGATCGTGTGATACCGATCCATGCCGATGCCCATGCGCTGCCCTACGCGAATGATTTTTTCGATGCGATCGTATGCGTTAACTCCTTTCAATTCTACGGAACGGCGGATACGTATCTGGCGGATTATCTGGCACATCTGCTGAGGCCTGATGGCCAGTTTGGCCTGGCTTTGTGGGGACCCAATGACGAATTTCAAGGAAAAGTACCCACAGATATGGAAAAAGGTTGGTGGCCGGATTTTTACTATTTCCATTCCCTTGACTGGTGGCGTTGGCACTTTGAAAAGACAAAGCTTTTTGCCATTGAGTTTGGGGATGACATGGGCGGCGACGGCGCTTATGTCACAAGGCAATGGGCAAAGATCATGGACAAACAGGATGAACTCCATAACAATGATATCATGCGCTGGAACAGGATGGTTGCAAAACGCAACAGCTTCCATGTGGATGATTTCAGAGTGTGAGCAATCATAATGGCATGATCGTACGTGAGGTGAAAACGCCATGTTGATCGGCACTGCACAAATCACCATCTACGCCCCCTGGGTGCATTCCCTGAAGGAGAAGCGTATGGTGGTCAGGAGCATCTGTGCCAAGGTGCGCAACAAGTTTAACGTCTCCATCGCGGAGGTGGATGCGCAGGATCTCCACCAGCGCATTGTGCTGGGCTTTGCCTGTGTTGCAGGTGAAGCAGCTATGGCCGACAGCATAATTGAAAACATATTGAATTTTATCCAGAACAATTCTGAAGGCGAGATAATCGATATCCTCAAGGAATTAAGATAACATTTTTCATTTATAAAACAGGAGGATGTTCCCATGAAAATCTCCGATATCGAAACGCCCGCCCTGATTCTTTATGAATCCGCACTTTCGCGAAATCAGGCCGCGATGAAAGAGCTGACGGACGAAATAGGGATCAGCCTGCGGCCTCACTACAAATCACATCGCTCCGTTTACCTGGCGGCATTGCAGATGTCCTTTGGCGCTAAGGGGATCACTTGCGCAAAGGTCGGCGAAGCTGAAGATCTGGCTGATGCCGGGATACAGGATATTCTTATTGCCAACCAGATCACAGCCCCCTCCAAGATTGCAAGGGCAGTGCAGGTAGCAAAAAAGACGACTCTTACGGTATGTGTGGATACAAAACAAAACGTGCTCGATCTGGAGGAGGCTGCGAGCCTTCAAAATGCCAAGTTATCGGTATATATTGAGTTTGAGATCGGCATGAACCGCTGCGGTGTCGAAACATTTGAGGAAGTATATGAACTGGCTGATTTGATACAAAAACAGCCTCACTTATGTTTTAACGGCATTCAGGCTTATGCAGGTCAATTGTCTCATGAGGTTGATGATGAAAAGCGGCTTCATCATTCGGTCAATATAGAGCGCCGGCTTTCACTTTTGAAAGAGTACCTGAAATCCAAAGGGGTACCTGTAAGGGAAATCAGCGGCCTGAGCACGGGAACGCTTCCGCTAAGAAGGGAATTAAAAACAGTCTACACCGAGGCACAATCAGGCAGCTACCTGTTTATGGATGCTTGCTACGGAAAAATGAATTTGCCTTTTGAACAATCTCTTTATGTTCTTGCAACTGTCATATCCGTAAAGGGAGATGCCTTTTATACCGATGCCGGACTCAAAACATGCAGTGTGGATCAGGGAAATCCTGTTTTGAAAGACCATCCTGAAGTTAATACCCGGCTCAGTGAAGAGCACATAGCACAACAGTTGCCAGGGCATATCTACAAAGTGAATGATAGAGTGCTATATATTCCGGGGCATTGCTGTACGAATGTCAACCTGTTTGATAAGATCTATTTGGTTTCAGATCAGGAAGTTTTGCGCGTTATACCGGTTACCAGCCGGGGAAAGTCACAATAACAGGATAGAGATGCAATGATTATCAGCGCCAGCCGCCGCACGGATATTCCGGCCTGTTACCCTGACTGGTTCTACCAAAGGATCAGGGAAGGGTTTGTTTTGACGCGCAACCCCATGCGCTTTCACCAGGTTTCCAAGATACTCCTTTCCCCTGAAACAGTGGATGGCATTGTACTTTGGACGAAAAACCCAGCCCCCATGATGGACAGGCTGGACGAACTGAATGCATACACCTACTATTTTCAGTTCACGCTGACCTCCTATGGCAAAGATATAGAACCCAATGTTCCCGTAAAAGGCAGCGAAGTGATCCCCGCCTTTCAGCGGTTGTCCGATAAAATTGGACCCGACAGGGTCATATGGCGCTACGACCCGATCTTGTTAAACGAAAAATACACCACAGACTATCATATGGAATATTTTCATGAGATCGCCAAGCGGCTGAAGGATTATACCCAAAATTGCATCATCAGTTTTGTGGACCGGTACCAGAACACGGAAAGAAATTTCGATTTCCTCAGGCTTGTGGAAATTGAGGATGACACCAAGCGAAGATTAGCAGAGTCCCTTTCGCAGACCGCGCGCAGCTTTGGAATAGCTATGGATACGTGCGCCGAGGAGGTCGATCTTAGTGCATATGGCATCGGCCATGCAAAATGCATCGATGGAGCCCTGCTGGGCAAGCTTCGCGGATATCCGCTCCATGTATCCAAAGACAAAAATCAGCGGCCTCATTGCGGCTGCGATGCCAGTGTGGATATCGGAATGTACAATACCTGCAAGAACGGGTGCAAATACTGCTATGCCAATTACAAAACATGGGCGCTGAAAAGCAACGCAGACGACCATGACCCTTTCTCCCCGCTGCTTACAGGCATCATAGGTGAGGATGATATCATCAAGGAGCGTACTTGAAATATACACCTGGCAGGAGGAAGCATGTTCTATCAAAACCCCGTCATGCGCGGCTTTTTTCCCGATCCGTCGGTCATATGTGTGGATGGCATGTATTACGCGGTGAATTCCACCTTTCAATACTTCCCTGCCATCGTTATCAGCGAAAGCCGCGATCTTGTGAACTGGCAGATCATCGGCCACGCCATTACAGATCCGCATTGGCTGGACTTATCCGACATCAAGGATTCTCACGGCATCTGGGCGCCGGACATCTCCTACGCGGATGGCCGGTTCTGGATTTTTGCGCCCCTTAGGCTGAACGGTGACGGAGGGAGAAATCACACAGTGCTTCGCCACCAGCTTGTCATGCATGCAAAGAGGCCTGAAGGCCCTTATAGCAAACCTGTCTGCCTGGAAATGGACAATATTGATCCATCCCACTTTGCAGATGAGGACGGCCGCCATTACCTGATCAATGCGCCTGGCATTACCATCACGCCCTTGAACGATGACTGCACGGCCTTTGACGGGGAAACGGTACAGGCTTGGGCAGGCACAGGTAAAAAAGCTCCGGAAGGGCCGCACCTTATCAAAAAAGATGGCTGGTACTATGCCATTCTGGCTGAGGGCGGAACAGGCTTTGACCACCAAATTTCCGTGGCCCGTTCCCGAAACATTTATGGTCCCTATGAGCCATGCCCCCATAATCCCATTTTGAAGCAGATGGATCCTGCAGCCCTTTTACAGCGGTGCGGCCATGCCAAGTTTGTGAAAACGCCCGGCGGCGCATGGTATGCTCTGTATCTTTGCGCCCGCCCCATTGGCGGGAAATATACCGTCATGGGCCGGGAAACGGCGCTGCAACGCGTAGAATGGACGGACGATGGCTGGCCCTATATGGGTGATGGGAATCCTTTGGAGTCCGCTGACCTTCCCGTGCCCGGCACATCACAGCACATAGAAACATCTTTCATAGACCATTTTGACGGTCCGGCACTAACAAATGTATGGCAGTTTGTGCGCAACCCCAGCGGTGAATGGTCGCTTTCGGAGCGTCCCGGGTACTTTCGCATTTGGACTCAGGATGGTGAC
>JAEZJP010000058.1 GCA_023415715.1 Bacillota bacterium
ATTTTAGCCGTCTGCCCTCTTGTTTTTCCATCATTTTCGCAGTATGATACATATAGTAGGCGTGTGGAGTTATGCCTAAATACGAAATCGTTTTAGAATTATTCTGAAAGCGGAGGCCATGCTGCATGACGTACGGTTTTTTTGACGATGCCCGGAAGGAATATGTAATTACCCGGCCGGACACGCCTTATCCCTGGATCAACTATCTGGGGAGTGAAGATTTCTTTTCCCTGCTGTCCAACACCGGCGGCGGCTACAGCTTCTGCAAGGATGCCAGGCTTTTGAGGCTTACCCGCTACCGTTATAATAACGTGCCCACAGATGCCGGCGGCCATTATTTCTATATCAAGGATGGGGAAACGGTATGGAATCCCGGTTGGATGCCGGTGAAAACAGATTTGGACCGGTACGAATGCCGGCACGGCCTGGGTTATAGCGTTTTTACTGCTGAAAAAAATGGTCTTCAGGTAAAGCAGACGGCAATGGTGCCCAGGGGACGCACCGCCGAGGTGACGCAGATCAAATTAACCAACGCTTCCGGACAGGATAAGCACATAAGCCTCTATAGCTTTGTGGAATTCTGCCTTTGGAACGCCATGGACGACTCCACCAACTTCCAGCGCAACTACAACATCGGCGAAGTAGAAGTGCATGGCAGCGCAATATACCATAAAACGGAATATAGGGAGCGGCGGAACCATTACGCTGTGTTTTCTGTAAACGCATCTGTAGATGGTTTTGACACCGACCGGGAATCATTTGTGGGTTTGTACAACGGCCTTCATGCGCCGCAGGCGGTGATGGAGGATGCCCCCCGCAACAGCGTAGCCAGCGGTTGGGCGCCTATCGGTTCCCACTGCCTGCGCCGGATATTAAAGCCTGGCGAATCCGTTTCCTTTGTGTTTGTTCTTGGCTTTTGCGAAAATCCTGATGAAGAGAAGTTTGAGGCTCCCGGTGTAATCAGCAAGGTGCCGGCCAAAAAGCTTCTAAATTCCTTCCAGAACGACGCGCAGTTTGAAGCAGCTCTGGAGGAATTGAAAGCATATTGGACGGAGCTTCTTTCCAGTTATCAGGTGCATAGTGGCAACGAAAAGATGGACCGCATGGTGAACATATGGAACCAATACCAGTGCATGGTCACATTCAATATGTCCCGCTCCGCCTCCTATTTTGAGTCAGGCATAGGCCGTGGCATGGGCTTCCGCGATTCGACCCAGGATCTATTGGGCTTTGTCCACCTGATCCCCGCCCGGGCCAGGGAACGCATACTGGACATTGCGGCCACCCAGTTTGAGGACGGCAGTGCCTATCACCAGTACCAGCCTCTTACCAAGCGCGGCAATCTGGAAGTTGGCAGCGGCTTTAACGACGATCCCCTGTGGCTGATCTTCGGCGTGGCGGCCTACATCAAGGAAACGGGCGATTTTTCCATCCTTGCGGAATCTGTGCCCTTTGACAACAATGCGCAAAAAGCCCAGACTTTGATGGAGCACATGCGCCGCTCCTTCCGCTATACCAGCACGCACCTTGGCCCCCACGGCCTGCCGCTGATCGGACGGGCGGACTGGAACGACTGCCTGAACCTGAACTGTTTTTCCAAAACGCCTGGGGAAAGCTTTCAGACTTGTCAAAATTACGACAGCGGCATAGCGGAATCGGTGTTCATCGCCGGCATGTTCGTGGCGGTGGCGGATGATTATGCGGCGCTTTGCAACCGTTTCGGACTTAAGGAAGAGGTCGCCTTCGCCGCTCAGGAAAAGGCGAAGATGGAAAAGACCGTCCTCCAACATGGCTGGGACGGGAAGTGGTTCCTTCGCGCCTATGACGCCTACGGCAACAAGGTGGGCAGCGCAGCGTGTCCGGAAGGGCAAATATTCATCGAGCCTCAAGGCTTCTGCGTAATGGGCGGAATTGGTGTAAAGGAAGGCCAGGCACAGCAGGCGCTGGATTCTGTTCGAGAAAAGCTGCTAAACCGGCACGGCATCGCGCTGCATACGCCGCCCTATTCCGTATATCATTTGGAATTGGGGGAAATCAGTTCCTATCCCCAGGGGTACAAGGAGAACGGAAGTATCTTCTGCCATAACAACCCCTGGATCACCATTGCAGAAACGGTGCTTGGCCACGGTGACCGGGCCTTTGAAACCTACCGGCTGATATGTCCTTCGTATACGGAAGATCAAACACTACACCGCACCGAGCCGTACGTGTATGCCCAGACCATTGCAGGCCCATATGCCAATCGGTTCGGCGAGGCGAAGAACAGCTGGCTTACCGGCACGGCAGCCTGGTGCTTCTACTCTGTCTCCCAAGCCATCCTTGGCGTTAAGCCGGATTACGACGGGCTGAAAATCGACCCCTGCCTGCCTGGAGAAATGAAGGAGCTTACCTTGACACGGCGCTGGCGCGGGAATACCTATGTCATCCATGTGGAAAACAGGAGCGGGGGAGAGAAGAAGAGCGTACGGCTGACGGCTGAGGGGAAAGATATAAACGGGAACATTCTTCCCGCAGCATCTGAAACCGGAAAAACGTACCATGTGACGGCAGTTGTGTTATGATCCATTGAATACGGATCAGTTAAAATTCAGGGAGTGCTTTTATCGGCACTCCCCGTTTTTATTTTGGGATGACAATCACTTGTTCCTATGGTATCATACCCTAAGGCCACCACAAGGAGGATTTTTGCATGGCGGATACTCCCCTGATCACCGCCTGTATCGTTACCTACAACAGCGAAAAGCACATTGAAAACGTGCTTGAATCGCTTTTTCAGAGCACCGTTGCGGACCGTATGGAAATCATGGTGGTGGATAACGCATCCACCGACCGGACGGTCGCTATGATGGAAGCGAACTTTCCTGCCGTTCGCCTTATAAAGCTCCCCCAAAACATAGGGTTTGGCCAGGGGCATAACAAGGCGCTGTTGTATATGAACGCACCTTACCACCTGATCGTGAATCCGGATATCACCGTAGATCCGGATGTGCTGGAGCGGATGGTTGCATTTATGGATTCCTGCCAGGATGTGGTGCTGCTTACGCCCAAGGTGAAACACCCCGACGGAAGCGAACAGTTTCTGCCCAAGGAGCTGCCATCCGTCCATTTCCTTCTGGGCGGTTATCTGGAGCGGCTGGGGCGCCCTTTTACGACCTGGAGGGGCCGGTATACCTGGAGGGAGAGAGTCGTCACAGAACCTTCGGAGCTTAACTTTGCCACGGGTTGTTTCATGCTGGCACGCGCCGATGCCTTTAAAGCGGTGGGCGGTTTTGATTCCCGGTACTTTTTGTACATGGAGGATGCTGACTTGACCCGCGAAATGAAAGCGCAGGGATTGACGCTGTATCACCCCGGCTTTTCAGTGACCCATGTCTGGTCCAGGGACAGCGCGCATTCTATGAGGAGCACCCTTCTGCATGTAAAATCCATGATGCAGTACTTTGGCAAATGGGGCTTGCGAATATGAGATCATTTTTCCAATCTTGATGTGGGGTATGTAAAGTGAAAGTGCAGCAAAGCAAAAGTTTAGCCATATTCTTGTCATTTTTAGGGTATGCCATCTTTGGTTTCAGTTTTCTGTTTTCCAAACAGGCGCTGAATGTCGCAACGCCTTTTGTGCTGCTTGCGGTACGGTTTACAGTGGCATTTTTGCTGCTGAACTGCCTGCTTCTGTTTCGGGTATGCAAACTGCATCTGAAGGGCAAAAAGATAGGGCTGGTTTTGCTGCTTGGCTTGATCCAACCTGTTATTTACTTTATATGTGAAAACTATGGCGTGAAGCTTTCCGCCACATCGTTCGTAGGTACGATTCTGGCCTTGATCCCCATTGCAAGCCTTATAGCTGCCCGTGTGTTTTTGAAGGAGAAAATCCGCGTCTTCCAAGCCGCTTGTTTTCTTGTTTCAGTAGGCGGGGTTTTTTTGACCACGCTTCATCAAAGCGCTGGCAGTTTCAGCTGGCTTGGTTTTATCCTCCTTCTTTGCGCGGTATGTGTGGGCGCCATGTTCAATGTACTGAGCAGAAGGATATCGGTGCAGTTTTCGCCTTTTGAAAGAACCTATGTTATGTTCGCGGTTGGAAGTGCTGTTTTTACATGCATCGCATTGGTCCAAGGCACAGGGAACTTTTGGGAAATGATCGTTGTGCCGCTTAGCGATGCAAAGTTCTGGGTTTCCATCATCTATTTGGCAGGGCTGTCCTCTGTAGGTGCTTTCCTGATGCTGAACTATTCCGTGACCCATCTGGATATTGCAAGCGCATCCATTTTCGCCAACATCACAACGGTCATTACCATTCTGGCCGGGGTGCTGATTCTACATGAAAGCTTTGGCATCTATCAAATCATAGGGTCGGTGGTCATCATTCTGGCGGCGTATGGGGTAAACGCAAAGCGGAAAAGTGATTTGATAGGGCAGGCGAAACCTTACGAGCAGACGTCTGTGAATTAAATTGAAAAAAGCAAGAGAGACATTAAGAAGGGGCTGTCTCAAAGTGAGTGAAATCACGGAGACAGCCTCTTTTCTTTTCGAAAGGTTATCGAAAGCGCTGCAAAGGTCAAGAAATAGAGAATCAAGGAAAAGCAATGTTGCCGAATCGGTTTCG
>JAEZJP010000069.1 GCA_023415715.1 Bacillota bacterium
ATTCAAAGGCGCTTGTCGTAAGCCGTCACCTCCCTACAGCCCTCCGGAACGCTATATCTTGTCCCGGCGGATATCGGCCCCAAGGGCACACAGCTTTTGCTCAATATGCTCATACCCGCGATCAATATGACCGGGTTCATAAATTTCCGTAACGCCTTTTGCCATAAGCCCCGCCACTACAAGCGCTGCGCCGGCCCGAAGGTCGGTGGCAACCACCGGCGCACCAAACAGCTGGGGCACGCCCTCGATCAGCGCCGTGCGTTCCACCACGCGCACCCGGGCGCCCATGCGCCTTATCTCATCCAAATGCTTGAAACGCTGCTCATAGATCGTTTCCGTCACGATGCTGGTTCCGTGGGCGGTTGTGAGCAGCGTAGACATGGGCTGCTGCAGGTCTGTGGGAAAACCGGGATACACCTGCGTTTTAAAATTCACCGCACGGTGTGGGCTGATGGTGCGCACCCTGATGGCGTCGTCGCTGTCGGTGACGCGCACGCCCATCTCCATCAGCTTTGCGGAAAGGGCCTCCATATGAGTTGGGATGCAGCCCCTGATCACCACGTCACCCCGTGTGGCTGCGGCGGCGATCATCAGCGTGCCTGTTTCGATCTGGTCAGGGATTACGGTATAGGTGCAGCCGTGAAGCCTTTCCACCCCGCGTACGCGGATGATATCCGTACCGGCGCCCTTGATGTTGGCGCCCATGCTGTTTAAAAAGTTGGCCAAATCTACTATATGCGGCTCTTTTGCCGCATTGTAAATGAGTGTTGTGCCGGAAGCCTTTACGGCGGCGAGCATGACGTTGATGGTCGCGCCTACCGTAACAAGATCAAAGAACACGTCCGCGCCGGTCAGTTTCTGGCACTGGGCGTATACCATGCCGCCCCGTTCCTCAATTTCAGCACCCAGAGCGGATAACCCCTTCAAATGCTGGTCGATGGGCCGGCTGCCCAGATCGCACCCGCCGGGATAGGCCACCTCCGCCTTGTGGCAGCGGCCCAGAAGCGCGCCCAGCAGATAGTAGCTGGCACGAAGCCGCTGGGTGTGCTGGTAGGAAACGTGAATACCCTCTGCGGGCCTGGGGTCCACCGTCATAAACTTGCCGGGCTCATACGTGACCTTGGCCCCCAAGGAACGGAGGATGGCGATAAGGGCGTTCACATCCTCGATATCCGGCAGATTCTCGATGGTGCAGGGTTCGCTGCTGAGCAAGATCGCAGGAATCACCGCCACCGATGTGTTTTTCCCGCCGCTTACCCTTGTTTCCCCCATCAGCGGCGTACCGCCGGTAATCAGCATTCTTTCTGTGTCCGCCATACCGCTGGCTTAAAGCCAGGTCACCTCCTTGGGCTGCTTGCTCCCCCTAGTGTTCCGGCAACTACGGAAGTTGTGGAATTCGGCGAGGATTTTTGTTCCTGGCAAGGAGCCGAAGCGCAGGCAACGCCGCGCTACGTCAAGCTGAGTGCGACACAGCCAGGGACAAAAAGGATCGGCAAAAACGCAAGTTCTGTAGTGGATGGAGCACTTGCCAAACTGGGCAAGGGATGTATCGATCGCCTTTTTGCAGGACATCCGATACATCCCACGGTCCGTGACACAGAGCATACACTTCATTATACACACAGCAAGCGCATTTTACAAGTGCCGGACAAGGGATGCGGTTTTGCTGCATGGACAAGGATTTCGGTTTAGCTGCATGCACATTATTGCTCGTAGGGGGGAGGACGAATTACCCCTTACCTCTTTTCAGGATCACGTAATTGCGAGCTTTTTATTGATTTTTGTCATTTTTGACAGTATAATGTAAATAATTCCAAGCTGTCGCTCTTTCAATCAAATTGTGCGCCCGGCATCCGTTTTGAACAGGGGATTGTTTTGATGGTTGCAAAAAGGATTGTGACCGGTATTGCGTTGTTTCTTGCAGTCGCATTGGCGGTTCTGTTTGTGTTTCATCCATTTCCGGCATCCAATGTAACAAAAGAAGCAATGGACACAGTCAAGGGATCATTGAACTTTCGAATTACCTGGAAGGGATATTCCGGCCGGGGAGAAGCCATTGCGAAAATCGTAGATTCATACAATCAGGAACAAAATCCGGGCAGCGTCATCGTTATGGAAAACGGGGACGAAGATATTAATGTTTTAAAAGGCTTACTTGAAAACAATTCACAGACCATATTCGTTCTTCCATACAGGTATGTCAAATACTTCGGCAGCAAGGGCTATTTGATGGATCTCACCTCATCATTCAAAGACGCCCAGGCTTTGTTTTACCCCAAGATCCGGGAGCTTGGCATGGTGGGAAATACGGTGTACGGAGTACCGTGGCTGGGGCATTCCATGTGCCTTTTGTACAATAAAACCGTCTTGGAAAAGGCGGGGGTGGATGCTTCCGCCATTAAAAGCCTGGACGCGCTGGCGGATGCCCTTCAGAAGGTAGAAGCAAAGACGGATGCCTGTGGCATCGGGCTGGTGGGATTAGGCAGCAACGATATATCCTGGATGGTCAATCAATTCATATACGGGTTTGGCTCCAAGCTTGTGAGCGATGATGGCAAAACGGTGGCCGTCAATAATGAAAAAGCAAAGGCGGCCCTGGCATTTTATAGGGATGTGCTGGGGAAGCATGCACAACAAACATGGCATGAGGACACCGGCCTTGAGGTGATGGCCCGTTTTCGAAACCAGGAGGTGGCTTTTGAAATACAAGGTATATGGGGTGTGACTGACATACAAAAAAACGGTTCTCCCTTTGAAGTGGGGATAATAAAACTTTCGGACATAGGTTTATGCGCCGAAGTGGGGCCCATGATGCTGGCCCTTCCCGCAGGCCTTGGCCGCGAAGCTGCGGACGAAGCCTTTCGGTTCATGCGCTATCTGATATCCAATCCCGCTCAGGAAAAGATCATGAAAGGCGAATACAGCCCTGAGCACGATGCGTATTATCCTTTCCGCACGCCCATCCGTATCGATATGGCAGACAGCACGGCATTTCAGGATCATCCCGAATATATGGCTTTTATCGAAGGCTTTGAACGCCCCAGCATCGATGTTCCCGTACCTGATTGGCAAGCGGTGAAGGATGAGATATACGAACACGGCCTAAGCCGGGTGATGTGCTGCGACATGACGATTGAAGATTTCCTGAAAGAGGTTGAAACAAAGGGAAACAAGATTTTAAGCGGGCAATATCTGGATTGATACGGGAGAGGCAGGCTTATAACGATGAAGGTTTTGGTTGTTGATGATTCCAGGGCAGACGTGATGTTACTTAAAAACATGCTCAAGGATTATGATTTGCTTGTTGCCTATGACGGCGTGGAAGCTATGGAAAGCCTTAAGCAGGACCCGGATATAGGTATTATGATACTGGACTTGAATATGCCCCGCATGAACGGGTATGAAGTGCTGGAGGTGATGGGCCACCATCCTGAATACAAAAAAATCGCCACTCTGATTCTGACAAACTATGACGAGATCGACAATGAAATCAGAGGGTTGGAGCTTGGGGCGGTAGATTATATACGTAAGCCGCTGAACTTTCGTTCCCTGCGCAAGAGAATTGAACTGCACAGCAACCTGGTAGGCGCCCGCAAGGCGCTGGAGCAGCATAACTTTTTGCTTGAAAAAGCGGTACAGGAGAGAACGCATGAGCTGAATCAGACGCGCGATGTAGCCATTCATGCGTTGGTAAGCCTGCTGGAAGTTCGCAATGTGGAATCCAGCAACCATACAAGGCGTACCCAGTCGATGATGAAAGAGCTTTGCGAGCATTTGCGCACCAAAGAGCAATACAGAGCGATACTGACGGAAGCTTATATTGACGAGCTGTTCAACGCCGCCCCGCTGCATGACATCGGCAAAGTGGGCATACCGGACTGCATTCTTTTAAAACCGGGCAGGCTGACCCTGGAAGAATTTGAGATCATGAAAAAGCACGTCGCATACGGCGTGGAAGCGCTTAGCGC
Source organism: Bacillota bacterium (assembly GCA_023415715.1). Lineage (GTDB taxonomy): Bacteria > Bacillota > Clostridia > Christensenellales > Aristaeellaceae > JAEWAH01. The sequence goes on from JAEZJP010000069.1 coordinate 3,969, forward strand.
CAGGGATTGCAACGGCAGCAGCCTTTCCTTCATCCGCACGGCCATGGAAATTGTGGCGACACATCATGAAAAATTCAATGGCAAAGGCTACCCCAATAACCTTGCAGGCAAGGACATTCCACTACCGGGCCGGCTGATGGCCATCATCGACGTGTATGATGCGCTGGTCAGCGAACGGGTATATAAAGCCGCATATACCCATGAGGAAGCAATAGCATTGATTGCGCAGGAAAAGGGCAAACACTTTGATCCCGAAATCGTGGAAGCTTTCTTTGAAATACAGGCGGACATCAAGAAAATCGCCGATACCTTTATTCCTAATCGGTCTTGAGGAGCGGCTTCATGAAGATCAAAAGATTTTCCCGTTTCCCGGCGGCCGTCTGGCTTTTTTGTTGTACGCTTTTTCTCCTTATCCCCCCGGCGGCCGCAGATATGGAAGAGGATATTGGCCTGACGGCGGAGGAAAAGGAATTTATATCAGGTCACCCCATCATTCGCCTAGGGGTGGATCCTACGTTTATCCCCTACGAATTTTTTGATTCCGATGGAACATACAAGGGCATTGCAGCAGACTACATAGAGCTGATTTGCGCAAGGACCGGTCTCAAGATGATTCCGGCTACGGGCCTTACATGGTCAGAAGCGCATGAGAAGGCCATTGAAAAAGATCTGGATGTTTTGCCCTGCATATCCAGGACGCCGGAAAGAGAGAAGTATTTTCTATTCACCGACTCCTACTACACATTTCAAAGGGTCATCTTCATCCATGAAAGCAACAATGCCATCAAATCCTTTGACGATCTGATCGGCAAACGTGTCGCAGCGCAGGCTCCCAGTTCCCACCAGGGCTTTTTGCAGGGATACAAGAACATAAAAATCAGTCCATACAAGACCGTACCGGAGGCGCTTCAGGCCGTATCTGACGGCAGGGAAGAAGCATTCGTTGGCAATCTTACCACGTCCATCTATCTAGCAAAAGCCAACGGCATTACAAACCTGAAGTATGTTTCCATATATACGGATAAGCCCCAGGAGCTTTATTTTGCCGTCAGGAACGATTGGCCGCAGCTAACGTCCATTCTGAACAAAGCGCTGAGCAGCATCAGCGCGGAAGAGAAGATCGCCATCAACAACAAATGGATCGGCGTTCAAAAAGAAACCGATTATTCGGGCGTCATACGCGTTCTGGTGATCATCGGCGCCATTATCATGCTGGTATTGACCGTATCCCTTTTCTGGATCATCCGGCTCCGGCACGAGGTCGCCATAAGGAAAAAAACGCAGGAAGAATTGAAGGCCGCCAAAGATGAGGCGGAGCAGGCGAATCAGACCAAATCGCTTTTCCTGGCCAGGATGTCCCATGAAATCAGAACACCGCTAAGCGCCATCACGGGCATGTCCTATCTGATCAAAAAAACAGGCGTCACCGCCACGCAAAACATCTACCTGGACAAGCTGAATCAAGCCGCAAGAAACATGCTGGGCGTAATCAACGATATACTGGATTTCTCGAGAATCGAATCCGGCAAGGTGGAGATAGAGAGCATCTCCTTTGAACTGGACAAGGTGCTGCAGCGGATGGTGAACATCCTGTCCGTACGGGTAGAGGAGAAGGGCATAGAGTTTTCCATGGACAAGGAGCCGGATATGCCCGCTTTCTATCTTGGCGATCCAGCGAGGATCGAACAGATATTACTCAATCTCTTAAGCAATGCCGTGAAGTTTACAGAAAAAGGGTCCGTCTCCCTCTCCGTACACTCTGCCGGCAAGGAGAATAACCGACATCTGGTGGAGTTCAGCGTCAAGGATACCGGCATTGGCATGCACGAAAAGCAGGTCAGCCGCCTGTTCATTCCCTTTGACCAGGGTGATTCCAGCATCAGCCGCCGTTATGGGGGCACGGGCCTGGGCCTGTCCATTGTGAAAAGCCTCACCGATATGATGGGTGGGAGCATCGAAGTTCACAGCGTATTGAACGAGGGCTCGGTTTTTTGCGTGCGCCTTCCGCTACAGGTGGACGCGGCCAAGGAACAAACCGTCGCCCAGAAGATGGCCTCCGACTGCTTCGTCCACATCCGGGCGCTTGTTCTGGATAAGAGTGAAATTACAACCGCTATGCTTAAGGATTGTCTCCGGTCCTTTGGTATTGCGGCGGATTCTGCATCCTCCGAGGAGGAAGCTGTACAGTTGATGCGCAAGTCATCACAGGCGGATGATGCGCCTTACAACCTGCTGGTGGTGGACCATATGACACCAAAGGATGGCGGCATCGCGTTTTTAGGCAGGGCAAGAAAGCTGTCCTTTGTCGGACAACCGTTCAAGAGCATGCTCATGGTCCCCATGGCTCGGGAGGATTTGTTTGATGAAATTGAGGCGGCAGGGATCGATTTTGGCATTGCCAAGCCAATCATCCCCTCCGTTTTATATAACGGCATTATCGAACTATTCAGCGTCAAGCCGCCCAGGCCGGGAGCGGTAGAAAAAGAGTCAAATACGTTGATCGCGCCTTTCCCCTTTCATATTCTGCTGGTGGAAGACAACAAAACCAACCAGTTCATTGCTCAAACCATACTGGAACAGGCAGGCTTCCGCGTCTCCAAGGCCGACAACGGCCAGGAAGCCTGTACATTCTTTTCGGATAACCAAAAAAACCTGGATTTGATTTTAATGGATATTCACATGCCTGTGATGGATGGGTATGCCGCCAGCGATTTCATTCGCAAAATCGACAGGGACATACCCATCGTAGCCATGACGGCGGATGCCGTGGTGGGTGTGGAGGAAAAGTGCCAAAGTCACGGGATATACAATTACGTCAGCAAACCCTTTGAGCCGGACAAGTTTATTGCAACCATTCTGGAATTGCTGAAGGGGAAAAAAGGCCGTGCAACGGAGGAGGCCGTTCCCAAGGAAATAGATGATTCAGGACCTGTGCTGGATATCGCCGACGGTCTGCGAAGGATTGGCGGCAGTGAGGAAATCTACCGCATGGTGCTTGCGGAATATAGGGATGAAAATATTTCCGTAGCTTCGGAGCTTCAGGACAGGATGCATGCGAAGGATTACGACCAAGCCATACAGATCGTGCACAAGATCAAGGGAACCTCGGGAAGCATAGGAGCCAAACGGCTTTATGAGGCAGCCGCACGGCTGCAAAAAGCGCTTCAGGCACAGGATGAAAAAGAAGCGTTAAATGATCACATGGTTTTTGATGCACTGTTGCAAAAGTTGGTGGAGGAAATAAATACGTATTTGAATGGGTGCACAAATCAGCAGACGTCATAAAAGGCGCATAAAAACCAGATACGGATATGCCGCGGGAGTGAGGGGAGCTTCCCTCTGGCTCTCATGCCTAAGCCCCTTAACTGTGACGAATTTACATTGATTTATCGCATTCTGATCTATATAATGAGCGTCTGAAGAATGATTGCATTCAATCCTGCGTGTAAGGGGGAAGGGCATGCGGCGCTTCAGGCTTCCGTCGCCGGCTATTGTGGCCGCCTTGCTGACAGGCGTTATACTGCTGACCCTGCTATTTCTTTCTCCTGTGATTGGCATGGCGGATAACGGTGACTTTTACCGCATCATGGTTGGAAACGGGCTGTATAAGCTGGACAGATATGAAGCCGGCCAATATTTCAGCTTTTTTCGAAAAGATTATGGTTTATATCAGTATTACAATGAGTTTGGCTCCGGCTTTCAGTCTGCGCAGACGCCGCTCATCCGGTTGGCTATTGCGCTGGATAAGCTGTTCACCGGGCAGGACGGCATTTTTGACATCCGCTTTCAGGCAGCTATATTGTCCTTATATTGCATGGCTGCCGTGTATTTATTGACCAAATATGCCACACTTCGGGCAAAAGGCCCCTTGGCATACCTTATCGCCTTGCTGGCTGTGTTCCTGTTTGCAGATGTGGGGTACCTTGCTTACTTCAACTCATTCTACGCGGAGGGGCTTGCCTTTGTCAGCTTCCTTGCCGCCATCGCCAGCGCATTGCTGCTTTCTGCCGGATGGGGCAAAAAAGCATTGCTGCTCATCTCTTTCACCATAAACAGTCTGATCCTTACCTGCTCCAAGCAGCAGTTTGCGCCCATAGGCGTATTGCTTGGCATATTGTGCCTCTTTTTGAACACGCCCTATAAGGACCTTTCCCTTGGAAGACATCTTCAGTGGCTGAAGCGGGGATGTGCGGCCGCATTGGCTTTAGCAGGCGTGCTTACCTATGTGCTGATCCCCCAGGAGTTTGTGGAAATCAACGCCTACCACGCCATGACAAGGGGGGTGCTCATGACTTCCAACGACCCTGAAAAAGCCCTGGAGGAGCTCAAAATCAACCCCCAATACGCTCTTTTGGATCAAACCATTTACTATGAGCATAACCCGGTCATCGATGTTCAGGACCCCATGCTGAAAGAAGATTTTTATGCAAAGTATGGCTTTACGTCTATTGCCAAATACTATGCGTTGCATCCAGGCCAGTTGATTGCCATGCTTAACGAAGCGGCAAAGAGCGCAAATTCCATCCGTCCCGAGTCCATTGGCAATTATGAGCAAAGCGCAGGCTATGCTCCCGGGGTGCAAACAAGCTTCTTCTCCCTGTACAGCACCGTGAAAAAAGCATGGGTGCCTAAAACGATCGGCTTTATCCTGCTGTTTTTTGCGGGAATGCTGGCGGTCAGCTTTAAAGACAGGCAGCGCACGCTGATACTTACGTTTGTGCTTGTGATGGGCTTATCCCAGATCGCCGTATCCATCATCGGCGCCGGCGACGCGGATCTGGCAAAGCATATGTTTCTATACAATGAGGCTTTCGACGTATCCGTTTTCGTGCTGATTTCCGCTGCGCTGACGAGATTCAGCGTGCTTAGGCAAAAGGCGGCGGCGGAAAAGGCAGCGGCGGGACTTAAACAGGCGGTGGCATCATGAAACGCTTCAAGAAAACAAAAGCTGCCGTTTTGATCTCCGCTCTGCTTCTTGTTTTCCTTCTTTTTCTTTATAGTCCCGCCTTCGCCGCTAACGAGGAAACGCTTTGCCTTCAATTCATTGAGAAAAAGCTGCAAAGCGGGGGCGGAGTATTTACCAATTACCTGCCCTCCCGGGAGATAAATGATTGGGCCACAGGCCATTCGGTACTCAGCGAATCCCAGGGCCTGATGCTTTCCTATTACGTTCACGCAAAGAACGAAGACATGGCCAGGAAGACCATCGCTTTTGTTCAGGATCATTTGGATACCAGCAGCATTCTTTCCTACCGGCTGGATGAAGACCGGCAACTTTATAGGGTTAATGCGGCGGTGGATGACCTGCGGCTGATTGGCGCCTTGCTTGAGGCGGCGGATGCATTCAAACAGCCGGAATACCGGGAAAATGCCCTTTCCTATGCCAATCGCCTGTATAAAACGAATGTCCGGGATCAAATGCTTGCCGACTTTTACGATGAGCAGTATAAACAGGCCGGTAAGGTTTTTACGCTGTGCTATGCAGACCTTCATGCGATGAAGGGGCTCTTGGCATATGATGACCGCTGGCTTCCCGTTATGGAAAACATGCAAAATGTGATATTGAATGGCTATCTTGGTGACGCGTTTCCCATGTTCCAAACCCGCTATAACCTGGAAAAACAGCAATACGAGTCCGATAATGTTCAAATGGTGGAATCCCTTCTTACGGCTTACCACTTGTCGGTTATAGATTCCTGTCCGAAACAAACGTTGGATTACTTGAAAAAGTCTCTACAAGGCGATAAACTGTATTCCGTTTATGATTTGAATGGCGAACCGGCAAGCACCACGGAATCCACAGCCATTTACGCCCTTTGCGCGCTGATCGGCGCCGGCGAGAATGATGCGGAATTGTACCGTGCCGCCATAGAACATATGCTTTCCTTCCAGGTCACGGATCCTGCAAGCCCGGTGTACGGCGCTTTTGCTGACGCCAAGACATTGCAGGCTTTTTCGTTTGATAATCTTCAGGCAATTCTGGCTTTGCAGGCGGGAAAGACACTGTCAGGGAACAATTAATTTCCTCGCTAAGGAGGAACGGTCTTTGTGAAAGTATTTTTCTTGGCAGCGGCACTGGCCGTACTGCTCACAGCCCCGCTTCCAGCCCATGGTTCCGGCAAGCTTGTATTGCTGGTATACCGGCAGGAAAGCGAGCTTAAGTCCATCACGAATGTGTTGTCCGCCTGCGGGTATGAAGTTAAAGCGATCGCCGAAGCAGACTATAAAGCTGATTCCCTTACCGGCTGTTTTGGCATAGCAACCACTGTCCTTCAGCCTTATAAGGACGGCCTTGATGCCGGAATCCCGGTACTTTGCATAGGGCCCATGGCGCTCCCGGCTGACGGGATCATAATCCAGACAGCCAACGATCCTGGCGGCGTACTGCATATAGGAAACATACAGTCCCCCTTTCATTTCAAGGGTCAGACGCTGCTGATAAAGGAATATAAAGGCATTGCCGTGGGAGAAATGGAGTTTCCCCTTCGCGGCAGCTTTCCCTATGGCGTTATTGAGGATACCGCAGCGTTCGTCCCCAGTTTTTCACCCGATGATATACAGCCGCTGGCACTTGCCATAGTTGCCCGGCGGCTTTTTCATGACCCGGAGCAGGGCCGCCTGTTTTTGCTGATAGATGAGGTGTATCCGTTCTCAGACCTTAACATGCTCTGCCATATGGCGGACGAACTGTATAACCGTGGTTACCCTTTTACGGTTAGCGCCATGCCCGTGTATGACAACCTGGAATATCCCGCGTTCCTGCGCTATGCCCAGGTGCTTCGCTACATGGAATATAGGGGCGGCGCGATCGTGATGCACGATCCCATTATCCGCGCGGCGGAGGCTGAATTAGAAAGCACCAGCGAAAGGTTAGGCCGCGCCCGGGACGCCTTCACACAGCAGGGAATCGTGCTTGCAAACGGGATCGTATCGCCATACCGTATGACTTTGGACGGATTTGCTAACCTTGCCGGCCAAAGCGTACCCTTCGGGCCCCTCCCCATGGACATTGCCGTTGTCTTGCCCATTGCCAAAACCCCGGAAGAGTTTGACCAAACGCTGCAATTGATCTCAAAGAAATGGGTGACGGTTTCAAGCCTGCTTAAGATGGTCACAAACGAGCCGGTACTTTATAACGAACAGCCGGTAGGCGGCGATTATACTTACCGGGAAGAGGTTCAAACAAGCTTTGAAGGCTTCTTCACTGCCGGGAACGAGACGCTTATCATTTTTGTGGTCATCAGCCTGATCATTTTCTCAGGGCTGCTTATCGGCGGTTATTTTTTGTACAGGCGTAAATTCTACAGATGAAGGGGCTGTTTTATGAACGTACTGGATGGCTTGATGCTGGTGGCCCTGATCTGTATTTGGCTTTTGCTGCTGGTGAACGTGGTATTGATCGTGGCGGGATACCGTTATTACCTGAAGTGCGAAAGTCAAAAGCCTCCCATTCCAAAGACCTTTCCCATGGTATCCATCATGGTCCCGGCCCACAACGAAGGAAAGGTGATCGTTCAAACGGTGCGGGCGCTCCTTTCCTTCAATTACCCTAGGGACCGTTACGAAGTGATCGTGATCAACGACAATTCCTCAGACGACAGCGCTGAGCTGCTCGCAAAACTCAAGGAGGAGTTAGGCGCCCTAAACCTTGTCATCATCAATACCGACAAGGTTTTGGGCGGCAAGGGAAAATCCAACGCGCTGAACATCGGCTTTAAAATGTGCCATGGTGAGTATATCGTGATCTACGATGCCGATAACACACCCGAAAAGGGTGCTTTGGGCATGCTGGTGGGCGCGATCACTGAGGATGATTCCCTGGGAGCCGTGATCGGCAAGTTCCGCACCCGCAACAAAAATGCAAACCTGCTCACCAGATTCATCAATATTGAGACGCTGGCATTTCAGTGGATGGCCCAGGCGGGGCGGTGGCACCTGTTCGGGCTTTGCACCATACCCGGCACCAACTTTATCATCAGGCGGTCCATCATAGAGTCCATCGGCGGCTGGGATACCAAAGCCATTGCAGAGGATACGGAAATCAGCTTCCGCATTTACATGATGGGTTACCGCATCAAGTTTTTGCCCGGCGCGGTCACCTGGGAGCAGGAGCCGCAGACGCTGAAGGTTTGGTTCAAACAGCGAACCCGCTGGGTCAAGGGCAACATTTATGTCATCATCAAAAATCTGCCGCTGCTCGTAAGTCCCAAGGCAAAAAGGATCCGCTTTGATATCCTGTACTTCCTTTCGATCTATTTCCTGCTGCTGACATCCCTGATCATATCCGACAGCGCGCTTTTGCTCTACGCATTGGGCTGGGCGCACACCACGCTGGCGGGATTCAGCAACATGCTGTGGTTCCTGGCGATCCTGCTGTTCATACTGGGAACGTATGTGACCATCAGCACGGAAAAGGGCGAACTGAACCTTAACAATCTGAACGTGATTATACTGATGTACTTCACCTACTCCAAGATGTGGATGGTGGTCGCCGCTTACGGATTATATAAATACTTTACCGATGTGCTGTTTCACCGGGAGACAAAATGGTACAAGACGGAGAGATTTTAATGATGAAACGTGTGCCGAAATACGGTATCATTGCCGTGCTGCTGCTGGTACTTTTAGCGGCATTGATTCCGGCAGCGTATGCTTATCCCTTGCAGCCATCCTTATTTGAGCAGGCTTTTTCCATGGATCACGCTTTGAGTGGCCTGTTTGCAAGCTTTACCGAAAGCTTTGATGTTGGGGACTGGGCGGTAGACCAGGCGGTTTTCTCCATGAGCTATAGTGTAACGCAGCTTCCCATCGCCGAATACTCCACTTATACTGTATCTGTAAACGGGCAAAAGGTATATTCCGCGCAAGTGCCACTTTTGGATGGTGCAAAACAGCGGGCGCAGATCACGCTGCCGCCTGAAATCATCAAGGTAGGCGTCAACTACCTGTCTGTAGAGACATATATCCGCACCAACGATCCAAAGCCCTGCGTGGACGACGTTTCCAAAGCCAACTGGATGAACGTATTCAAGGATTCCACCATCGCGCTGTCCTACCGGCCTTTGGCCGTCATCGGCAGCTTAGCCGCGCTGTACAAACAGTTTACCAGTATTGACGCGCTGCAAAATTCGCAAAGCGCGTTTGTGATAGAGGAAAATGCCGGCGAATCCACCTTATCAAGCGCAGCCATGGCCATGACCGGCATGGCCAAAAACGCACAGCTATTTTATGAAAACATCGGCCTGCGCATAGAACGCAATGGCAGCGCGCTGTTTCAGGATCCTTATCAGATTTACATCTCCCGCTACGACCAAATGGCGGGCGAAATACTATCTGCCCTTACGCCGCAGCAATCAAGCGATGCGCAGTCGGGCATCGCCCTTGTGCTTATAAACCGGGACGACAGCTATGTGCTTGCGGCCATCGGCGCGGACGATACCGCCATGAATACGCTCGGAAGGCTGCTTGGCAACGCATCCTATATGGCGCAGCTTCAAAACGCATGGGCAAGCCTTAACAGGGATGCAAGCGTGCTTACCCCTTCTGTCCAGGTGCAGCCCTATATGCTGCTTACGGATACCGGCGCCTATGTAAAGGGGGCGTTCCGTCAGGATTCCAGCTTTTACATTCAATTTCCCGAAAACCGCGCGCTGGCTGGCGAAAGCAGCATACGCCTGATTTTCAGGTATGCTCAAAACCTGGATTTTGACCGTTCGCTGGTCACGGTGTATATCAATGAAAACCCTATTGGCAGCAAAAAGCTTTCCATCGAAAAAGCCCAGGGCGACAGCCTGGAACTAAACATCCCGACAGATATCAAAATATCCGGCAGCTTTTCCGTACGGGTCGCTTTTGATCTGGAAATAAAGGACCTATGGTGCACTCTTCGCCAGGAGGAGACTCCTTGGGCTTACGTATCCAGCGAAAGCATGCTCAAACTGAATTCTGTGGACGTTTTAGGCCTGCTCTTTGAAAACTATCCCAGCCCCTTTGTATTGGATGGCAAGATGAATAATGTGGCGGTTGTATTGCCCTCCCAGCCCTCCGGCGCCGATTATGAGGTGTTCCGGAAAATGATGCTGACCATGGGCCGCTTCATTTCAGACAATTCGGGTTATATACAGGTGTATCGAGGAGTAGGTATGGGCATCATGCCCGCGGGCAATGTCATTTCCATCGGCAGGTACGGTGTAAACCAGATCGCCATTGATCACAATCAGGAACTGTTCTTCAGATTCAGCAAGGATGGCACAACCATCGATTCCAACGAAAAGATGCTCATTGAGCCTAATTACGGCGCCAGCCTTGGCAGCGCACAGCTTCTGTATTCCCCCCTGAGCGGGCAAAGGCGCGCACTGCTTGTTGTAAGCGGCGTCAGCGACGAAGCCATGATCAAGAGCCTTCCCTATTTGGGCAGCGCGGAAGGCATATGGAAGGTATACGGCGACGGCTTTGTGGCGGACATCAATGCCGCCCATTCCTTCCGCTTTAAGGCGGACAATGCAGCCGTGGCCCCCGCCGCTTGGCAAAACTTTACGCGTAAGGATGTGCTGGGACTCGGCCTTGCGGGCGGCGGCGTGTTATTGCTTACGCTGTTTGCCTTCAGCATGATGATGATGAAACACAGAAGGAGGAAGTAATCATGAAATGGAACCGTACCTCCGCAATCACCGATATCGCTTTCCTCTTGCTTCTGGGCCTCATGTTCGTGGGGATCATTTTCATCGCCGGGGATGGGGAGAATCTCGGCATCAATGTCGGCATCCTGTGTGTAGCCACGGCCATAGCCATTTTCACCTATTTCACATCGCTCACGGCGGGGCTGGTGGCCAACATCATCCTCATTTTCGGGTACATTTCCTATGTGATATACATGTCGCTCACGCGGGGTACAGCGGTTAACAGCTACACATACTTCTGGGTGATTTGGACGCCGGCATTTTCCAGCTGTATCGCCGTTTTCGGGCAGCAGACCAACAAGCTGCACATGAGCCTGGACAAACTGGACGCGCAGATTCAGGAACTTACGACCATCGACGTGAACACCAGGCTCAAAAACCTGCGGGCTTTTGACCTGGAAGGCTTCATCTACATGCGCATCGCCAACCGCTACAGCATGCATCTGACACTGCTTATATGGGAGTTGCGCTACCCCAGGGAGCTTGAACATATCCTGGGCAAATCCCGCATGGAAGAGCTGGTGTGCCGGATATCCGAAGTAATCAGCTCTTCGCTGCGGGCGGAGGACGCCGTATACCTACTGGATGACAAGCCCTTTAGATGGGGTACGCTGATTTTCACCAACGTAACAGCCCATGAAATCGTGGTGGAGCGCGTGCGCAAAAACATACAGGCGCTGGAGCTTTCGGCCGTGGACAAGCGCCGCCGCTTAAGCTTTGAAATGCGCGTGGGGATTGCGGAATACACGCCTGATATCACGTCATCGCTGCAATTGCTGGAGAAAGCGAAAAAGCAGATGGAATATGATGTATAAGGCTTGTTTTATCATCTCTGCCAGCATTATAAGGCTTCCCCTTGAGGGGAAGCTGGCGACGAAGTCGACTGATGAGGTGTAATAGCTGGATATTCACAATTGAACACCTCATTCGGCGCTACGCCACTTATTCCATCTGGCTCAATCGTCGCACTGCTCACTGCGTTCGCATTTCTCGTTTCGCCAGTCTCCTCCACCCTGCCCATTTCCGTCACTGGCGGGGGCAGGGTTACGGAGCCCTCAAG
>JAEZJP010000098.1 GCA_023415715.1 Bacillota bacterium
GTCATGGGAATTTTGGAGCTGCTCATCAGCAGGCTTTCCATTTGATCAATGATCTCCCGCGTATGCTGATCCATGCGTCTACCTCCTTTACGTCGGCTCAGATGCCTTTAAGCGGGGAAATTTCTGATAAATATCCTGCAGGATAGTAAGAGGCACCAAGGATGATACGTCCCCGCCGAAAGCGGCAACCTCCCTGACAACACTGGAGCTGATGTAACCGTGCTGGGGCGACGTCATCATGAACAACGTTTCCAGTTCCGGTGAAATTTGATGGTTAACCTGCGCCATCTGAAACTCGCTGTCAAAGTCGCTTACCGCCCGAAGCCCCCGTATCACCACAGTACCATGTTTTTCCTTCATGTAGTCTACCAAAAGACCTTCAAAACAATCCACCTGTACGCCGGGAATGTCTATACAGGCCTTTTCAATCATCTCCACGCGCTTTTCTATGGAAAAACAGCCCAGCTTGTTGGGGTTGCGCAGCACCGCCACCACCACCTGGGGAAAAATGAGGGCCGCCCTGCGGATGATGTCCACATGGCCCAGGGTGATTGGGTCAAAGCTGCCGGGATATACGCAAAGCGTTTCCATCAGTCCGCTCCCTCCTTTGCATCAAATGTACAAAATGTGATGCCCGTATCGCCGTAACGGCGGGAATCCGTAATGCGAAACTCATCGCCGAGCCTTGGCGGAGTATCCAAGGTGTGCTCAATCACAATGAGGGGGCTTTGTTTAAGAATATGGCACTTAAGCATATGGCTGCACATTTCCCCCGTATTCGCCATTCTATAAGGCGGATCCAAAAATACCAGGTCAAAGCCACCCTTGCTGTGAGGCGCCAACGTGGTTACCGCCGCGTGCCAATCGGCCCTGATCACCTTTGCCCTATCCGCAAATCCCAACCGTTCCGCATTGTTTTTCACAACTTTCGCGGCCTGTACAGAACTATCCACAAACACGGCATAGGCTGCGCCACGGCTTATAGCCTCCAGGCCCAGCGCGCCGCTGCCCGCAAAGAGATCCAATACGATCCTGCCTTCCAAATCCCACCTAAGAATGTTGAACAGGGATTCGCGCACCTTGTCCTGGGTGGGTCTTGTATCCATGCCCTTGGGGGCTTCAATCTGCCTGGAGCGGGCCTCGCCGCCAATGATCCGCACGATGTCCTCCTGCTAAAGCAGTATCAAATAAGCTGCTCGGGGCCTTTTTGCTGCCGCCGCTGCCGATCCTTTTTCTCCTTGTTCTTTTTCCTGCGCCGGCTTTGGGCAATGCTCGTATGTACCCGAGTCCGCAGTTCTTTACCCCGCAAATACCCCAGCGCATACCCCGCAGGCACGATCAGAGCCAGAATAGGGCTGAGCCTTTCCACAAAAAGAACGTTCTGCGCGTTTCCGCTGCCTGCAATCGTTATAAAGGGCAGTATGATCAGCCGCACCGCAAGGTTTACAAAGTCCATCACGCCAAAGGAGACGGTGGATTCATAATACCGCAGCGCATCGCCAATCTCCGCCTGACGCCGGTAGGTGGACAGCCATTCGGGAAGCGCACCCAGGGCATATGTTTGCAATTGCGCCGTGACGGCGACGATCAGGCATAAAAGCACAAAGGGCAGCGCGCCAAACAGGGTGGTGCTCACGCCCTTTAAAGGCGTAAAGCAGCGGGCTCTGTCGCTGTCTGAAACCGTTTTGCCCTCGGCCTCCCGCTGGTACATGATCTCTCCAAATGCGGCATCCGCCTCCCCGTGGGATGCGCCGCTCATGTACAAAAATCCGCCGCACATGAGGATCAGTGCCGCGTTGGCAAGCAGCCTCAAAAACAAATTGTCAAAAATCAGCAGCGAGCCGAACACCAGATAAATGAAAACGGCTACCAGAGCGCTTCCGGCTACCCGCAAAGCGCGCCTGAACGTCATCTGATCCACAGCCTGGCCCGTAAGCATGGGTTTGGTAACGATCTTGGGCTTCTTTTTCCCCGGAACGCTTTTTTGCATGCAAACAGTTCCTTTCTAGCCTAATCCAGAATATTAACCGGCAGTATGCCATTGCCTGTGATAATCCATTGTACCAAATAATCCCGTTCCCCGCAAGGGACGGCCGGGACAACCTGCCTCCAAAGCACCAATGATGCCAGCGGGCAGTGCGTTTTGGGAAGGTAACGGTCATAATAGCCGGCTCCCTGGCCCAGGCGGCAGCCCCGAGCATCCACCGCCAATGCGGGGATCAATAAAAGCGACAGGTCCGCAGGCTCAACAATTTCCATTTCGTCCCCCGGCTCCGGTATATTCCAGCGTCCGGGATGCAAAAAGGCCGGGTCCAACACCCGGCGAAATTCCATGATGCCTTTTTCATAGGTCCTTGGCAATGCCAGCTTTTTCCCGGATTGCAGGATGGCATTCAGAACCGGCAGGGTATCTATTTCACAGCTCATGGATGCGTAGCAGCCCACGGTTCCCGCTTCCAAAAACACAGGCCAATCAGCCAAATATCTGGCTGCCGCTTCCCCTTCCAAAAGGCGCTCCCGGGGCTCGGGCAGCGACCGCATGGCCTTGCGCAATGCAATTTTTTCCTCACTTGTCATGTTCATATCTTCTTATTACCCTTAAGGTGGGTGCGAGCAGCACCTCATAGCTGATAGTGCCGGCCCAGTCCCCCATCTGGTCTGCAGTGATCTCGTTTTGCCCCTGCCTGCCCAGCAGCACAGCTTCCGCGCCGGGGACTGCGGCGGGGATCTCCGTTACATCCACCATGGTCTGATCCATGCATACCCGGCCAAGAATTTTAGCATATTCCCCGCCGATCAGCACTTTTCCGCGGTTTGACAACATGCGGTGGTAACCGTCCCCATAGCCTACAGGCAGCGTTGCCACCCGCATTTGTTTTTCCGCCGTAAAGGTTCGGCCATAGCTGACGGTATCGCCGGGACCGATCTCCTTCACATGGATCACCTCGGTCACCCAGCGCTGGGCCGGGCGAAAAGGCACATCCGTTTTCACTGGCGGGCAGCCATACAAAGCGATGCCGGGGCGCACCATGTCAAAATGCGTTTTGGGATATCGCAGCGTGGCGGCGCTGTTGGCGGAATGCCTTAAAATTCCCTTGGGCAGTATGCCGGTGATGCGTTCAAAAGCCGATAATTGCTGCATGGTGAATTCTGCTTCCGACCCGTCCGCATCGGCAAAATGGGTATAGGTCCCAGTGAGCTTCACCTGCGGGGATGCCTGTAAGGCCTTCAAAACAGCCTGCGCTTCCTCTTCAGTCCGCACGCCGATGCGGCCCATGCCCGTATCCACCTTCAGGTGGACATAGGCGTCTCTTTTTTGGCGCTTGCATTCCTGTGCAAGCCACGCTATCATATCCGCCCGGCATACGGTTTGGGTAAGTGAATACTCCACAGCCGCTCCGGCGCCATCCCTATTCAGAGCGCCAAAGATCAATATCGGCGCATCAATGCGATTATCCCTGAGCTTCACGCCCTCATCCGGTGTCGCCACACCCAGGAAGGAAGCGCCGGCGGACAAGGCCGCCCCCGCCACCTCAATGATACCATGGCCATAGGCATCCGCCTTTACCACAGCCATCAATTTTACATTTGAGCCAACAACCTGCTTCAGAGCGCGTACGTTGTCGCGGATGGCCTGTAAATCCACCACCCGCTCGTTTTTCCGGTATTGCATGCAATGGCCTTCTTAATATAGGTTCATTATAAATTTCTGACTTCTTCCTGGGTTAAAAGGCGTACACCTTTTTCCGCCAGCACCTGGGCTGCCTTTTCGATCTCCTCCACCCTGAAGATGATCAAGGCATTCTTCCCGGCGTTGCGTACAAAGCTGTACAGGTATTCAATACTGATGCCGTTTTCCGACAGCATACCCAAAACCTTAGCCAGCCCGCCTGGAACATCCGGTACGGATGCAGCCAGCACGTCGGTCAGGCGCACGGTATAGCCCGCCTCGCTGATAAGCTTCTCCGCCCGTTCATAATCGGCCACGATACCCCGCAGGATGCCAAAGTTGGTAGTATCGGCAATGGATAGGGAAACCAGGTCAATTTGGTTATCCCCCAGCAGCCTGGTAAAGTCCGCCAGGCGGCCAGGCGTGTTCTCGATGAATACGGAAATCTGCTTGACGTACATGGTTCCGCCTCCTTTATGATCCCTGCTTTGTCTTCAGTATACACCGTTTTTGATTGTTTGAAGAAGAAAACTCACAACTTTCTGCGGTCGATCACGCGCTTTGCCTTGCCTTCGCTGCGGGGCAGGCTTCCAGGCTGGCAGAGTTTCACTTCCGCGTGGATCAGCGCGCTGGAAGCAAGCTGCGCCGCAATCTTTTGCTGCAAGGCCTCCAAGGCTTTCACGGTGTCGCCCACCAGATGGGGGCTCAATTCTACCTGCACTTCCACCGTATCCATGGCTCCAATGCGGTCAACCAAAATCTGATAGTGTGGCTCCACGCCGGGCACCTGCAACAGCGCATGCTCGATTTGGGAGGGGAATACATTGACGCCCCTGATGATCAGCATATCGTCAGTACGCCCGGTAATGCGGCCCATGCGCACATGGGTGCGGCCGCAAGCACAGGGTTCGTCGGTCAAGGTGGTCAAATCATGGGTGCGGTAGCGTAAAAGCGGCATGCCATGCTTGGTGAGGGTGGTGAAGGTGAGGTCGCCTTCCTGGCCATAAGGCAGGCTTTCTCCATCGGGGCCGATCACTTCCGGCAGGAAATGGTCCCCCCAGATGTGCATACCCTTCTTCTCCAGGCATTCCATGCTTACGCCTGGGCCCATGACTTCGCTCAGGCCATACACGTTCAGCGCATCAATGTGCAGCATCTCCTCTATCTTGTCACGCATGGCCTCCGTCCAGGGCTCGGCGCCGAAGATGCCCGCCTTGAGTTTGATGCGGTCCAGGGAAATGCCCGCGTTATGCAGCGATTCCGCCAGGTTGACGGCATAGGAAGGCGTGCAGCACAGCGCCGTGGACCCGAAATCCTCCATGAGCATCAACTGCCTTTGGGTATTGCCGCCGCTCATGGGGATCACGGCAGCTCCCACCCGCTCCGCACCGTAGTGGGCGCCAAGCCCGCCGGTGAAAAGGCCGTAGCCGTAAGCGACCTGCACCACGTCGTTCTTGGTGACGCCCGCGCAGTACATGGCCCGCGCCATCAACTCCGCCCACCGGTCGATATCGCCGCTGGTATAACCCGCCACGGAAGGCTTGCCGGTGGTGCCGCTGGAGGCATGAATGCGCACAATCTCCGACTGAGGCACGGCAAACAGGCCGAAGGGATAGCTATTGCGCAGGTCCTCCTTCTCCGTAAAGGGCAGGAGAGTAATGTCCTCTACGCCATGTATATCCTTGGGCGTGATGCCTAGTTCCTGCATCTTTGTACGGTAAAACGGTACGTTCTCATAAACCCTGCGCACCACGTCGCGAAGGCGCTCGCCCATAAGCTCACGAAGCTGTTCCCGGGGCAAACATTCCATGGTTTTGTTCCAGTACAGATGCATTTTGTCACGCCCCTTTTCTTTTGTTTCGTTACTGTGCGCCCATATCAAAAGCGTCAAGATTGATTTGTAGTGTTTTGGGCGGCACGCAGGCTGCAATGGCCTTGTGCCACACATCTTTTCCCCAGGGCAGGTGCTTTGAAAGCGCTCCCAAAAGCACCAAATTCACCGCCCGCTGGCTGCCGCTCTTTTCGGCCATGGAAAGCGCGTCCAGCTTCTCCACGCAGCAGGTATCCCCCAAGGAGCTTAAAGGTTCCTCGGGATATTTTGCAGCGCCTGTGATCACAGGCATGGGCAAAATCTGCTGGGCGTTTACGATCAATATTCCGCCGGGCTTCAAAAAGTACGCGGCACGGGCGGCCTCCAGTTCTTCAAAGGCCAAAAGGTAATCGGCGTTTCCGGAAGAAACCAGAGGCGCGTACACCTTATCTCCCACCCGGACATGGGTGATTACGCTGCCGCCCCGCTGGGCCATGCCATGTACCTCGCTGACCTTCACGTCGCAGCCTTCCTCCAGGGCAATGTGCCCCAGAATTTTGCTGGCCAGCAGCGTGCCCTGGCCGCCCACGCCTACGATTACCAAATCAAACACGGGGTTTTTCATTTGCTTTCCCTCCCCGCATGAATCGCCTTGAAGGGGCATATATCCACGCACAGCCCGCAATCCACGCACAGCGCGCCATTGATGCGAACACCCTGCTCTCCCCGCTCGATGGCCGGGCAGCCCAGTCCCAGACACACGCCGCAGTTGCGGCAATCCTCCACCTTGACCGGCACTGTCTTTTCCTTTAATAGCAGTACGCAAGGCCGGCGGGCAATGATCACTGACACAGCCTCCCGGGCCGTTTCCTCTTTCAGTGCTTTGCGCATTTCCTGCTGGTTAAAGGGATCCACCACACGAACGTTCTCTACACCGCAGGCTTTGCACAGCGCTTCCAGATCAAGCTGCGGCGCAGGTTCCCCCAGAATATTTTTGCCGGTGGCAGGGTTTTGCTGGTGGCCCGTCATGCCGGTGATGCGGTTGTCCAGGATCACCACAGTAATGGTGCCGCCATTGTAAACAGCATCAATCAAAGGCGTGATGCCGCTGTGGATGAAGGTACTGTCCCCCAATACCGCCACGGTATGACGGGAGAATTCCCGGCCCTGGGCCTTTTCCACGCCGAATGCCACGCCGATGCTGGCCCCCATGCACAGGCAGGCGTCCAGCATGGAAAGGGGCGGGAGCGCAGCCATGGTGTAGCAGCCGATGTCGCCCATCACGTTCAGCTTCAGCTTTTTCATGGCATAGAAGGCACCCCTGTGCGGGCAGCCGGGGCACAAAACCGGCGGCCGGGCTGGTAGCGTATCCTGCGGCTCCGCAGGTGCCTCATGGCCAAACATGCACTTTAGCCGGCTTACGGACATCTCCCCCTGCAAGCCTGTAAGATTTTTCCCCTCCACGGCGAAGCCCCAGGAGGCCACCTGCTGCTGAATCACAGGCTCCAGTTCCTCGATGACCACCAGCCGGTCCACCTTTTTGGCAAAATCACCGATCAGCTTTTGGGGAAGGGGGTGTACCAAACCCAGCTTCAATACGCTTACGTCAGGAAGCGCTTCTTTTACGTACGTATAACAGGCTCCGCTGCAGATGATGCCAAGGGATGTTTCCCCCATCTCGATCCTGTTTACGGAAAGGGTGTCGGCATCCTCTGCCATGGCCTTCAACCGCTGCTCCACAACCACATGGCGCTTTCTGGCCATGCCGGGCATCATGACATATTTCATGAAGTCACGCTCATACGGTTTGACCTGCGCATCTGTCCGCTCTTCCAAGGACACAGCGGAACGGGCGTGGGCAATGCGCGTGGTCAGGCGAAGGAACACCGGCGTGTCATACTGTTCGCTAAACGCATAGGCCAGCCTGAGAAAATCCTTGCATTCCTGGCTGTCTGACGGTTCCAGCATAGGTATATGGGCCGCCCTGGCATAATAGCGGCTGTCCTGTTCATTCTGGCTGGAATGCATGGCCGGGTCATCGGCGCACACCACCACAAGCCCTGCGCGCACGCCCGTATAGGCTGCGGTGAACAGCGGATCCGCCGCCACATTCACCCCCACATGTTTCATGCAAGTCATGCTGCGTGCGCCGCCCATGGCCGCGCCATAGGCAACCTCGGCGGCTACCTTTTCATTGGGCGCCCACTCGCAGTTCATTTCCCTGTATTGAGCGGCGAACTCGGTGATTTCGGTGCTGGGAGTGCCCGGATAGCTGGATACCACCCTGACCCCCGCCTCGTAAGCACCCCTGGCCACAGCCTCGTTGCCAAGCATCAGTTTTTTCATTTGGTGCATGCACATCCTTGAAACATTATTTCCTAAGATCTGTTACCCTTTTTGCCTTGCCCTCAAACCGCTTGAGGGTATTTGGCGAAGCGAATGTCACCTGTACATCGATGCCCAAAATGGTGCGCATATCTCCCTGGATTCGCCTTTGCAGCGATTCCAGCTCGCTCCATCTCTCCAGCAAGCCTCCGTCGATGAGTTCGGTTTTCACTTCCAGATGATCGGTATAATTCCGGCGGTCCACTACGATTTCGTAATGGGGCCCGATGCCCGGCTGATTCATCAGCACGCTTTCGATCTGGGAGGGGAACACGTTCACACCTCTTATGATCAGCATATCGTCACTGCGGCCCTTCACTTTTTCCATGCGCACAAGCGTCCGCCCGCATTCGCAGGGCTCGTATAGGAGGCGCGTAATGTCCCTGGTGCGGTAGCGGAGCGTCGGCTGGGCTTCCTTGGTGAGGGTGGTCAGCACCAGCTCGCCTTCCGCGCCTTCAGGCAGCACTTCACCCGTATCCGGATCGATGATCTCAGGGAAAAAATGATCCTCATTGATATGCATGCCCTTTTTGCAGGCGCACTCCCCGGACACGCCCGGGCCAATGATCTCCGTCAAGCCGTAGTTTTCAGTAGCCAATATTCCCCAGCGGCGCTCAATCTCAGCGCGCATTTCCTCGGTAGAGCCTTCGCCGCCGAAGAGGCCTACCCGCAGGTGGATATCCTGCATGGCCCCCATCTGCTCCGCCACTTCGGCCATGTACATGGCATAGCTGGGGGTACATATGAGCGCCGTGGCGCCAAAATCCCGCATGATGTTGACCTGCCGCTCCGTATTGCCCCCGGAAATGGGTATGATGGCCGCACCCACCTTTTCCAGACCGCCATGCAGGCCAAAGGCGCCTGTGAACAGGGTATACCCAAACGAAATCTGCGCGATATCCGCATCCGTAACCCCTGCGGCTGTCACGATGCGGGCGATGTTTTCCGCCCACATGTCAAGATCAGCCTTCGTATAGCCGGCGGTAATGGGCTTGCCGGTGGTTCCGCTGGATGCATGGATTCGAACCACCTGTTTCATGGGCACAGCCAAAAGCTTGAAAGGGTACTGTTCCCTAAGTTCCAGCTTGCTTGAAAGCGGAATCAGGGAAATATCAGAAAGCGAACGGATATCCGCAGGCGTTAGGCCGATCTTTTGCATTTTTTCATGGTACATGGGTACGTTGTCATAGGCATGGCGAACGGTCCATTGAAGCCTTTTAAGCTGCAGGGAACGCATTTCCTCCCTGCCGCACATTTCGATATGAGGATTCCACATAGAATGACGCTCCTTCCATACTACAAGGCTCAAACGAGAGCCCCTTCCTACCAAGCCTTCTGTAAGCGAGATGATACTGCTTGTCCGCTACAGACTTCAGTATAACAAAGACATTCCAAAAATGAAAGTACTCATGTGTATTTTCATGCAGCATTATTAAGCCTAGGTTGCCTTTCTTTTGCCCGTAAGCGTCCAAAGAAGCAAGAACAGGCACAGGAATCCCAGCACGGGATAAATAATGCCAACCAGCTTTGCAAAGCCAACCACCCCAATGAGAAAAAAAAGGCCGCCCGCCACAGCAAAATTCAGCCAGCCCGGCTTGCAGTACCCAAGCATGTTGAAAAGGCTTCTGGCTGCCGCCAGTAATGTTGTAAATACAGCAAGGTAAAGGCCGATAATGGCCACCCAAAACCCAAGCTTGCCAAATTTATTGAGCAGCATCACAATAGGCAGTGCAGCATCATTTAGCTGAGGCTGCCGCACAAGGGCCGCATTTCCCAGCACCAAAAGAACCAACAGGCACAAGCCCAAATATACTGACGTGCGGATAGCCCGCCTGTCATTCATTCCCCGGCCGATTTCACACAGCACGCCGGCAGACAGTGTGATATTCAACGCCCCATAGC
>JAEZJP010000108.1 GCA_023415715.1 Bacillota bacterium
GGCTCATAGTTATCCATGCACCAGAGCGTCAGGTCCAAAGCATGGGTACCGATGTCGATGAGGGGGCCGCCCCCCTGTTTTTCCTCATCCAGGAACACACCCCAGGTGGGCACTGCCCGGCGGCGAATGGCCAGGGCCCGGGCATAGTAGATGCTGCCCAGATCGCCGTTTTCACAGCATTTCTTCAAATACAGGCTGTCGGGACGGAAACGGTTCTGATAGCCGATGGTAAGCTTTTTGCCGGTACGCTTTGCGGCCTCCAGCATTTGTTTGGCCTCGGCAGTGTTTTTCGCCATGGGCTTTTCGCACATGACATGCTTGCCTGCTTCCAAAGCATCCACTGTGATGGGGGCATGGCTGGAGTTGGGGGTCAGCACATGCACCACGTCCAGGTCCAGCTTCAAAAGCTCTTTGTAATCGGTGAATACCTTTGCGCTTGGCACGCCATACTTTTCAGCCGCTTCCTTTGCACGCTCAGGAACAAGATCGCAAAAAGCAACCATTTCTACTTGGGAGAGCTTTTTCAGGCTGGGCATATGTTTGCCATAGGCGATGCCGCCGCAGCCGATGATGCCGATACGAACCTTTTTCATTATATGTGTCCTTTCATGATGCGCCATTAATGGCAATTTTACTATATTCATTATAACGCTGATACGGTATAATTGTCATGACAAGAGTCATGGAATTCGTGACAAATTGTGCTGTTCAAGGAGGCGCCGATATGCCTGAACTGTACGAGCAGGCCCGGGATGACATGGTTGAGACCATGTGCTTCCGTTCCGGAAACAATAGCTGCATGCCCCATTTTCATTCCAGTACCGAGCTTGTCTATGTGGTGGACGGTATGTTGAGCGCCATACTGGATGGCCAACATTATGACGTGCCCCGTGGCAGCATATTGATCACTTCCGGCTATACGGTACATAGGTATTATACGGAAACCACATCGGACGTCATTGTATGGATCATCCCCATATCCTTCGTGCCTGTTCTTGAAAAGCCTCTGGCCAACAAGCGGTTTGCAAAAGCCGTATATCCGGACGACGGGGGCGAATTATCCATCCTGATCCCGCTGATGTACGGAAGATGGAGTGAAATGGGCATGGAAGCCAGGCGGGGCTTCAGCCAGCTTCTACTGGGCATTCTGATGGACCGGGTGGGCCTGGCCTCCATGCCCATCAAGGCTCCGGCGGGACTTATGCGCAATATGCTTGCCTACCTGCAGGAAAACAGCGCTTCCTCCCTGAGCATGGAAAAGCTGGCCCGGCATCTGGGCTATAGCCGCAGCCGCCTGTCTCACCTGTTTCGTGACAATTTCGGTTGTTCCTTTTCCGATTATGTGGGCAGTCTGCGCTGCCGCAAGGCTGCCAGGCTGCTTATGCAAAGCGATTTGACGCAATTGGAAATATCACTGATGACGGGGTTTGATTGCATCCGGACATTCTACCGGGCCTTCCACAAATGCTATGGCATGACACCCAAACAATATGTGCGTACCGTAAGCCAGCCCGGAAATACGCCTGCGGCACACCCTTGATTTTGATACAAAGGAGAAAGTAGAAGGATATGAACAAGGCAAACGTTTTTTTCGTCAGTTTTAAGGAAGGCACATACAAAATCACACGGGATATAAGCGCGTGCTCCCCCAGGCTGTATTATGACCGGGACCCGGAGGGATCGGAGCGCGAATTCCTATGCGTTATGGAGGATGATGTGCTTACGCTGCCTTCTCCCCTGCCGGGAGAAAGGCTATACTTTTTCCTCGAGCTGGTGGACGGTTCCATAGGAACAGCCGCATCCCGGGGCGTGGAGATTCCCGGAGTGGAAAATTTCCGTGACCTGGGCGGGTATCCGACCGCAGATGGAAAAGCGGTAAAGTGGGGTAGGTTTTTTCGAGGCGGTCCGCTTAACGGCCTTGGGGAAAAGGAGTTGGATGCGCTGGCAGGACTCAATCTCAAAAAAGTATTCGACTACCGTACCCGTCTGGAGGCGGAACGTTTCCCCGATGTGTGTCCTCCGGGTGCGGAATGCGAGTGGGTCCCTGCTGTACCACGGGAAGAGCGGTTTTTGCAGTTTGCAGACAGGGATGTGATAGCTCACTTGAAGAGCATACGCACTGCTGCCGACGCCCAGGATGCTTATCAGCTCTTTATTGATCTGTATGCCGCCATGCCCTTTGGCAGCGACGCCTTCCGCCGGATGCTTTATAATCTTGACGGGGCGCAAGGTGTGCCTTTTATGCAGCACTGCTCTGCAGGGAAGGACCGAACCGGTGTGGGGAGCGCATTGCTTTTGCTGGCATTGGGAGTGGAGGAGAAGGCTGTTGTAGAGGACTACCTACTCACCCGGATATTCCGCGAAGAGGCCGGCAACCGTCGTTTGCAAAAGCTTATTGCGGAGGGTATTTCCCCGGAAGCGATAGAGATGGTCCGCCGGATGATAACCGTAAGCGAGGAATTGATTTTCTCCGCCCTGAGTGCCATACGGATGAAATACCCTTCCTATGAGGCGTTTTTCCTTGGCGAGTATGGCATTACCTTAAAGCAGATGAACCGCTGGCGTGACATGCACACCCAGCCGCGTTTCATACCGGTATAAATTGTGTACAATTGAATTGTAAGAGTACAGGAGGTGTCCTCTCATGATGTTATATGATTTCGTGGTAAAAGATGCAAAGGGGCAGGACGTGCCCCTGTCCAATTACAAAGGTAAGGTGCTGCTTGTGGTGAATACCGCCACGGGCTGCGGCTTCACACCCCAGTACAAAGGGCTGCAGGACCTGTATGAAACGTATCAAAGCAGGGGATTGGAAATTCTGGATTTTCCCTGCAATCAGTTCATGAACCAGGCGCCCGGTACGGATGCGGAGATTTTATCCTTCTGCCAGCGGAACTTTGGGGTGACGTTCAAAACCTTTTCCAAGGTGCTGGTGAACGGCCGCAATACCCTTCCGCTGTATGGATTTTTGAAACGGAATTCCGGCCGAAAGATCATCCCATGGAACTTCACCAAATTCCTGATAGACCGCGATGGCCATTTGGTGCGACGCTTTTCACCAAAGACAAGGCCGGAGGATCTGGCGGATCGTATTGAAGCACTTTTATAAACCAGCGCTTTCATAAAACAAAGCCCTGCCGAAAAAGGCGGGGCTTTTGTTTACAGTTTCGTTTCCACTACTTCATTGGGTTCCCAATAGCCTTCCGGCGAAATGATCTTTAACAGCCACTCCATGGTTTTATACCCTTCCAGAGTATACTGGCGCGATTTGCCTGGCCCGCGAAACCTTATGAACACTTTGTCCGATTGATCAGAAAGAGGCCATACGGTAATGGTAAGTTTTTCCCCGAACCGGATCGTTATGTTCTCCTTGGGAATTTCCCGGTCGGCCAGCTGCAATTGTCTTTTACCTTCCCCAATGGACAGCGCCCAGATCAGCCTATCCACATTGCTGTTCAGGATGCGTGTCGTCTGTTCCCCGTAAGTGGCCAGGATTCCCCCGCCTTCCTGCGCTACCCCGGCGTACTTTATGATATCCGTCCTATAATTCATCTTGTCGGACCTATACCACAGGATGCCGGCCATGAAGGCAACACCACCTATAAGGAGCACCAGCATCAGCGCCAGCGCCTTTTTCATTTTCATCCCTCCCCTGTTTATTGTACCAGGGTCTTCCAGCCAGAACAAGAGAGGACGAGTGTTTATCCATTAAATTGCCAAAACATGAACCGCCCCGCCTTTTATGAAGTCGGGGCGGCTTCTTTTGTGCCACCGCGTCAGGAAAGCAGCGCCTCCGAAGAACGGATGAGCGCATCGTTCAGCGCCTGGGACTCAGTTTCTTCCCCGGCGCAGGTGTTCACATACAGCTTGATTTTGGGTTCCGTGCCGCTGGGGCGGATGCATACCCAATGGCCGCCCGACAGCTCGTAATACAGCACGTCGGATTCCGGCAAACCCATATGCGTCTTGTTTCCCTGGGTATCTGTCCTAAAGCCGGTCAGATAGTCCCGCTGCGCCAAGATAGGGATGCCGGCAAGCTCCATAGGCGGATTGGTCCTAAGCCCGGCCATGATTTTTTGCATCTTCTCCAGGCCATCCTTGCCGGGCAGCGTCTTGGATATCACCTTTTCCACATAGTATCCGTACCGTTTGAATATATCCTGAACCCTGTCGTACAGCGTGATCCCTTCCGCCTTGCAGGCAGCAGCCGCTTCCGCCAGCAGGAGCGAGGCGTTCACACCATCCTTGTCCCTAACGAAGGTGCTGGACAGATAACCGTAGCTTTCCTCAAAGCCGAACAGGAAGGTATGGCTCCCCGTGTCCTCAAACTGCTGGATAAGTTCGCCGATGAATTTGAAGCCCGTCAGCGTGTCAAACATTGAAACGCCAAAATCCTGGCTGATGGCCCTGGCCAGTTCCGTGGTAACAATGGATTTTGCCGCGGCCCCGTTTTTCGGCAGCGTACCCAGCCTTTTACGGGTAGAGAGAATATAGTGAAGCAGCACACAGCCTATTTGATTTCCCGTCAGCAGCTGGAACTGCCCTTTTTTGTCCCGCACCGCAACACCCAGCCGGTCGCAGTCAGGATCTGTGCCGAAAATCACATCGGCTCCCACCCGGTTGGCCAGATCCATGGCCAGCTTGAAGGCTGCTGGGTCTTCAGGATTTGGCACTGAAATTGTGGAGAAGTTGGGATCGGGCTGCTCCTGCTCTTTCACCACCGCCACATTGGTGATGCCCACTTCCTTTAATATACGGCGCACCGGCACATTGCCTGAACCGTGCAGCGGCGTATATACAATGGAAAGCTTGCCGCCTTCCTCTTTCATCAACTCTGGCTGCACGCAAAGGGTTCGCACGCGTTTTATATATTCGTCGTCTACCTCACGGTCGCCTATGATATGCAGAAGATCATTATTCAGCGCTTCGTCTTCATCCATGGGTACCGCGTCGGAGTAGGCCGTTTCGCGAATGCAGTCTGTTACGCCTTGGGCTGCTTCGGGACCTAATTGCGCCCCGTCCTCCCCATAGACCTTGTAGCCATTGTACTGGGGCGGATTATGACTGGCCGTAATGGCCACCCCGGCAATACAGTGGAGGTGCCGCACAGCAAAAGAAAGGATGGGAACAGGCCTGAGCGCGTCGAACAGATAGGCCGGTATGCCGCTGTTACACAATACCAGCGCCGTTTCCTTGGCAAACTCCGGGCTCATGCGCCGGCTGTCATAGGCAATAGCCACGCCGCGGACGGCATTTTGGGAATCCTTCCACAGATATTTGGCCAAGCCTCGTGTAGCACGGCGCACGTTGTACACGTTCATCCGGTTGAGGCCCGCGCCCAAAACACCGCGCATGCCGGCAGTGCCGAAGGAAAGCTCCTTGTAAAAGCGGTCCTCGATTTCCTTTTCGTCCCCTGCTATTTTGTCAAGCTCCGCCACCAATAGTGTATCTCTAGCAAAATCCCTGTGCCAGGTTGCATAGGATTCGCGGTAGTCCATTTTCGCAAGCCTCCAATCAGCAGTGCTTACTGTCTTTTTATTATAGGAAATTCCCACGGATTTGGCAAACAGAATCTTTTTTTCACATCTCCTGCATAGGCTATTGTCAGGATTACCGGCATGGGGAGGGACTTAAGTGGGACGGCGGCTTGCCATCCTTGTGTTTTTGTGCCTGACGCTGCTGATGGGCTTCCTGTTTCCCGAAGTATGGGAGCGAGCCGTAAACCGGGAGGATAAGCTGCCGCCTGGCATTTCCGCACCTGAGACTCGGCTTTTGCGCGTGTGGCTCATAGCGGAAAATCTTTCGGCATCCTCATGGCTCAAACGGCAGGCCGCAAGGCTTGAGGATGAGGAAGGCGGCGTTTCCGTCTATATGCGCACGGCGCGGCCCCAGGAACTTTCGCAGCCGGAAAGCGTGCTGCCGGACCTGATAGTCTTTGGACCCGGGGCCGTAAAAAATCCGGAAAGCCTGTTTCTGCCCCTGACGGGAGAATTCCATCAGTCGGACGGTACACTAAGGGCCGGCAGATGGCAAACGCTGCAATATGCTGTGCCAATATGCATGGACGGCTATGTGCTGGCCTTCGACCCGGTCCTCACGGGGGCCGCCGCATCAACGCCGGCGCCAACGCCGCTGCTAGGAATAGGAGGCGCGCCGCCTAATACCCCCGAACCAAACAAGGCAAATACGTTTGATGAGTTGTTTGCTTCCCTTGCGCAAATCCCCAGAGGAAAGAATACGGCCTATGATTTCCAGTGTGCTCAAGGAATGCCCTTGATGCTTTTCTCCTCGCTGTGCGGCGGCAAGAGAAATTTCCCCGCAGGATCACTTCCCCCCAATTTCGGTACTGCCTCCCCGGATACGGCGTTTGGCGATTTTTTGTCTTCGCGCTGCCGGGCCGCCATACTCCCTTCCAGGCAATTGCGCAGCCTTGCCGGCCAAAACAAACCCTTTGCACTGATGATGATGCCGATTAAGGCTACGGATATGTATCTTTCTGCCGGTGTCGTACAAGGAGAAGGACGGGATCTGGCGCTAAAATACCTCATGATGCTCTTATCCCCCGAAGGGCAGCAGGATCTATACGCCAATGGACTGATGGCCGTTTCCCAAGCTGTTTCGCTCTATGGAGCCGATCCGGTGCTAAGCCTGGTGGAAGGAAGCTTCAAAGGCGATTTGATTCTCCCCAATGCCTTCGCATATGACGAGCAAGGCCTGAAAAACATCTCCCTGAGTGTATTTACAAATGGCGGCGCGATTTTGGACATATTTGAATCTATTCGATGACTCTTTTTTCGTATATCGCTGCCGTAGCGTGTGCATACTATGTACTGACTAACCCG
>JAEZJP010000113.1 GCA_023415715.1 Bacillota bacterium
TGTCGGCAGCCTCCCATTCGTCATACAGGGCGGCTATCCTATCCTGCGCTTTTTGATATTCCCTGGCAGCCTGGGCTGCCTTCTCGGAATCCTGATACGTTTCCGGCATCGCCATCAGTGCTTCCAGGTCAAACATGGCCTGCTCCAAGCCTGCGATTTCCTTTTCCTTAGCCTGGGCAAGATCCTGGGCTTCCTTGATCCGCTCCTTCTCCTGGCGGGTACGCTTCTTTTCCTTGTCCAGCTCGGTGCGCGTCTTTTGGGGAACATCCGCCTCCGGCGTTTCCCCCCGCTCCGTCTTTTGCAGGTAGTCGTCGTAGTTGCCGGCGTATTCTGCAAGGCCATCCTGCCCCAAGACCGCTACCTTGTTGGCAAAGCGGTTGATGAAGTACCGGTCATGGGATATGGCCAGGATGGTGCCAGGATAATCGGAAAGCGCCTGCTCCAGCACCTCCCGGCTGTCCATGTCCAGGTGGTTGGTAGGCTCATCCATCAAAAGGAGGTTGTCCTTTCTCAGCATCAGCTTCGTTAGGGCTACCCGGCCTTTTTCACCGCCGGAGAGAGTAGATACCGGCATAAACACATCGTCGCCCGTAAACAGGAACAATCCCAGCGCACCCCGCACCTCATATTGTTCCAACCGGCGGAAGTCATCCCATACCTCGTCCAGCACCGATTTCTCGGGATGCAGCGACGACTGGTGCTGGTCGTAATATCCAATGTCCACGTTTGCGCCTAGCCTTATTGTACCCTCATCTGGGTTTAAGTCTCCCGTCAGGCAGCGGAAAAGGGTGGATTTGCCCGCGCCGTTGGGCCCGATAAGTGCCACCCGGTCGCCTGCGCGCATGTGCATGTTCAGATGCTCAAAGAGCGTTCTTTCGCCAAAGCTCTTTTTCAGGTCCTTCACCATCAGCACATCGTCCCCGGTGCGGCGGCGCACGGTAAAGGAAAAGCGTACCTGGTTTTCTTCCTCGGGCCTTTGAAGCCGCTCCATCTTGTTAAGCCGCTTCTCCCTGCTTTCGGCGGCGCGGATGGATTTTTCACGGTTGAAGCTGCGGTAGCGGGCAATGATTGCCTCCTGCCTTGCGATCTCCTTCTGCTGCAGGTCGTAAGCCTTTTGCCTTGAGTCAAAGCGCTCGGTACGCTGTTCTATATAGCGGGTATAGTTGCCGTCGTATTGTTCCACGGTGCCAAGCAATAGTTCCGCCATGCAGTCGCACACATGGTCCAAAAAGTAGCGGTCGTGAGAGATGACCAATACAGTTCCCCGATATTGGGCAAGATAGTTTTCCAGCCAATTCAGCGCCTGAAGATCCAGGTGGTTGGTGGGCTCGTCCAACAGCAGCAGATCCGGTTTTTGAAGCAGCAGCCGTGCCAGGCACAACCTGGTGCGCTCGCCGCCGCTAAGTTTCATGGAAAGCTGGTCCTGCTGGGCCTTTGTAAAGCCCAAGCCGGCCAGTACGCCCTGAATGGCGCTCTTCCAGGCGTAACCGTCCTGGCGTTCAAAATCGTCGGTCAGCGCGGCATACTCGCTCCCCAGCCTGTGCAGTTCCTCCGGCTGGCCGGTTTCGGCCATGCGGGTTTCCAACTCCCGCATTTTTGCTTCCATCTCGCGAAGGGGTTTAAACACCGCTTCCAGTTCCTCAAGAACGGTAAGGCCCTCGGTCACCATTCCCTGCTGGGCCAGGTATCCCAACTTCAGCCCGCGGCTGATGCTTAAAGTGCCCGCGTCGTATGTTTCCAGCCCGGCGATGATGCGCATCAGCGTTGTTTTGCCGCAGCCGTTGACGCCGACCAAACCCAGCCGCTGGCCGGCCTGCAGGGTAAGCGAAATATCCTTGAGCACAGCGTTCGCGCCAAAGGATTTTTGTATGTGCTGCAGGGAAAGAATAATCATGCGCGGGCTCCGATCATGCAGTATAAAGCGCTTCGCGGCGCTTTTTCAGGGTATTTATGCTCTCCAACACCTCGGGATAGGGCAGCCCGCCTGCTTCCAGACTGCTCTTGGGCAGGTGAAGGCAGCTTTCCATAAGCTCCTGCCCAACCTTTAGAAGCTGCGGATACTCCTCCAGTGTGGCTTCATCCAGCGATTGGTAAAGCTGGTCCTCCCCCAGGCCAAACTGCTCCGACTGCATAAAAAATGCTGCGGCGTCCATCCGGTCCCTGGGCGTAAACAGCGGATCCACTTCCGTGATGCAGGCATTCAGCCGCTCCCAGCGCAATTCGCAAAGCAGGCTTTCCTCCCTGAGGGACAACAGAAGCCTGGCGCAGCGGTACAAAAGCTGCTCCCGTATTTCTTCGGGCAGGGATGTCTGCATGGCCTGTATGTACAGTATCTCCGCCATCATCAGCCTTGGCTGTGGGGCCAGCAAGTCAATGATGCTCTCCACGCTCAGCTTCCCTGCGGCATTTATATCCATGCCGCAATGCTCCCGGCAGGCATCGTCCAAAAGGCGCAGCCTGTGCATGTCGTCCAGCATTTCCCCGATGCGGCGCATGAAATCGCCCATCATTTCGATCATGCGCAGAATGTAATCCTTCTGAAAAAACATATACCTGCCTCCAACCAGATAAGGTGGATCACAGGAAATATTATACCGTAGACGCACGGCCTTTACAAGGCAGGATAATCCAGGGTTGTCATGGGCTGGACAAAAATGTATAATGAAGCCGAACGGAGGCGGCCGCTATGCGAATAACGGATATTTATCTGAAAAATATAGGACCTTTTTTGAGGCGGAAGGAGCTTTTCTGCCTGCACACGGACGATGACAGGGTTCTGCTCACCGGCATCAGCGGCAGCGGGAAAAGCACAGCTTTGTGGGCCATGGCTTTTCTGTGGTGCCTGATGGGCGAAATGCCCAAAGGTAACGAAGATCTCCCCGAGGCCGATCTGGCTATGCACATCATTGGGCTGCCGGGCGGGGATGTACTGGTTGGCTGGTCATCCGACCCAAACTTCCGGGAAGAAATCACAAAACGCCATCCCGGCGCAAAGTCTCTTTTTACGGATAAAAGTGCGCCTGATGCGCTTCGCGGAGCGGCAGCAGGGGATATGCCGAATATAATCCTGCTGGATGCTGATTTTCATTTTGCAAGGCAGGAGAAAGACTTTGAAAACGCCTGGTTCCTGACCGACGACGACGTGAAGGATGACTGGCCGCAGGCTCTGTCCCGCCTGAACCTGGAAAACCGCCCCTGCGCCAAGGACGTGCTCAAGGCAATCAACCGCCTGCTGGTGGATAAAAAACTGGTGATCGACGATTGTGGCGAAGTGCAGGTGGAGCTTACAGGCGATGAGCGCCATGGCCCCCACCAATTGTCCATGGGCGAAAAGCACATGGCCGTACTGTGCTTTTGCGCTGCCTGCTGCCTAAAATCCGGCGGTGTACTGCTTTTGGACGAGCCTGCCGTGCACTTGCATCCCAGCCAGGTGATCGGGCTTTTATCCACACTGGAAGGCTTTTGCCGCAAGGCGGGCGGGCAAATGCTTCTGGTGTCCCACAACCCGGCCATCTGGCAGCGGTATGGGGAAGTTGGGCTGACAGTTGAGCTGGAGGTAGGCCATGGCGATCAGTGACAGGCCTTATGACATTGTATTGAAGGAAGCGGCGGCCACGCCCAACAAGCGCGTGCTGCTGGTGGAAGGCACAGGGGATGTGGCTTTTTTGACCCTGATGCTCGACAAGCCCCCGCTTCAGGATGAGAACATATTCGCCGATTGGGTGATTGCCCCTGCCGGAGGCAAAGATGCCGTGCTGCGCCTTTTAAAGGAACGGCCCGGCCTGCATGCCATGGTGGACAGGGATGCCTGGAACGAAAAGGAAAGCGCGAACATGGAGCGCATGTATCCGAGCCTGCATATACTGCCCAGGTTCTGCATTGAAAACTACCTGATCTGCCCGGAAGAGCTTGCACAGGCAGTACCGGGGTTTGCCGAACTTACGCAGCAGATTGTGAAGGAAATACCCCAGGCTGTGCGCCACGGCTGCCTTTGGCGTGCAGCTCAGCCCTTGTATGAGGAGCTTTTGCAGGCAGGTTTCAACAGGTCGCTTCTGCGCTATCCCCCGCTTGATGAAGAGGAGATGCGGGATATTTTAGCGAACTGGCAGCACCTTTTGAGCCCTGAAAATGTACATCAAAGGATGGAAGAACATTTTCAGAACGCAAAGGGCGCAAATCAGCAAACGTTGCTGCGCAGGTATGTTCACGGCAAGGTGTTCTGGCGCGGCTGCGTGGAAAACATGGCCGCCAGGTTTTTCCCTGGTCGCAAGAGCGAAGAATTGAAGCGGGAAGTCTACCGGCGTCTGAAACTGCCCAAAGACTTGGAAGATTTTTTGAAGGGCATTTTCCTTGCGGGATGACCGCTGATAGAAACAGAATACACAAAAGTGCAAGGAGGTACATTTATGAAGCATTTTTTGAAGGACTTCAAAGCGTTTGCCATGAAAGGCAACGTGCTGGACCTGGCAGTGGGCGTCATCATCGGCGGTGCTTTCGGGAAAATCGTCACATCATTGGTCAACGACATCTTCATGCCGCTGATCGGCCTTATCGTTGGAAATATCAACCTGTCCGGAGCATTCATTGCCTTGAACGGGGTGCACTATGACACCATTGAGCTGGCAGCCAAAGCCGGTGTCGGAACGCTGAACTACGGCATGTTCCTTCAGTCTGTGATCGACTTTTTGCTCATGGCATTGTGTGTATTCTTTTTCGTTAAGCTGATGGCCAGACTATCCTTTAATAAGAAGGAAGAAGCAAAGCCTGCACCCGCCGCCCGGCTGTGCCGCTACTGCAAGCAGCCTGTGCACGAGGAAGCCACCCGCTGCCCCCATTGCACCAGCGAACTATAAACGGGAAGGCAAAACCTCCCCGTTCGTTTTAGTTTTTCTCAAACAGAAAATTCATGAACCGGCCTTCATCATGAAATGGCCGCTTGTCATACATTGAATTGCAGTAATTCAAAAGGGTGCCGGCTTGGACGGCACCCTATAGGGAAGGAAAGCCCACTTACTCGACTTTATAAACAATGCAATGATTGCCTGCAGCAGGAATATTGCCATCAATCCCAAAGGCAGGGGAAATGGCGATGTTTCTTGCAGGGATCCCTGCGAAGCAAGGGACAAACTATCTCTGGGGGCTTAGGTTCAGGTGGTTTGGGACATGGACGGCATTTGGGACAGCGGTTCTTGTGGGGTTTAGGGCATGGAGGTTCGGGTTTGGGGCATGGAGGTTCGGGTTTGGGGCACGGAGGTTCGGGTTTGGGGCACGGAGGGCATGGAGGCTTGGGACAAGGAGGTTCGGGCTTGGGGCAGGGATGATGACATCCTTTTTCCGAGCCGCCATACCAGTTTCCCATCATGTCATCTGAGTCAGGTCTTTGCGCTGCCCAGTCATTCTGCTGTGCAACAGCCTGCCCGTTCTGCTGGCCGGCTGCCCAGACTGCCCAGGGGTTTTGCTGTGCCGCTGCCAGACCATTCTGCTGAGTGGCTGCCCAAGCGTTCTGCTGGGCCGCTGCCTGACCGTTCTGCTGACCGGCTGCCCAGGGGTTTTGCTGGGCCGCTGCCAGACCGTTCTGCTGAGTGGCTGCCCAAGCGTTTTGCTGGGCCGCTGCCTGACCGTTCTGCTGAGTGGCTGCCCAGGGATTTTGCTGGGCCGCTGCCTGACCGTTCTGCTGATAGGCTGCCCATGCGTTTTGCTGCGCCGCTGCCTGAATATTCTGCTGTGAAGCTGCCCCAGCGTTTTGCTGGGCCGCTGCCTGGCTATTTTGTTGAGTGGGTGCCTGGTTATTTTGCCAGTTGTATACCCAGCCGGTTTGTTGGCTGTAAACCCAGCCATTTTGCTTAAGAGGTTCCTGAGTCGTTTCCTGCCTGGGCTCTTGGTCCATATTCTGACCGAATGCCCAGCTGGACGCCTGGGGAGACTCCCGGCCGGATTCCCCGCGGGGTCCGCAAATGGCGTTGTTTTCGTATTCTTTGTAAGGTTCATCATACAGCTTGGCGCAACAGACCTTGCAGAAAGCCTTACAGCATTCCTTCCACGGGTCGTGGCAGGGCTCGCACCAGGGTGGACAACATGGGTATGGTAAAGGGTATCTATCATTAGCAGCCACAGTGTATTCCTCCAAAGTAAAAATGGGTTACCGCTTGCAATATATGTAAGGGGATAAGCGGCGGTGAGGAAGCTAATCGAACGTACACATAGCCGGAATGAAGCATTTCCTGTTTTGCTCCAGCCTGCCAAAAAGCGACCGGTGCAAACCAATAGATATTCAAGACAGGAGAGTTAAGCGGAGGCGCCAATAAAAAATGTAATGCCGGGAAACGAAATTCGTTTTCCCGGCTGCTATTATTTAAACAGTATGAGTGCCTGGTCGGTTTCTATACGTTTGAGGACACGGTAGCCTGTATGGGCAGCGGTTGCTACGCCGTTTACGCCTACATTGCAATAGCCGCCTGCTGTAAGTGTTCCGTCAGCCCTGACCAAAATTGCACCCAGCAAGCCCACCTTGACCCATTCGGGCCGGATAGCCCGGGGTATATAAGCCTTTTGGGGATCATAGACAGGGTTCAATGCGGGCCTGGATTCCGTATGGGCTGGGACAAGCACTTTTCCATCCTTGTCTTTTACTTCAGGAACAGGCACATCTTCATTTAGGATACGGCCCCACTTATCGGTTTTGTATTTGTTCTTCCAGCGCAGTTCCCCAGTGCCGGCCACAAAGCCGGGCGAGGCGCTGACAATGCCCAGGATATACCCGTCGGATAATTGTGCGATGCGTATCTTGTCGCTGGCCCCGGCGAAAGTAACAAAATAGCCCGGCTCAATAGGCTGACCGGATTCCGTTTCATAAAGCTCGGCATAGTCCGCGCCGCCGCCATTCCAGGCGTGATCGATAAACGCGTCGCCGGTGTACAGGATCTTGGCCGCAAGGCCGGTGTTCTGTTCACTCGTGCCATTGGCCAGGAACCAGGAATACGGTGCTTGCGCATTGCCATAGCTTCCCATGATGTGTGCGCCGAAGAAATTGTTGGTTGAGGTTCCCGTTCCCTCAGCATGTGAGAAATTGCCGGATGCCGTAGTTAAAATACCCTCCGCATGGGAAACAAGCCCGGTAGCGTGGGTGCCCAGCCCCTCGGCATGAGAAAAGTCGCCCGCGGCGTTCGTTTCATCGCCCTCGGCATGGGAACCAAATCCCGATGCTGCCGTTTCAATGCCTTCCGCGTGAGAGGAAAAGCCGGATGCTACCGTCAGCCTGCCCTCCGCATGGGCAAAACTGCCGGTGGCCTGCGTTTGGCTGCCCTCCGCAAAGGCAGCCTCCCCGGATGCCAGGGTAGAGGTACCGACGGCCATGGCGTTAGTGCCCATCACATAATCGCTGCGGGTGTTGATACCGCGTACGGCGCCCGTGTTGTTTCCGTTTATTAGGTTTGTAAGTTCGCCGCCTCCTGCAGGTCCGGTAGGACCGGTCGGTCCGGTGGGGCCTGTAATTCCGTCACAGCAGCGGTCATGGCAATGTTCAGGATCGTCACAGCATTGGTCATCGCATTCCCGGCAAATTTCATCATGGGGTATCGCATCGAAGGGTGGGCGGGGAAGATGTCTGTAGGGGATTTGGCTTGAGTCTGTCCGGTAGGGTGGCTGGCCAGGGCCTGGCCTTAAGGGAAGCTGGTATGGGGGCAGGTATGGGGGCAAGTCTGGGGGCTGACGGGGGGGATATCTATTTGAACCGTACATACGGATTCCTCCTAAAAATAATGGTGCCATTTTCAGATTATGTATACGCCTTGGGGCCTGTGTGAAAAGCTGATGCCAGGAAGGCAGTCCCCCTTTGGTGTGCAGTTATCGAATTTCCCATCCCGCACATTGCGAAAGAACGTTCGCTGTGCTACACTATGCTGGTATCAATTTGCGGGAGGATCAGCATGGAACCGTCGAAAGTATACTTTACAAACCTGCGCGTCACGGACGGCCGCAATCTACTAGATAAGCTCCTTCGCCTTGTAAAGAA
Source organism: Bacillota bacterium (assembly GCA_023415715.1). Classification (GTDB taxonomy): domain Bacteria; phylum Bacillota; class Clostridia; order Christensenellales; family Aristaeellaceae; genus JAEWAH01. The sequence continues at coordinate 8,012 of JAEZJP010000113.1, forward strand.
AGCGGGCATTGAGAGCATCGACTTTAACAAAAAGTATGCAGCCATCAAGCTGCATTTCGGGGAGCCGGGGAACTTGTCCTTCGTTAGGCCAAATTATGCCAAGGTGCTTGTGGACCTGGTGCGCAAAAACGGAGGCATGCCCTTTTTGACCGACTGCAACACGCTTTATGTAGGCAGAAGGAAAAACGCGCTGGACCATATGGATGCCGCTTATGAAAACGGGTTCTCTCCCTTCTCAACCGGCTGCCATGTGATTATCGGCGACGGGCTGAAGGGCACCGACGAGGCGCTTGTAAAGATCCCCGGCGATTATGTAAAGGAAGCCAAAATTGGCCGCGCGATCATGGACGCGGATGTGTTTATCAGCCTCACCCATTTCAAGGGCCATGAGGGCACGGGCTTTGGTGGAGCCATCAAGAATATCGGCATGGGCTGCGGCTCCAGGGCCGGCAAAATGGAAATGCACAATTCCGGCAAGCCGGAGGTGGACGAGGATCTTTGCGTCCACTGCGGCAAATGCCGCAAGGAGTGCGCCCATGACGCCATCACCTTCCCCAACAAGAAGGCGCACATCAACTGGGACAAGTGCGTGGGCTGCGGCCGCTGCATAGGCGCATGCCCCGAGGATGCCATCCATCCCACAGGCGATCAGCACAACGATATCCTGAACATGAAGATTGCGGAGTACTCCCTGGCGGTTTTGCAGGGCCGGCCCCACTTCCACGTAAGCCTGGTGATGGATATCTCGCCAGTTTGCGACTGCCATGACTACAACGACGCGCCCATTCTGCCGGATGTGGGCATGTTTGCCTCCTTTGATCCCGTGGCGCTTGACCAGGCCTGTGTGGACGCCTGCTTGAAGCTTACCCCGCTGCCTGGCAGCAAGCTGTCTGAGGTCCCGCATATCAGCGAAGATCATTTCAGGAACAGCCATCCTGATACCAACTGGGTCACCCAATTAACCCACGGCGAAAAGCTGGGGCTGGGTACCCGGGCCTATGAATTGATTGAGGTGTGACGCTTGCGCAATACACTGTTTGTAAAAGGGGCCCGGGAGCACAATCTCAAGAACATCGATCTGGAGATACCCCGCGACAAGCTGGTGGTGTTCACGGGCCTATCCGGGTCGGGAAAAAGCTCCTTGGCCTTTGATACCATCTATGCCGAGGGCCAGAGGCGGTATGTGGAATCGCTGTCCGCCTACGCCAGGCAGTTTCTTGGACAGATGGAGAAGCCGGATATCGACTATATTGAGGGTTTGTCCCCCGCCATCTCCATCGACCAGAAAACGACCAGCCGCAACCCCCGTTCCACTGTGGGCACGGTGACGGAGATACACGACTATCTGCGCTTGTTGTACGCCCGCGTCGGCACGCCCCACTGCCCACAGTGCGGCAAGGAGATCAACCAGCAGACCATCGACCAGATGGTAGATTCAATTTTATCCTACCCGGAGGGCACGAAGCTGCAGGTGCTGGCGCCGGTGGTGCGCGGCCGAAAGGGCGAGCATGCTAGGCTGTTGGAGGAGGCCCGCAAGGGCGGTTTTGTTCGCGTGCGTATAGACGGCACGCTCTATGAGATCGACGATACGCCGCCCCTGGATAAACAAAAGAAGCACTCCATTGAGATCGTTATTGACCGGCTCATCATACGGGCCGGGAAGGAAATGTCCAAGCGCCTCACCGACAGCATGGAAACGGCGGCGGGCCAATCCGGCGGGCTGATCCTGATCGACCTGTTTGATCAGGGAGAAATATTGTTTTCCCAGAACTATGCCTGCGCCGACTGCGGAATCTCCATTGAGGAACTGGCGCCACGGCTGTTCTCCTTCAACAGCCCCTTTGGCGCCTGTCCCACCTGCGCCGGCCTTGGCACGCTGATGAAGATCAGCCCCGATATCGTGCTCCCTGACCGCAGCCTGTCGTTAAACCAGGGCGCAATCAACGCCATGGGCTGGAACGTGAAGGACCCCTCCAGCATCGCCAATATGTTTTTCGCGGCCCTTGCCCAAAAGTATGGCTTCGACATGGACACGAAGGTAGAGGACCTGCCGGAAAATATCGTGAACATGCTGCTGTATGGCACAGGCAAGGAAAAGATCACCGTTCATTACGCCGGGCAAAACGGCGCCGGGCATTTCGACGCGCCGTACGAAGGCATTATCCCCTCCCTGGAGCGGCGCTACCGCGAGACCGCCAGTGATGGTATGAAAGCGCTGTATGAGGAATACATGGTGGCGGACGAATGCCCCGACTGCCATGGCCGCAGGCTGAAGCCCGAAGCGTTGGCCGTTACCGTAGGCAATGAAAACATCGCCAAGGTCAGCGATTTGAGTGTGCTGGATGCCAGGGATTTTTTTAAGGGCCTTACGCTGAATGAAAAGCAGACGCTCATCGCTTCCCAGATATTGAAGGAAATCAATGCCCGCTTGGGCTTCCTGGTGGACGTGGGGCTGGACTACCTGACGCTGTCCCGGGCAGCTGGAAGCTTGTCCGGCGGCGAGGCGCAGCGCATCCGCCTGGCTACACAAATAGGCTCTTCTCTCGTAGGAGTTCTGTATATACTGGACGAACCCTCCATAGGTCTTCATCAAAGGGATAATGCCAGGCTGCTCATGACCTTGAAACACCTGCGGGACATTGGCAATACCCTGATCGTGGTAGAGCACGACGAGGAAACCATGTATGCCGCCGACTACATTGTTGATATTGGCCCCGGCGCGGGCGCCCACGGCGGCCACATCGTGGCCCAGGGCACGGTGGATGAGATCATCGCCAACCCCAACTCCCTTACAGGGCAATATTTAAGCGGAGCGAAAAAGATACCCGTGCCGGAGAAGCGCCGTATGCCCACGGGCTACCTCACCATCCGAGGCGCGCGGGAACATAACCTCAAGAATATCGATGCCACTATCCCCCTGGGCGTTCTGGCTTGCGTTACGGGCGTGTCCGGCAGCGGCAAGTCCAGCCTGATCAATGAAATCCTTTACAAATACCTGGCCAAGCAGTTGAACCGGGCCAAGACACGCCCAGGTGCGTTTGACCGGCTGGAAGGCATAGAACTGCTGGACAAGATCATCGACATCGACCAGTCACCCATCGGACGTACGCCCCGCAGCAATCCGGCCACCTATACGGGGCTGTTTGATCTCATCCGCAAGGTCTTTGCCTTGACCCCTGACGCCAAGACCAGGGGCTATAAGGAAAACCGCTTTTCCTTCAACGTCAAGGGAGGGCGGTGCGAGGCCTGCTCCGGCGATGGGCTGATCAAAATTGAAATGCACTTCCTGCCCGATATTTACGTGCCTTGCGAGGTCTGCAAGGGCAAGCGCTATAACCGGGAAACACTGGAAGTGCATTACCGGGGCAAGTCCATCCACGACGTTCTGGAAATGACTGTGGAGGAAGGATTGTCCTATTTTGAAAACCATCCGCAGATTTTGCGCAAGCTGGAGACGTTATACGATGTGGGCCTGGGCTACATGAAGCTGGGCCAGTCCAGCACCACGCTTTCCGGCGGCGAAGCCCAGCGCGTGAAGCTGGCCACGGAACTCAGCCGCAGGGCTACCGGCAAGACCGTATACGTGCTGGACGAGCCGACCACCGGCCTCCACATGGCCGATGTGGACCGGTTGGTGCAGGTATTGCAGCGGTTGGTAGACGCGGGCAACAGCGTGATCGTAATCGAGCATAACCTGGATATCATCAAGACCGCCGACTACATCATAGACCTTGGCCCGGAGGGCGGCCACCGGGGCGGCCAGATCATCGCCCAGGGCACGCCGGAAGAGATTTGCAAAATAAAGGCAAGCCATACGGGGCAATATTTGAAAGCCATGCTGGAAAGAAGATAGCCAGTGGCACCTGGACTCCTGCTGGCAACTCTTTTATCGCCACGTAAATTAAAGCGATGAGCATCATGTTGTCAAGGAGTATTTCAAAATTTATGAAAATGAGACAAGGCTTAAGTTGCCTTGTCTCATTAGTTTTTTCTGCCGGCGCTTCCGCTTACAACCTTGTTTTTAACGAAACGGAACAACTTGGTTTACTGCACAGCATCGTGCTTAAAGTCTAGAGGCAAAGTGAGCCATAGCCGTTTTCAATTCATCGACAGCTTCCGGCTTAATGATTTCAAAATACTTAGGCATGACTTGTTCAAGAAACGCCTTGTCGAACGTGCCTGCAGCCTGTCTTGCAAAGCCATCTTCCAACAAGGCTTTAGCTTCCTCTTTCTTGTCGTCCTTGGTGCGCTCAATGAAGAAATCATAGAATTGTTTTTGTCCTGGGTTCATAGCGCTGCATCCTCTCAATCCATTTGACCTATAGGTCATTATTTTCTACAAAAGACTTCAAGCAATTCAACTTTTCGTCCCAAAACTTCGCATACATTTCCAGCCACTCCTGTACTTCAACAAGCGGCTCCGGTGATGCCTGATATATAGTTTCCCTGCCGATTTTTTGGGATCGGATTAAATCCGCATCCTGCAAAATCTTTAGGTGCTTTGAAACCGCCGTTCTCGTAATGGGGAACTTGCTCGATATCTCTTTTAGCGCAAGGTTTCCGCTGGTAAGCATGTCCAAAATCTCCCTGCGCGTTGGATCGGCAATCGCGAAATATACGCTGTTCTGGTGATTATTCCTTTTCCGGCTTTCCATCTGACTCCTGGGAACGCCTGAAATCTTCCAATATATAGCCCCAGCCGTCATACATTGTTTCACGTATTTTTTCTGTGCCTTCACACCATCCCGAATGTATCAGGATAAATTGAGTTCCATCGCCATCCGGTTTAAGCTGAAACGAAACATAGTGCTCTAAGCCATTGCCATTCCAAGAGAATCCTATTTTGTGCGGAGGCTCCAGTTCCTTGACTTCACAATAGATAGTACCATCCCAGTCGCCCATAGGCTCCCGCTTCATCGTAAAACGGTTTCCGATTTCCGCTTCGAGCGTACAGGGCATGAGCCAACCCGATAATCCTTTTGCGGTGGAAACGGCTTTCCACACCTTATGTATATCGGCGTCTATTTTAATGGAGCGAAAAATGTCGGGCAATCTCTTGCGGGCATTTCCCATGCTTTCACCTCCTCTCTTCTTGAATTTATGAAACCCAAAGGTGTCGCGTTTATTATACGACACCTTTAGGTTTCATGTCAATAAAAAAAAGCGTCGGAATGATCCGATGCTCTTCAATATCGTACATTTGCAAGAGAGAAAAGAGAAGCCATATCCATATTCCTTTTAAAGTTTTTCGGGAAGGGGTGCGGGGAAGGGCATTTTTTCAAAAAGGCCCTTCCCCGCAAAACTTCTCAAATATATCTACTAACCTTTCCTGGCCGGCGCCATATGGATGGTCATGCCTTCTACGCTGTCCAGCGCCTCGGTGACGCTCTCGGCGAAGGTGGGGTGCGGCCGAATGGCTTTTAAAAGCTGTTCCCTGGTCAATCCATTGGCGATGGCCACCGTCATTTCATTGATCATATCCGTAGCCCGCTCGCACACGATCTGCGCGCCCAGCAGCACATCCGTTGCTTCATCCAGCACAAGCTTCACAAGGCCCCGCTCACCACCGGCGATCATGGTGCGTGCATTTCCCGAAAGGATGTACTTGCCCGTGCGGGCGGGTATGCCCTTTGCCTTGGCCTCATCCGCCGTCAGGCCTACGCAGGCGATTTCCGGCCGGGTGTACACGCAGGAAGGAACAAGGTCCTCCCGCACAGCTGGTGTATGCCCCGCCGAATGCTCCACGCAGGCGATCCCCTGGGCGGAAGCGGCATGGGCCAGTTGTATGGTCCCAGAAACATCCCCGATGGCATAAACGCCTGGTACACTTGTTTGGTGGTTCGCGTCCGTCACGATTCGGCCCCGGTCCGTTTCCACAGAAAAGCCTTCTGCAAACAACCCCTGGGTGTATGCCCGGCGGCCAATGGCCACAAGCACCGTATCCCCCGAAACCTTCCCCTGCTTGCCGCCCACTTCGTACGAAACGGCAAGGGAGCCGTCTTCATTCTTTTGAATCTCCGAAACCCTAGCGTAAGTTATAACAGAAGCGCCATGCTTTTTCAGGATCATGCCAAGATTCTGTGAAATTTCCCGATCCATTTGGGGAAGCAGCCTGTCCAATGCTTCGATGATGGTAATCTCATAGCCCAATAATCGGAACATGGACGCAAACTCCACCCCGATCACGCCGCCGCCGATGATGATGAGCCTGCTGCCCGCCGGGGGACAGGAAAGCAGCCCATCGCTGGTCACCACACCGGGAAGATCAAGGCCGGGGATATTGGGCATAACCGGCACGGAACCCGTGGCGATCAGGATGCGCTCTGCCGTCAGCACCTTATCTTCCACCACAACGGTATGGCTGTCCCGGATCTTACCCTCGCCCTTTAATAGCGTGATCCCGTTCTGGGAGATCAGCCGGCCGATGCCCTCCCGCAGAGTGGAAACCAGTTCGTCCTTACGGGCGTACATTTTGTCAAAATCCAGTGTCACTTGCTCCGCCCGGATGCCCCAGCCGGCAATCAGGTCCAGCTCCTCAAAGCCCATAGCGGCGTGGAGCAGCGCCTTGGTGGGCACACAGCCACGGTTTAAGCACGTGCCGCCAACCTCGCCCTTTTCCACCAGCGCCACCTTTTGTTTAAGCTGCGCCGCCCGGATGGCCGCTTCATAGCCCCCCGGCCCAGCACCCAGGATGATCCAGTCAAAATCCATGGTTTTTTCCCCTTAAAAGTTTTGGCTTGTCAAAAAAGATTGCAGGTCGCGGCATATCTCCTCCGATTGCTCCCTGATGGGCGCAACGGCCTCGCTAAGCGCCGGTCCGTTCAGCGGGCATCCTGCAATCAAAACGGGAAGGCTGCGAATCAAGCTCTCGTCCAACGCGTCGGAAAAGGCTGCGCATTCCTTGACACGGCCCGCTTCCACCGAAAATTGAAGCTGGATGCCTCCCCATGAAAAGCGCGCTTCGCCTTCCCAGGTAAACGGGATGGGGCGGCCGTAGAGCCAATCCCAGGCGGAAAACTTCGCCTTTCCTGCCGCCACTTTCTCCCTGTCGATACGAGTATTTGGCAATTCTTCAGGCAAAGATCCATATACCTTGCCCAAAGCATCAATCAGTGCGTCCCGCAGGGTGGGTATGGTAAGATCAGGGCATAATTCCTGCAGGTTCACCACACGTGCCCGGACGGAAGATACGCCTTTGGATTCCAGTTTCTGTTGTGGCACGTTCAAATACCGGGCCATGTTCTCCATGTCCACATGCACAAGCAGCGTGCCGTGATGATAGGCGTTGCCGCCGCTCTTATAAAAGGCGTTGCCGGAAAATTTTCGTCCTTCCACCGTAATGTCATTGCGTCCGGTGCGCTCCGCAGGAATTCCGAAGGAGCGCACCGCCTGCAATATGACTTCCGTCTGCTTGGCCACATCATAGTCGGCCTGGCTTACAAGAAACGTAAAATTGAGATTGCCAAGGTCATGGTATACCGCACCGCCGCCGGAAAGCCTGCGTACCAGATGGCCTCCGTCTTTTTCAAGATCAGGCACACGTACTTCCTTCCAGGCGTTTTGGTTGCGGCCGATTACCACCGTATGCCGGTTCTGCCACAGGTACAGGATCACTTCTCCCGGCTGTACGGCTTCCAGTAGGTGTTCCTCCAAGGCCAGGTTTTCATAGGGAACCGTGCATTCGGTCACCACATAGCGGCACCGGTTAATCATGGTGTCACTCCTTATCGAAGATATAACGCAACTTTGGGTTGCGGGCCGCCGCCACCTCATCGGGCCTGCCGATGGGGGTGGTCACGGGACAGGCATGAAGGCTATCCGGATCATCCTTGGCCTTTTGAGCGATTTCCTTCAGGGCGGCAATGCCCTCCTCCAGCGTTTCCCGGCTTTCCGTTTCCGTAGGTTCAATCATCAGTGCCTCGTGCACGATGAGGGGGAAGTACATGGTGGGGGGATGCATTCCCTTGTCCAGCAGAGCTTTCGCCACATCGAGCGCGGATACGCCCGTATCCTTCTTGAGCTCCTCCAGGGTTAGCACGAATTCATGCATGCAGGTGTGGTCATAAGCCACTTTGAAGGTGTCCTTCAGCCGGTTCATCATATAGTTGGCGTTCAGGACCGCATTTTCCGAAGCTTCCCTGATGCCTTCCCGGCCCAGGGTGAGGATGTAGGTCAGCGCCCTCACCACCACCAGGAAGTTTCCATAGAAGGCCTTCACCTGGCCGATGCTTTGAGGACCGGGGTTTTCCCCCAGCGCGGATGATGGCAGGAAGGGCTTCAAAAAGGCCTTGCACCCAACCGGCCCGGAGCCGGGCCCGCCGCCGCCGTGGGGCGTGGAGAAGGTCTTATGCAGGTTCAGGTGCACAACGTCAAAGCCCATGTCTCCGGGACGCACCACGCCCATGATGGCGTTCAGGTTCGCCCCGTCGTAATAGGTAAGCCCGCCCGCATCATGAATGATTTTCGTAATCTCCAGTATGTTTTTGTCAAACAGGCCCAATGTATTGGGGTTGGTAAGCATAAGCCCGGCAGTATCCTCCCCCGCTGCGTCCCGCAAGGCATCCAAATCCACGCAGCCGTCCGGCCCTGAGGGAATGCTTACCACAGTATAACCCGCCATGGCGCCCGTGGCCGGGTTGGTACCGTGGGCAGAATCGGGTACGATGATCTTTACGCGTTTTGCATCGCCCCGGGACTGATGATAGGCCTTGATGAGAAGCACGCCCGTAAATTCCCCGTGGGCACCGGCGGCGGGCTGGAAGGTCATTCCGTCCATACCGGTGATCTCGCACAGGTGCCTTTCAGCGGCGGACAGCACTTCGAGGCAGCCCTTCACCGTTTCCTTAGGCTGCAGGGGGTGGACGTTTGCAAAGCCCGGCAGTGCAGCCATTTCTTCATTGATGCGGGGGTTATACTTCATGGTGCAGGAGCCCAGGGGATAAAAGCCGCTGTTCACGCCGTGGGCACGCCGGGCCAGCTTCGTATAATGACGGCTGATGTCCGTTTCCGCCATCTCCGGCAGATGCGGTGCCTTTTCCCTTTGCAAATCCTCCGGCAGCGATACCTCCGGCACGTCACACTTGGGTAAAAGGCTTACATGATGGCCGGGGCGGCTTACTTCAAAAATCAGGTTCATTTTCCGCACACCTCCCGGACGGTTTGAATCGTGGTGTCGAGCTGTTCCCGGCTGACCTGCTCGGTGGTACACCATAAGAGTTGGTCATCGCCAACCGGCAGTCCGCCCAGGATATCCTTTAATTCCAGCGCTTTCAAAATATCATCCCGCTTCCCGCCGCAGGCAGTAACGAATTCATGAAAGAACGGTGCGCTGCCCACGCGGCGGATGCCGGGAATATTCGCAAGGCCTGCCTCGAGATAGTGGGCTTTGCTCATAGACTGCACAGCCGCTTCCCTGAGGCCTTCACGGCCCATGGCGGACAGGTATACCGCGGCGGTCAAAGCACACAGCGCCTGATTGGAACATACGTTGGAGCTGGCCTTTTCCCTTCTGATGTGCTGCTCCCTGGCCTGCAGCGTCAAAACATACGCCCGGTTGCCGCTGTGATCCGTCGTTTCGCCTACGATGCGGCCCGGCAGCTTGCGCATCATAGCCGTGGTGGCAGCCATGAACCCAAGGTATGGCCCTCCAAAAGACAAAGGCATGCCAAGGGGCTGGCCCTCTCCTACAGCGATATCGGCCCCTGCTTCACAGGGGGACTGCATAACCGCCAAAGCAATGGGATTCACGCCCATGATGTACTTGCCGCCGGCTGCGTGCACCTTTTCTCCCAGGAGCTTAGCATCCTCCAGCGCGCCGTAAAAGTTGGGCTGCTGGATATACAGGCAGGCGGTATCCTCGCCCAGCATGGCTTCCAACGAGGCTAAATCCGTAACTCCGTTCTTTTCAGGCACGATACGCATAGCAGCGTTTGCCGCATTGCAGTACGTTTGGATGGTAGCAATGGTGTCGGGATGGGCGGTAGCGGATACAAGCGCCGTCACCCGCTTGCGCTCCCGGCACATGGCTACGGCTTCCGCAGCAGCCTCGGCTCCATCGTACATGGATGCGTTGCTTACATCCAAGCCGGTCAGCTCACAGATCATGGTCTGGTATTCAAATATGGATTGCAAAATGCCCTGGCTGATCTCCGCCTGGTAAGGTGTGTAGGCAGTCACGAATTCCTCTTTGGTGGTGACGTACTTCACAATGGAGGGGATATAATGGTTGTACGCCCCCGCGCCGCGCAGGATCACGGAATAGGTTTTGTTCTTCCGGGAGATCTCCGTCATCTCCCTACGCACCTCAAACTCCGTCTTGCCCTCGGGCAGGTTCAAGGGCGTTTGCAAAAGAACCTGCCGGGGCACATCGGAAAAAAGCTCCGACGTGCTTTTTACATCCAGGGAGGAGAGCATTTCCTGCTGCTCCTCCCTGGTCGTGGGAATATAGCTGCCCATGCTTACTCCTCCTTGGCCATGGCCGCATAGGCGGCATCATCCATAAGCTCCACCGTGGCCGTAACATCCTTCACCCGGATGAACCAAGCCTCATAGGGTGCCTGGTTGATGCTTTGCGGGCTGTCCAGCAGCACCTCGTTGATTTCCGTCACTTCACCGGTAACGGGACTGAACACATCACTGACGGCCTTCACCGATTCCACGTCGCCAAAGGTTTCCCCTGCGGTAACGCTGTCGCCGGGCTGGGGCAGGTTCACAAACACCAAGTCGCCCAGCGCCTCCTGGGCATAGTCCGTCAGGCCGATCTCCACAGTACCGCCTGCCAAGGTGCGCACCCATTCGTGGGTCTTGGAATACCGAAGCTCTTTTGGGGTGTTCATGATATTTGCCTCCTTTTATTTAGCCTTTTTGTAGAAGGGCAGGGGAACAACCTTGGCCGCAATACGCCGGCCGCGGACGTCCACCTCCACCTGTGTGTTAAGTTCCGAGACTTCCTTATTTACCAGCGCCATGGCCACCGCCTGACCTAAATACGGGCAGAAGGTGCCGGAACTGGTGGTCCCTACCTGCTTATCGCCCTCAAACACAGCGCAGTGTTCCCTGGCGATGCCCCGGTCCGTCATTTGCAGGCCAACCCTTACGATTTGGGGCTCGCCTTTGTCTATAAGCGCAGCCTTGCCAATGAAGTCAGGCTTGTTCATCTTCACAAAGATGCCAAGGCCCGTTTCCAGCGGCGTGATGTCATCGTTCATTTCATGGCCGTAAAGGGGCATGGCTGCCTCCAGCCGCAGCGTATCCCTGGCGCCAAGGCCGCAGGGGACAAGACCCAGGTCTTTCCCTGTGTCCAGCAGAAGCTGCCAGAGCTTAGGCGCATCCTCATTCTTGCAATACAGCTCAAACCCGCTTTCCCCCGTATAGCCCGTGCGGGAGATGATGCAGGGGATGGTACCCACTGTTCCCTTTTCCACAAAATAATAGTATTTCTTCGGTATGTCCTCTTCCTTGGCCAGACGGGCCAGGATCTCGCCGGCGCGTGGTCCTTGCAGCGCAACCTGGGCCGTATCGTCAGATACATCCTCCATGCGAACATTCCCGAAAAGGTGCTGCCTCATCCAGGCCACATCCTTTTCCCTGTTGGAAGCGTTCACCACCATCATGTACCTGCCTTCGCCCATGCGGTAAACGATCAGGTCGTCCACCACGCCGCCCCGTTCATTGCACATGGGGCTGTAGCGCACCTGCCCGTCCACCATATTGCCCATGTCGTTGGTGACCAGGTTCTGAATGTTGTTCAGCGCGTCCGGCCCCGTGAACATGACCTCGCCCATATGGGATACGTCAAACAGCCCGCATGCCGTGCGCACCGCCATGTGCTCGGCAATCACCCCGGCGGGATATTGTACCGGCAGAATGTACCCCGCGAAGGGCACCATTTTGCCGCCCAGTGCCACATGGCTGTCATACAGTGGCGTTTTCCTGTCCATGATCGTTCCTCCTGTATTCAAATGCAATTTAAAAGGCGAACAGACTGCTTTCGCAGCCTATCCGCCTCTGTTGTTGAACCTGAAAGATTCCTCCCCGCCTGTGCCGCGAAGGAGTTGCTTCTTCGGTGCACCAATGCTTTCCAGAGTTTCGTCCCGGCTTAGTCTTTTTGCCTGAGAGTTTGTTGCGTCTTCCCCTTCGGCGCCGCCAGATGGCAGTCTCTCCTAAACCGTTCACCCGAAATATGCAATTTTCTTTCCGCTGAAAGTGTACAATGCCTGCCCTTTTTTGTCAATCACTTTTAGAGGGCTCTTTTGTAGGGCCCTGCCCTCCAAACCACCCGCTCAAGGACTTGAAGTCCTCGAGAATCCTGATATTTTAAGAATTTGCCATGACTCTTTTAACCTCAATCGGAGTTGTGCTGTCTTTGCACCAACCGGCTTATTTATGCCGGATCAGGCGGGCGATTGATAATCGCCCCTACTGACGTAAAGATGTATATCAGCATTTCTTCCAGCCCCTAAGTGCCCAGCAAAACGTGGAACCAGATGCCCTTTTGCTCCGGAATCATGCCTTATTTTTATCCTGAACTGGCATCCCACACGGATAAGTCTTCTCCTGAAGATTTGCCAGCTCATCCTTCACGCAAGCGTACAGCCTGTATCCCCCTGCCAGATTATAGGCATCGAACCCGTTCTGGGAGAGGATGCGGCAGGCGATATAGCTGCGAAGGCCACTGTGGCAATGGACATAAACGGGTTTGGCCTTGTCAAGCTCAGAAAGCCTTTCCCGCAGCTTATCCACAGGGATATGTACCGTCCCTTCGATCTTGCCCCGGCGGCGCTCGGAAGACGTACGCACGTCCAGTATCGTCACGCTGCCATCCTTCGGGAGGCAATCCACATCATGCCAGTGGAATTGCTTCACCTTTCCTGTAAGCAGGTTTTCCGCCATAAAGCCAGCCATGTTCACCGGATCCTTGGCGGAAGAGAAAGGTGGGGCGTAACACAGCTCCAGTTCCGCAAGGTCGTACACCGTCATCCCGGCCCGCATGGCGGTATTGATCACGTCGCACCGCTTGTCAACGCTTTCAAAGCCCACAATTTGAGCACCCAGTACCTTCCCGTCCGCCGGGCTGAACAGCAGCTTGATGGTTTGGTTGGTGGCACCGGGATAATAGCTGGCATGGGAATAGCCGAACGCGTACACCTTTTCATAGGCAATATTTGCAGCCTTTAAGGCCGTCTCGTTCAGCCCCGTGGCCGCTACCGTCATATCAAAAAGCTTCAGCACCAGCGCGCCCTGACTGCCCTTGAAAATGCTTGGTATGCCGCAGATATTATCCGCCGCGATGCGTCCCTGCTTGTTGGCGGGACCCGCCAGGGGCAGGAAAGCCGGCTGGCCGGATATGAAGTTCTTCACCTGCACCGCGTCGCCCACCGCGTAAATATTGGGGTCGGAAGTGCGCATGTGCTCATCCGTCAATATCGCGCCTTTGGGGCTTAATGCAAGCCCCGCTGCCCTGGCCAGACTGCTTTCAGGCCGCACGCCAACGGACATAAGAACCATGTCGGCAGGCAAGGTTTCATCTCCCGCCTGAACCGCCAAATGATCTTCTTCCGGCGCAATGTCCTTGACGCCCGTGTTCAATAAAAGGCGGATGCCCTTTTTCCGCACGTAGCTGTGAACATCGGCAGCCATGTCAAAATCGATTGGTGCGATCACATGGTCCATCAGCTCAACCACTGTAACTTGAAGCCCTGCCTCATGAAGGTTTTCCGCCATTTCCATGCCGATGGCGCCGCCGCCCACCACCACCGCTTTTTCAGGATGCTTTTCCTCAATGAATCCCCGGATTTTAAGCGTATCCGGGATGGTGCGCAGCGTAAAAACCCTGGGATCTTTCACGCCGGGAATAGGCGGAACCACCGGTTCCGCGCCGGGGGAGAGGACCAATACGTCATACGGTTCCTGATAAGAAGAACCATCAGCAAGGTTCTTCACCGTGACCGTTTTTCCGGCAGGATCAATAGACACAGCTTCCGATTGAACACGTACATCCACCCGGAACCTTTGAAAAAAGCTTTCCGGCGTTTGCAGCGTCAGTTCTTCCTTATCCGTGATCGCTCCGCCCACATAATAGGGCAGGCCGCAGTTTGCGTAGGAAATGTATGCGCCCCGCTCAAGCAGTACGATGTCGGCCTGCTCATCAAGCCTTCTTAAACGTGCAGCGGCGCTGGCTCCGCCCGCCACGCCGCCGATAATGACAATTTTCATGTAATTGTCCACTCACCTTTCCAGGGGGCCATCGTAGCCGGCTATGCCACCGATGTTCACTACCTCCGTATACCCAAGCCGCCCAAAGCCCCGGCAGGCCGCCTGACTCCTTGCGCCGCTCAGGCAATAAACGTACAAAGGCATACCCTTGTCGGGAACTATCTCCTGGATTTGCTCCCACTGGTCCAGCGGCACGGAAATGCTGCCGGGAAGATGGCCCTGCCGGTACTCGGCCGGCGTCCTCACATCCACCAGGCGGACGCCCAGGTTTCCATTGGCCGTCTCAACGGCTTCCCGCATGGGCATGGTTTTCCCTCGATTAAACATTCCCAGCATTTTAGGCCTCCAGCAGCTTCAAGATGTCCTGCTTGGAGCGGACACCCACCATGGACCCGGCCAGCCGGCCATTCTTGAACACCGCAAGCGTGGGGATGCTCATTACGCCAAAACGGGAAGCCAGCTCAGGCTGCTCATCCACGTTGATCTTTCCCACAACAGCCTTTTCACCCATTTCTTCCGCGATGCCTTCCACCACGGGAGCAACCATCCGGCAAGGGCCGCACCAGGGAGCCCAGAAGTCTACCAGCACAGGAACCTGGGAAGCCAGAACGTCGTTGAAGTTTTCCTTTGTAACCTTTATCGCAGCCATTGTATATTTCCTCCTTTGTCCTTTCGGACAACTTGATAGTCATACTATACCCGCATTTGCGCCTTTCGAAAGTGATAAAATCACAAAACGCGGCTATTTTGAAGAAAAATAATGGATTTCTCTTCCGTAAGCATCTTACTTTTCCAGCATGGAGCGCAAAACCTTGTTCCCTTCCCCGGTTATGGCCACGCTGCCCAGCTCAAGTACTGGAGTGTCCAGCACAAATCCCGGTTTTTGCGACGCTTCCTTCACCGTTTCCACAAAGTAGGCATAGAGGCTGGACTGCTCGTATTCCTGATACGCGTATCCGGTGAGCCGTATATCATAATCCAGTGTAATCAGCCCCATATCCTCCAGGGATGTAAACAACCCGCCATTTGCCTTTACCGTATCCATATCCTGCGCGGCATCGGCAATGTATACAGGCTCCAGCGCCACGGCGTAAGCGTCACTGTCCTGGCTGGAGCGCAAGGCAAACCGGGCGATGGGCAGGTATCCCCTCTGATGTATGGCCAGCAGCACATCGGCCTGGGCCTCAGTGATGCCATCCTCCCCAACAACAAGGTGCTCGTGATGATGGCCGCAGTTGCAGCCATCCTCATGGGTATGTTCGTGACCACAATCACAGCCCTCGCCGCTTAAGTGGTGATGACCGCAGCCGCAGCCTTCCTCGTGATCATGGTGATGGCCGCAGGCGCAGTCTTTAGGATGTTCGTAGTGCAAAGTATTTCCGCCTTTCATAGTATATTACAAATAACCGGGCTATGTCCCCGTTGCGCTTGGCCTATTTTCCAAGCGGGCAGCGCATAAGGGGCACATACCGCAATTGCTCCTCCACCCGGCAGCTTTCAAACAGAGTAATTTCCTTCACCTGCTGGCCTTCTGGCGCCACGGGGATCAGGGATAGTGACTTGGGATCAAGCCTTGCCTGTCTCGCCAGTGTGATATGTGAATGGAATTCGCCATCTTCCAGTTTAAACCCCGCAGTCAAAAGACGCTCCCGCACGCTTTGCGCCAATTGTTCCAAAATCAGTGATTTTACAAGGCCGCAAAAGAGCACGGCATCCTGTGGCCTGCGGAAAAAGGAAAGGCCCGCCAGCGTTATGGAAAAAGGATCGAATTGCGCCGCCGCTTCCTTCATGGCCTTTTCGATGAGTTGAACGGCCGCGGCATCCGCCTGGCCGATGAACTGCAATGTACAGTGGTAGTTTTCCCGCGCCGAGTACCTGCCTGGGAATAGCTTTTGAGCTTTGCTCGCGGCTTCCCAAAGCGAGTCTCTCATCTTCTCATCAAGGCCTATACCCACAAACACCCGCATGATGTTTTTCCTCCCGCCAACTCCAGCATAGGCATATTTTACCCGTCTGTCAATGCGCTGCTGCAAGTATTTGTTGACAGAAGGCTTTTGCAGGTGTATCAATGTACCAGAATATAAAATAGAAAGCCGGAGGTAAAAAAGCTTATGGAGCGTTTTGCGTGGAAAGCCGTAGTGCTGCCTGGAATGCTGGAGGAATACAAGCGCCGCCATGCCGGGATTTGGCCGGAGATGACTTCATTTCTCAATGAGGCGGGCATCCATAACTATACGATCTGGAATGTAGGCGATGAGCTGTTCGGCTATTACGAATGCGAGAGTATCGAAAAGGCTAACCGGGTGCAGGCTCAAAGCGAAGTTGTCGCGCGTTGGAACGAATCCATGAAGCCGTTGATGCGCATGGTGGCCGACGGCCGGAAAGGCGAAGGCGGCATGGTGCAGGTGTTTTTCCATCCGTAGCTGAAAGGAGCGCCTGTTATTTGGGCAGGCGCCCGCCAGATACTTTACATAACGTGAAACAAACCACTTTTCACATTATTTGTGCCTTCCACAAACACAGCATTTACTCCTTATCTTCTTCCCCAAACAACTCCTCAACAATCTCTCCCGCATCAGAAAGATGTGCAAACGGAACATAATACCGGATCCGTTCCAGCGCGAAGCCTGTTTCCATTGCCAATCCAGCCCCCATCACGGGCCTGTCAACATACGGGATGTTCTTTTGTTTCAAGACATCCGCCAGCATCCCGCCCCAGATCATTCCCTTTTCCGCAAGAAAACAGAAGTCACCATCCTCAGGAGACCTCAGTTTTTTTCTCCTGCAACGGGGGCAGACATCCTCCTCCGTCAGCAGCATGCAATTTTCACAATAATTCATACAGGTCTCCTTTCAACCGCTGCGGCTTTATTGCCTGACAAGAAAGTTTATGCTCAAACTCCGGCTCCACGCAGGTATAATTTTACAGCGGAACAAGAAAAAAAGCAAACCAATATAAAACCTGACGCGTACCCGCTTATTCGAGCGGCATACGCGTCAGGCATTTATGGAAGGCACTTCTTTCTTGGGAGCATGCCGCCTTTTTTACAGCCACTTTTTCAGTTCTTCCTCCGTAGCCAATACCCGGTGGGTGCCCCCCACATTGTGCAGCGTCCCCTTCAGGTAGTCGATCCCGCTGGAGGCATAATCGTAATGCAGCGACGTACGCCGTTTTTCCGCCTTGGGGTTGGGGTGAGGAATGGCCGACAGCAGCGACTTGGTGTAAGGGTGCACAGGGTGTGTGAAAATTTCCTCCGTTGTTCCCATTTCCACCATATGGCCCAGATGCAGCACGCCGATGCGGTTGGAAATATACTTGACCATGGACAGGTCATGGGCAATGAACATAAAGGCCGTATTCGTATCCTGCTGAATGTTCTTCATCAGGTTCACCACCTGTGCCTGGATGGATACATCCAGCGCGCTGATGGGCTCATCTGCAATGATCAGATCCGGGTTCATGATCAGCGCCCTGGCGATGCCTATGCGCTGCCTTTGACCGCCCGAAAACTGATGGGGGTACCGGCTGGCATGCTCCTGGCTCAGGCCCACCTTATGGAGCATTTCATAAACCCTTTCCTCACGTTCCTTGCGGCCATCGCATAAATGGTGGATGTCCATGCCCTGGGCAATGATGTCCAACACTTTTTTGCGGGGGTTGAGGCATGCCATGGGATCCTGGAAGATCATCTGCATCTTGGTGTGCAGATACGACTCATCCTGTTTGCTGAGATTGCCGGAAATATCGCGGCCGCTGAATGTGATCTTTCCATCTGTCGGATCGTACAGCCTGATGACCGTACGGCCAATGGTGCTTTTCCCACTCCCCGATTCTCCCACCAAGCCATAAATTTCACCCGGATAAATGTCAAAGGATACGTCGTCCACCGCCTTGACGGTAAACCGGCGGTTGATGCGGAAATACTGCTTCAGGTTATTTACCGAAAGCAGAGGCTTTTTCTCGTCCATTTATTCCGCCTCCTTTAAGAGCCTGCGCATCCTGTCCCGCAGCTCCTTGGGCATTTCTACCTTCGGCGCATTCTCGTGCAATAGCCAGGTGGCGGCATAATGGGTATCGGTGATTTTGAACATGGGCGGTTCCTGGCGGTAGTCAATGTTCAGGGCATATATGTTCCGGGGCGCGTAAGCATCGCCTTCCACATGGTGCAACAGGTTCGGCGGGTTTCCGGGGATGGTGTATAATCTATCATCCCTGGTATCCAGATCGGGCATGGAAGAAAGAAGGCCCCATGTATAAGGATGCCTGGGATCGTAGAAAATCTCTTCCACCGTTCCCTTTTCCACGATCTTGCCGGCATACATCACTGCCACGTCGTCGGCTACCTTGGCGACCACGCCAAGGTCGTGGGTGATGTAGATCACCGAAATGCCAAGCTTCTTTTGCAAATCCGCTATCAGTTCCAGAATCTTTGCTTGTATGGTCACATCCAGCGCGGTGGTCGGCTCGTCGCAAATCAGAATCTCCGGCTCGCAGGCAAGGGCGATGGCAATCACCACCCGCTGGCGCATGCCGCCGGAAAGCTGATGGGGATAGTTTTTCATCCGCTTCTCGGCTTCGGGTATGTTCACCAGGTTAAGGAGGTTGACGGCTTTCTTCCATGCCTCCGCCTTGGATACCTTGTAGTGGTAGCGCATGCCTTCCATGATCTGGGCGCCCACGGTCATGGTAGGGTTCAGGGATGTCATTGGGTCCTGGAATACCATGGCGATCTTTGTGCCGTTGATCTCCCGGCGGATCTGCTTGGGGGGCATCTTGATCAGGTCAACGGTAACGGGCTTCCCATCCTTTTGATAGGTATACTCTATGGTACCGGAATTGATCTTGCCGTTGGAGGAGAGGATGCCCATGATGGCCTTGACGGTTACAGATTTGCCGCTTCCCGACTCGCCCACAATGGCCAGCGTCTTCCCTTTCTTCAGATCCAGGTTAACGCCGCGTATAGCGTTCACCGTGCCTGCGGATGTGGTGAAGGAAACGGAAAAATCCCAGATGGACAGTATGTTCTCTTTTTCCATGCTCCGCCTCCTCACATTTCCTTCATTTTCGGATCAAAGGCGTCCCGCAGGCCATCCGCCAGAAGGTTGAAGGACAGCATGATGATGCCCAGCACCACCACGGGGAAAATGATCATATACGGATGGGTGGTAAAGGACTTGAACGCTTCGCTGATCAGCGACCCCAGGGACGCCAGGGGCTGGGGCACGCCCAAGCCAACAAAGGCCAGGAATGCCTCGGTGAAGATAGCGTTGGGAATGGAGAACATGGACATAATGATCAATTGACCGAAAACGTTAGGCAGTATCTCCCTGAAAATGACATAAAAATTCTTTGCACCCAGGGTTTTGGAGGCAAGGATAAACTCCTGCTCCTTAAGTTTTAGAACCTGCGCCCTGGCGATACGGCTCATACCGATCCAGCCGGTGATCATGATCGAAAACGTGATAGTTGCCAGGCCTGGCTTCAAAACCAGGATCAGAAGCGTCACTATGACCAAGGTAGGGATGCCGTTCAATATTTCAACAAACCGCTGCATGGCGGAATCGATCTTGCCGCCGAAATACCCTGAAATCAGGCCGTAGCTCAGGCCAAAAATCATGTCCACCAGCACAGCTATCAAGGCAATGTACAATGAGATGCGTGTACCCTCCCAGGTGCGGGTAAACAGGTCGCGGCCCAGGGTATCTGTGCCAAACCAGTAGTAGATGCTCTCCAGGCCCGTAGTCTTCCCGGGGTTCACATACTTGTTGACCGTTTTTGTACCGGTTGAGGTCCGAAGCTCTTCCGAGCCGTTCATAATGCCCAGGCTCTCCAGCCCCGGCACCCTGGGCGCCAGGTTTTGATGCTTGATGATCTGGGCGGCATAGGTGTGGCCGCTGACCATAGGCCCGATAATGGCGCAAAGAGTGACCAGCATAATGAAAATGAACCCAATGACGGCGCCCTTGTTCTTGCGGAAGCGGGCAAAAACATCCTTCCAATATGGCTGACTGGCAAATGTTTCATCCACGAAATCATCGTGGGTATTGCCGTGCAGCAGAAAGTCATCCTCTTTGAATACGGGTTTGTCAGGCATGTTTGGCCTCCTTTGCAAGGCGGATGCGGGGGTCGATCACGCCATAGAGAATGTCTACCACTAACATGATGAGTATGTACATCGCGCTGTATATAAACGCCAAAGTGATGATAACGTTGTAATCATTGGATTGTATGGCGGTCACCAGCAGGCTGCCGATGCCGGGGATGGAGAATATCTTTTCCACCACCAGAGAGCCGGTCATAAGCCCTACCACCAGCGGTGCCAGCACCGTAATGATGGGAATCAGCGCATTGCGCAGTGCGTGGCGGAAAATCAGCCTGAAGCCGGAAATGCCCTTGGATTGGGCCAGAAGCATGTAGTCGGAACCCAATACTTCCAGCATTTCCGTTCTTGTAAACCGCGCGACTGTGGCAATAGTGAACATGCTTAAGGAAATCGTAGGCAGCACGGAAGAATGAAATATGTTGTCCACTTCATACAAAAGGGGAAACCATCTTAACTGGAATCCCAAAGTATAGCTCAGCCCCAAAGCGAACACGTAGGAAGGCAGGCTGACCCCCAGTACGGAAATTACTGTCGTCAAAGTATCCCAGATGGTGTTGTGCTTGATGGCCGCTATGATGCCGAGTATCAGACCAATCAGTGTGCCCAGCAGCACTGCCTGCCCGCCGATGCGCAGCGAGACTGGCAGACGTGTGGACAAAAGCTGGGAAATGGGCGTGTTTTTGGAGATGGTGTAGCTTACGCCAAAGTCGCCGGTGACCATGTTGAACACATATTTGAAGAACCGGACCATCACCGGCTGGTTCAGGCCATACTTGGCACTGATAATGGCCCGCTGGGTGTCGTTCAGTTTTTCATCATTAAAGGGTGAGCCGGGCATCAATTCCAGCATCAGGAACAAAATCAACAGGATCGCCAGCAGGATCACCACCGACAGACCCAGGCGTTTGAGGATGTATTTTTTCACCGGCACTCCCCCTACAAATACACAACAGCGGCGCAGCAGGAAACCGTCTGCGCCGCTGCCGTGTTTTCCTTCGGCTTACGCTTTCAGGCTATTTCTTGGTAACGTTCTTGTAGATGCGGTTGATGCCGACAGAGTGGAACTCAATGCCTTCCACGCCGGCCTTGACCATTTCCGCATTGCCCTTCTGGTAGATGGGCAGGATGACGGCTTCATCCATGACCATCTTCTCGGCTTCCTTCAGCTTTTCCCAGCGGGCGGCGGGATCCAGGGCCAGTTCGCCCTTCTTGGCAGATTCGATGATGGCGTCGTAATCCGGATTGCTCCAGAAGCCGTAGTTGTTGGGGCTGCCGGTAGTCCACATATCCAGGTAGGTCATGGGATCAGCATAGTCCGGGCCCCAGCGGGTCAGGCCCAGTTCAAAATCGCCGCTCTGCATCCGTTCCACACGGTTCTTTTTCGGCATGGTCAGCAGCTCGACGGTGATACCGGGCAGGGTGGTCTGGATCTGATCCTGAATGAACTGCGCCACGTTGGTGGCAGACTCGGTGTCTTCCACCACCATGGAGTACTTGAGTTCGCTGACGCCAAGTTCAGCTTTGGCTTCTTCCCAGAGCTTGGCGGCTTCTTCCTTGTTGGTGGCAAGATAGGGTCCGCCGGCGGTTTCACGGAAGTCTTTGCCATCGGGGCCGGTAGCCAGCAGAGTGGGCACAGCGAAGTCGGCCACGATGGAGCCGTCTTTGAGAATGTTCTCCGCAACAGCGGCCTTGTCAATAGACATGGCAATGGCCTTGCGGACCTTGGCATTCTCCAGGCCCTTCACCTTCTGGTTGGGGGAGATGTACCACAGATAGCCTTGCATGATGCTATGGAATTCAGGATTATCCTGGAACAGTTCCACCTGCTCGCCGGAGAGGGTGGCCACATCCAGGTCGCCATTCTCATAGGACAGCATGGCCTGTTGCGAATCCTTGATCACCTGGAAGGTGATGCCGCCCAGGGAGACCTTGCCGGCATCCCAATAGGTGGGGTTCTTCACAAGCTTGATGGTGGTGGCAGCGGGCTCGTAGGACTCAGCCATGAAGGGACCGTTGGCCAGCAGCGTTTCGGGAGAGGTGGCATACGTATCCCCGGCCGCGGTGAAGAAGGCCTCGTTCACCGGCAGGAAAGAGGGGAAGGACATCAAAGACTCAAAGAAAGCCACGGGCACATCCAGTTTGACTTCCAGAGTCTTGTCGTCGATGGCGGTCACGCCCAGGTCCGTCACAGGCTTTTCGCCTTTGGTGATGGCTGCGGCATTCGCAATAGCCGCCACATCGGCGATGAAGGAATACTCGCTGGCGACCGCCGGATCTACCAGGCGCCTCCAGGCGAACACGAAGTCATTGGCGGTCACGGGAGTGCCGTTGGACCATTTCGCATCCTTCAGTTTGAAGGTGTAGGTCAGGCCATCGGCGCTCTTTTCGGCGGATTCGGCAATCGCCAGAATGGGGCTGCCGGCGGCATCAATGGAATACAGGCCTTCGGTGATAGCGGCCTGCACTTCAAAGGAAGTGCCGTCTGTTGCAATTTGAGGATCCATGGATGCAACTTCCACATCCAGGTGCACATTCAGGATGGGGCCTGCAGTTTCGCCCAGGGACATGGCGGGCACGCCCAGGAGCATCGCGGCGGCCAGCAGGAGAACCAGCAGTTTCTTGCCTAGCTTCATATGGTCTGCCTCCTCGAATATTTCATCTCTCTCCATTTCATATCGCGGACTTAGGCGCTTGCCCGGGCAGGGACAGGCCGTTTCCTTTATAGAGAAATATGATATTTAAGTATACGATATTTCATGAAAAAGTCAAGAATTGTTCTTTGCGAAATACACAGAAAGAACAGTGCCGAAAGCCTTGTTTTTCTTCAAATGGCGCTCTGTTTGTAGTATAATTATTAATTTATGCCTATGCATAATAAGGCAACTTTATTCACGGCATGCACATGTATGATCCTCGATCCAAATCTGCCGGCATATGGATATGAATATGGCTGCGTCTTTTGCAAATGCAGGATTGTCTTTTTGATAATGCATATACATGCTTTTGGGCATGGATGCAACCGGGTCAGGATGTCCTCCCCATGACCTCCTTATATAGGTTTCGGCCATAGGCAGTTTTAAAAGGAGGGCCTTCCAGCATGCAATAGGTATTATTTCCCTCCCTGCTTCGCTGGGCCAGGAGGAACAGCACATCATTCGATTTTTGTTCATATACGTCCATCGCGTAACCGTACAGATGGGTTACAAACAGCACGATGACTCCGGCTTCCATAAGAGCCGGCACAATCTCCTGCGCAAGCAGCTTTGCGTCACCCGGTGTGGTCGTCTGGAATGTTTCGTTCATCAGGAGAAGCGCGCCCGGTTTCAAAGCGTCCACAAGTTTGCTCAGCTTGTTAAGTTCCACTTCCAGCAGGCCCATCCGCATACCTGCATCCTCTCCGTTGGGAAAGTGTGTGAATATGCCTGTGAAGACGGGGCAAGCGTATTGCCTCGCCGTAACGAACAGGCCGCATTGAGCCATCAGTTGGGCAATGCCAACGCTGCGCAGGAATGTGGTCTTCCCGCCCTGATTGGGCCCGGTGATCAGGACCAGACGCTTTTTAGATATGCAAATATCGTTGCCTGCCGGCACGTTCCCATCTTTTAAAGCAAGCCCGGCATCCACAAGCATAGATGCTTCATGATACTGCCTGTTATCGCTCAATTCCGGATAGCAAACAGGTACTTTAAGCGCTGCAAGCTTCCGGTGAAGCCTTGTACAGCCCACGAAGAATTTCAATTGAAAATCGAGCTTTTCCAAAAATCTCTGTACCGCCCTGTTAAATCCGGCAATGATTGCAAGCAAAGGCGCCAGCGACTTTTCCGTGATCTCCTGGGCGTTTTGAATCAGCGTGATGCTGTTAAGGGGAATCACAGCACTGCGGGGGGATATGGACAGGCGGGCCTTTTTCTCCTGTGCCACATGCCTTTTAAGCACAATATCCGCCTGTTTGAGCCCTTCTCCGATATGACCGCTGACCATGACACCGCTTCCCTGCTTGAGCATTGACAGCTCCTCTATCCGCGCTTGAACGCGGGAGATATATTCGTCGGAAAGCGTATCATTTACCTCACCGCATAAGCGGAGCAAACCTTCCGCCTGAAATCCACGCCTATACTTGTTTATTAGTGCCTTCAGTCCTTTCAAACCTTCAACAAAGATTTGGGCGATTTCCGTTTCATTGACGATTTTGTTGCCGTTGGAAATCACCTTTTCGTATTTGGGTTTGATATATTCGGCGTACTTGCGCGTGCGCGTAAGCGTATCCCTGACAACCGTGAACAGCGATTCAAAAGCCTCACCGTTTATCACCGCGTCCCGTATGACTTCATTTCGAAGGCGTATGGATTGCGCCTCGACAAGCGGATTTGTTAAAACCTGCGTACAGGCTTCATATACGGACTTGTCGCCTTCTGACATTGCGCCAAGGAGAATATCCAGCTTCAAATCCCGTATGAGATCCTTTGCATAAGGTGTTTGCTCCATAGCTTTAAAATCCATATATAACAGATCAAATTCCATGTGCAATCCGCTCCTTAATTTGATGAAAGGCAAGGTTATGTCTGAGCGCGATTTCGCCTGCGTAAGCCTGGCCGTCGGCTTCCGCCCGTATGATCCTGTACAGGCGCTGCCCGCTTGCCTTTATAACCTGCGCCACCATGCTCACGGCGTGCTGTATGCGAAGACCGTCGATATGCGTTACGAATACGACATGCGCACCCGAATCCATAAGTTCCCTGATCGTAAGATCCGCCATATCCAGCGCATCCTGTTGGGTGGCGGAAGAAAAAAGCTCGTTGAGGATCACAAGGCTTTTATCCCCCGCACCCATAAGAATAGGCTTGAGCCGGAGCAGCTCTTCCTTGAGCTTTCCATTATCCACCGCATCATCCTCCGCCTGCGTAAACTGCGAGAAGATGGTGTTATACAGCGGCAGCCTTGCACTTTCGCACGGAACTGGCAGCCCCAGCGCCGCAAGTACCGCAACCTGACCGATGCTCCGGGCGTATGTCGTCTTGCCTCCCTGATTCGCACCCGTAATGATGGCGCTTCTTTCTTCCTGCGATAATGTAAAATCGTTTGGCACCACCGCGTCGGTGCTTATGGCAAGAGCCAGGTCGTATGCGCCACGGATTTCAATACTGTCTTCCTCCGCAATATCCGGGTACGCAAAAGGGCATCCTTTCCCATTAAGTTTTGCCATCAGGTCCAAGTACAGAAAATAAAAGCGGACTTCCTTTACGAAGCGGCCAATAAACGGCTCCGGAAGCATTTGAGCCTTTTGCGCAGCCTCGTGAGCATCCTGGAACGCCTTGGGGTACCTTTCCGTAAGCGCCTTCATGATCAACACTTCCAGCGGAGTAAGCTCCACCTGCCGAAAAGGCAGTATCTCCGGCCGGCTGCCGTCCGCTTCCACGCCCCACCTTGCCTTTGCGTCAAAATCCTGCCGGATGGGTTGCACGCAGTCCGTTGTATCCGCCTCAAAATCCACATGCAATAACCCGTCATTTATGCGCAGGCCATAGGATATGAGCTCAAGCGCATTCCTGGCTCTTAAGGTCTGCTCCCTAAGCTGCATGATCCGGGGTTCATTCATATAGGCCTGGACCATATCAAGAAAGCTCTTAAGTCCCCGGGATCTTAAGTGCAATTCGGATGTTTGAAAAAGCAACTGCCGGATGGCATCACAGTATAGCGCGGCGCCATCCGCCGTATACTTGTCCCTCTGCGCCGCATGGTGCGCCTGCCTGCCATATGAAAGCAGCCGTTCCGCTTTTGCCATAGATTGAAGAAATGCTTTGAAGGCGGCGCCTGTCTCCTTCTCCTCCAGCGCCTTCATCACTTCCTGGCGGTAAAGCACCATATCCGCGTCTTTACAGAGGCAGTAGAATATTTCCCGTAGCTCTTCATCTGTTTCGTGACAAAGCACTTCATCCATAATCTGATCCAGATTAAGGTCCAAATAAAGGCCGGGGCGTAAAGGCACATCCGGTTTGTTCTGTTTTGAGGCCAGTACGATTTTGTTTCCGCGAACCGCATACTTTTCATACTTTTTTTCATCCGGCCGGAGTGTCAGCCAGGGATGGTTTTCTGCCCGTGCCTCATCCTCCGGGGTGGGAAACAGAATGCTGTAAAACGCCATGTTCCATGCTCCTTGCTTTGGCCTACTGCCGCAAAACCATCATAGACCCTGACGCATGTGCAGAGTCAAGAACATCTTTTTTTCATATGGATAATGTCATATAATGAGGGTAATAAATGCGGTAAAGGAAGTCTTGGACATGAAAATGAAAATCGGCGAATTCGCAGCATTCAGCGATGTCTCCATCCGTGCGCTTCGTTTGTATGACCGCATGGGTCTATTAAGGCCCTCATACGTCGACACAGAATCAGGTTACCGGTATTACCTTCCCGATCAGCTGCAAACGCTCAACACTATCTTAAGCTTTAAAAAGGTAGGGTTCTCCCTCAAGGAAATCAAGGATATGGTTTCCGCACATTTGAGCCGGGAGGCTGTGATCAGGCGGCTGCGTATGAAGCAGCATGAAAACGAGCGCACCGTGACCGTATGCCAATACAACATTGAGAATATTCAAAAGATGCTGGATGCAATCGAAGCCGCCCCCGAGGAGCCGGATGAGCAAAGGCAGGCACAGCGCCTGTCACGGATCGCCTGTCTGGAAAACGACAAGCTGGAACACGATTTTTCGCAGATCCTGTGGCTGTAAAAAAGGCGCGTCATAAAACGCGCCTGCCATACAAAAAACAATCCTATATCAGGCTTCGTGGATTCTTCTTCGGGTCACATACTTTTCAAGCAGCGCCACCACATAATACATGACGCCCGCCAGCGTGCACAGAATCACCACGCTGCTCATTACAATATCCAGTTTAAAAACCTGCCCGCCATACACAATCAAATAGCCAAGGCCCGCCCGGGAGATCAAGAATTCCCCGACGATCACGCCGACCCAGCTTAGCCCCACAGACAGCTTCAGTGCGGAAACAATGGTGGGCACGTTGGCCGGCAATACCACCATGCGCAGCATTTGCAGCTTGGTAGCCCCAAACGCCCGCATCAGCAGAAGCTTTTCTTCGGAAACGCCGGAAAACCCGGTAGATACGCTGGTGATGGATACGATGATGCTTACCAGTACCGCAATGGTTACAATCGCAGATATGCCCGTCCCAATCCATACGATCAGCACAGGGCCCAGTGCGATTTTCGGCAAAGCATTCAGTATCACCATATATGGATCCAACACCTTCGCCACACGCGGGCACCACCAAAGGATGACGGCGACCAGAACACCAAGACCGGTACCCAGAACAAACCCCAAAACAGTCTCCCACAGTGTATATAAAATATGGTGAAGCAAATTCCCTGTCTGAAACAGCGATACCACAGTCCGCGCGATGCGGCTGGGCGAGCTGAATATGAATGGATCCATCATTTCATTGCGCGTACATACTTCCCACAAAACCAGAATCAAAACAAGGATCAGCAGCCGGGCGACTTGTATAAGGACCCTGTCACGCTTCAGCCGCTTCAGATATGCAATACGTTCCTTGGAGGGATGCTTGTTTTCAGACATTCACATCCATCTCCTTCCATATGGTATGAAAGTATTCCTGAAAAGCGGGCTGGCTGCGGCGCCTCAGCGGCGATATGCCGGCCATGTCAATGGTGAGGCTGTGCTTTACAACGGCAGGCCGCTTCGAAAGCAGTATGACGCGGTCGGCAATGCTGATGGCTTCTGCAATATCGTGGGTCACAAACAGCGCCGTCTTTTTTTCGCTGCGTATGATGGCGCTTATTTCATCGCCAAGAGCCAGGCGCGTTTGATAATCCAACGCCGAAAAAGGTTCATCCAGCAGCAAAAGCTTGGGGTCCACCGCCAGCGTCCGTATGAGAGCTGCCCGCTGGCGCATGCCCCCGGACAGCTCGGAGGGATATTGGTTCCTGAAATCATAAAGACCGTACGTCTTTAGCAGCTGCGCGGCGCGGCTGCTTCCCTGCTTGACCTTTCCACGCACTTGAAGCCCAAGTATTACATTCTGCCAGACCGTTCTCCATTCAAAGAGATGATCTCTTTGAAACATGTAGCCAATGCCGCTGTTCGGGCCAGTCACTTCCTTACCCATCAAGCGCACGGAACCGCCGCTGGGCTTTAAAAGCCCCGCGATAAGGGAAAGGATCGACGATTTTCCGCAGCCGGATGGCCCGACGATCGCCAAAAACTCCCCTTCGGCCACATGAAGGTTCAAATCCGATAAAGCCTGCGTCTCTGCATTTTCGCTGTTATAGATCAGCGATACATTGTCCATGCTCAATATTGGTTCCATGATCTAACGCTCCCTTGCGGCTGCTTTTGATTTGCATTCCCTTTGTAGAAATGCCGGGCCAGGCAGGCGCGAAATCGCGCCTGCCGTATGCTGCGCTAAAAAGGGGAGCAAACGCATAATCAAGGCTTCCCCTTGAGTTCCGAAGCTTCGCGCCGCCTGTGGCTCCGGAACACCGCCCCTGCCAGTGGCAGAATGGGGTGGTGTGGAGGAGACTGGCGAAACAAGCGATGTGAGCGGCAGCGAGCCAGCGCGCCGATTGAGCCAGATGGAGGGATGAAGCGAAGCGGAGGAAGCTTGCGAAACGAGCGCCGGAAGCGCCAGCGAGCCGGCGCGATGATTGAGCAAGCCGAGTGGCAAGCTGTCGACGAAGTCGACTGATGAGGTGTTAGCAGATAACAAGATATTCGCTTTTAAACACCTCATCCGGTGCTTCGCACCACCTTCCCCTCAAGGGGAAGGCTTAAATAACCGTTTCATGCACACATTTCATCCCTTAATGTGATTCTGAAACCTAAGGCAGGCGTGAAAGCACGCCTGCCTTCTGAAAGTATTTACTTGCCGATAGCAGCCTGGGCAATGGTATTGTCCACAATTGCCTCAAAGGGAACGCGGGACGACAGCTCCCCGGCCCCTTCAATAATATCCTGCATCCTTGTAAAGGCCTCTTCGTTCATTACAGGTGTCTGACACCATGCGCCGATGGACCGGTAGTTCTTGGCCACAGCCGTCAAAATCGCCACATCCGCGTCGGGGAACTGGGGCGCGATCGCATTTGCGATTTCCTCCGGCGTATGGTTAGCCACCCACTGCTGTCCTTTGGCAACAGCCTTGATAAAGCGGTAGTAAAGATCGCCCTTCTCATGGAGCTTACTCTTTCTTACCATGTAGCCCGTATACGACACAGGCCCGCTTTCCGCTCCTACGGAAGCGACAATGAACCCTTTCCCTTCTTTTTCACAAAGGCTGGCCGTTGGCTCAAACAGCGTGACATAGTCGGCATCGCTGCCTTCAAATGCGCCGGCCATCAAGTTGAACTGTATATCGGTGCGCACATTCACATCGGTTCCCGGGGTGAGCCCTTTTTGCTTGAGCACATACAGCAGCGTCATCAGCGGCATGCCGCCCGGCCGCCCGCCGATGATGGTCTTGCCTTTCAGTTCCTGCCAATCAAAAGCATCGTTGTTCTCACGGCCCACCAGGAAGGAACCGTCCGTATTGGTGAGCTGGCCGATGATCATGGCATAGTCTTCCTTGCCCTGGTTATATACGTATACCGCCGTTTCCGGCCCCATCAGTCCTATGTCTGCTTCCGACGCCAGTATGGCCGTCATGCTTCTGTCCGACCCGCCGCCGTTTACAAGGTCGATCTCGATGCCTTCCTCCTTGAAGAATCCCAGCTCGATGGCCACGTATTGCGGCGCGTAGAACACGGAATGCGTCACCTCATTGAGCGTGAGTTTTTCAAGCTTCTCTTGCGCAAGACCGACAGGAGCCAGCATGAGCATTGCAACCAGCAGCAGGACTATTCCCTTTTTCATGGCTATCCCTCCTTCTGGATGCAACGTATGCCGGAGGGATCAATTGTGTGAATGACTAAAGACGGGCGGCATGCTTGTCGGAAACAACAGCCATGCTCTTTTCCCTGTATGGCAGGTACTCAAGAAACCGTTTTGCCGCTAGCGGCAGCGCCCTTTGGCTGCGCATCGCAATGCCAATATTCCGGTAGGCCGGAATTTCCAACTCTTTTGCGACGATGCGGTAAGGAATGCGCTTGAGAATAAGCTCTGGCAATATGCTGATTCCCAGCCCGTTTTCAACCATGGACATGATGGCGTAATCATCCCATGTGGTGAAGTGCACTTGCGGATGCATATGGTTGTGTTCAAAGATCGCAGCGATTTCAGACTTTCCGCCTTTCTCCAAAAGCATAAACGGATATTTCTCCAGTTCCTTCATTGGGAAAGCATCCAAGCCGGCAAGCGGATGACATTCTGGCAGAACGACAAGGAGCCTGTCCTTTTCTTCCACGGAGATCGTTTCAAATTCCACGTCCGCCGGCAAGCTTAAAAATCCAAAATCTACGCGGCCTTCCTTGATCCAGAACTCGATCTCCGTATAATCGCCCAGCAGCATTTCAAAATCAATTTTCGGATAATCCTGTTGAAACCGCTTGACCATATTGGGCAGCCAATGCGTTGCCACACTGGAAAATGTTCCGATCCTGACAAGGCCGGTCTTTAAGTCATGCAGGTTATCCACCTGCATCAAAAGCAATTCATGCTCATTGCAGATGCGCTGTATTTGCGGATACAGCTTCAGCCCATCCGAAGTCAGCGCCACACCGGATTTTCCGCGTTCCAACAAGACAATGCCCCATTCGGTCTCCAGATCACTGATCATGCGGCTGATGCCGGATTGCGTATAGTTCAAATTTTCCGCGGCTCTGGTGAAGCTGCCGTGTTCTACCGCCTTGACAAGAGCCATGTATTTTTGCACATTCAAACGTATCACCCATTCGATTTTGTCATGTAAACCATTATAAACATTCGCTATTATTGTGGATAAAAGCATGATATATTGCTGTTGCTCAAAACGCAAGAGGAGAACCCAAGGCGTATGAAAAAAAATCATTTGAAGTATCTTACATCCCTGCTCATATTCGGCATGAACGGCATTATAGCGAGCCAGATTGCATTAAGCAGCTATGAAATTGTGTTTGTTCGTACGCTGATCGGCAGTTTATTTTTGATTGCGGTCCTTGTTTTGACGCAGCGGAAAACGCACTTAAGGCAAAACAGAAAGCATTTGTTGTACCTGATTGTTTCCGGCATCGCCATGGGTACAAGCTGGGTATTTCTATATGAAGCTTACCGGCAGATAGGCGTCGGCATTGCGTCTTTGTTATACTACTGCGGCCCTGTGATCGTAATGGTCCTGGCTCCTGTTATATTTCGTGAGAAGCTGACATGGCCAAAGGCGGCCGGCTTTCTCATTGTGCTTGCCGGCATGCTCTGTGTGAACGCGCAGGTGCTGCATGAAGGAAAAACCGCCTGGGGGCTATTTTGCGGTTTTATGTCTGCCATCCTGTATGCGGTCATGGTGATATTCAATAAAAAAGCAAATAGCATTACAGGCCTGGAAAATTCCATGGAACAACTGACGGCAGCCTTTTTGACGGTTGCCGCCTTTGTCGTCATCAAACAAGGATTTGTATTCCACATGGAACCTGGAAACTGGATTCCCATTCTGGTCCTGGGCTTGATCAACACGGGCATTGGCTGCTACTTATATTTTTCGTCCATCGGGAATCTGCCGGTTCAGACAGTTGCCATCTGCGGCTATGTGGAGCCGCTGTCGGCCGTCATCTTTTCCATGGTTTTTCTTCATGAAAGGATGACGGGCTATCAAATCATCGGCGCTATCCTGATCCTTGGCGGGGCAGCTTTTGGCGAGCTGATAACCCCGCACAACAAATCAAATACTGTATCCATTACTTAATGTTTTATACCTCAATGCCAAATTCGATCTCCAGTTTCAGCTCCTCCATAGGCTTAAGTTTCACCATTTGGTTTTTAGCAAGGAATTTCTCCCTGTTTTCGGGATATACGGTGCCGGGTTCCAACCCCAATACATAGTCGCCCTGCAGATAATTCCGCCACGCGGTGAAGCTGGGAAGCTGGCTTTTCTTATATTTCATGAAGATGCCCTTGAACCCCTCCAGCTTTTCATTGCGGAGGGTAATCCTGATATCCTCATCATCAAAGCGCATGAACAACGTACTGCTCGCCTTCTCAAGCGGCGCTTCCACCCGCGAGAGGCTCTCATTCCATCTGCCGGGCCGGCCATCAAGCGGCTCGTTCACGATATCAGCCGGGGGTATGATCAGCTTTGCGCCTTCATCAATGAGCGGATAGCCGAAATTGAAATGATACAGGATGCAAACATACTCATCCCGCAGCGCAAGGTTCACAACCGTGTCGGTGATTTTGAAGGTGTTTGAGCCAAGGGATGTTTCTATGCTGCGCGTGAGGCGCAGATTCTCTTTATATAGAACCGCTTCCCGCATAGCCCCCTTCAGGCTGATCTTGTACTCATCCCCATCCCAATCAGCGTCAATGCTGACGTAATCGGCGGGCGCATTGTGGATTCTGCCGTGCTGTGCAAATTCCTCGCCGTCCACTGTGCAGGGCGACCCCACATTACGAAGGCCGCAGGTGGTAAGCAAGCCTGGCCCAAACACGCGGTGTAGTTCGTCGCCTTTGTGCTCAAAATACAGCGAGCTTGATATGCCTGCCTTGGAAATAAACCCAATGGGTGCAGCCTTATAATCGGCCCAGGCGATGTCCATGCAGCGGTCGGCAAGCACGGTAAAGCGCAGGCCCGCACCTGTGTTTATTTCATAAGCGTCGATTCCTTTGGCCTTCCCGGAATTTAAGGTAAAGCTTTTAACGCCGCCGATCTGGGATACATCGCCGAAAAGCTTAAAAAACTCGCGCTTTGTAATTTCCTTGCCGAACAGAATCATCTGAACCGCCCCTTCTGCTATCCTTCAAATTTTGGCTGCATATCAGTTTTTTCACTCACAATGACTGAGCGGACAGTGCAGTAGCGCCTCCCGCTTATCCGGCCTATGGCATCCAGGCCGTTCCAATCCACCTCTCTGCCGTTGAGTAATAGTCCATCCTGTATATAGGCCAGTTGTATGCGGCCAAGGATCAGGTTCCCGGCATTGGGGCCTTCGCTCACGGATACAATCCGTTCCAGAGTGCATTCAAACGAAACCCTGGATTCCTGTATTTTGTGCGGGCCAATTGTTTTTGACGGAACAAGATGGATACCGCACACCACAGCTTCATCTTCCCCATAGGGAATGGGGTTTGCCGTGAATTCCATCACATGAAGAAGCTCCGCCGATACAATGTTGACAACGAATTCGGGGATCTCTTGTATGTTTCTCAGCGTATCTTTTTTCGTTCCATCCTCCCGGTTCACCACGGAAAACGCAAGTATGGGCGGCGCCCATGAAACGCCGGTAAAAAAGCTGAAGGGAGCCAGATTATGTTTTCCATCTCTGCCTATTGTACTTACCCAGGCAATAGGCCTTGGAATGATGGCGCTTGTCAGCAAGTCATGGGCATGCCTTGACTCCAAGCTATTCAGGTCCAGTTCCATACTTCTACACTTCTTTCCTGATCACAGCAATTTCCTTTTTATGATAGGTGCCATAAGAAATCGGAATGCAGCCTTCCTGTTTGTCAACCAAGATATTTGGACATTATTCTTTTTATTGGCCAATATCCGTGGAACGAAAAATGCTGCAACCGTCTCCGGCTTATCAGCCAGGATATTGAACAGCCTTTGAAAGCGTTTGTCCTGCTCTATTGCCGCAGTTTTCCCATCAGGTGTTTTTGTGATAAAATCGGTCAACATCATGCCGGGGGATAATCTCCCGGCAATGACATTTGTGCCGTCCAGTTCTTCGGCCAGGCCTTTCATGAAGTACGTTAATGCATGTTTTGTCATGCCGTACAATATCGTCTTTTTTTGTATCATGTTGTTAGAGCCCAAGCCTTCCATACTATATATGGCTCCATGATTTTGCAGAAGCATTTCTTTTGCCGCTACTTGTGATCCATAAACCATGCCCGTAATATTTGTTTCAATAACCTGCTTTACATATGTCTCATCCGTTTCATAAACAAAGTTATTGGGAGCATTCTGACCCGCATTGTTGATCCAGATATCAACCTGCCCCCATGTATCTTTAGATGTATCCCACAGCCTTTGCAGATCAGACTTTAACTGAACATTACATGAGATATAGATATATTTCCCTGTGTAAGCACTCAATTCGTTTTTAGCGCTCTCGCCAAATGATTCGCTTCTTCCCGACAGCGTTACCTGACAGCCCGCAGCCAGAAAAGATTTTGCCATGGCAAGGCCTATTCCCCGGGTACTGCCTGTAATCACAACAGTTTTCATATTCTGCCTCACATTCCACAAATACCGCTCTTCAATAATCTTCCAGCCGATAAGGTAATTATAGCGCCTATGCCAATACAAAACAATCAAAAACCTATAAATAATTATGTCATTCAATATAAACCTTTGCGCTTGTATTATTGCAGTTGATATATCACATACTTGCCCATTACAGTTTTATAAACCTATTGGTATAGAGCAGTTTTTTTATATGTATATAGAGCAATTGTATCTGGCTGGATTATCAGGTAAATTAAAAGAGTACGTGACGAATCAGATGCTCTTTATGGAATCCGGCGACGTCCTACTCTCCCTAGCCATATAAAGCGGAGTATCATCGTCATCAAAAAATGTGGAACTTGCTGGCTTGTGGATGTAAAGCCACTCTGGCTGACTGTCATCCTGAGCGAAGCGAAGGATCTTGTTTTTACACACTGCGCCAAGATCCTTCGTCACATCGTTCCTCAGGATGACAGTGGGCAGAGTTGGCTTGTATTCCTCATGCTTGTATTTATCGATGTATTTATATCTTCGAACAATGCAACGCATTAATTATGTTGAAACCATCATGCTTATGAACAAAAAAAGAGCATCTGAGTTAACAGATGCTCTTTATGGAATCCGGCGACGTCCTACTCTCCCGGGCCGTGTCCAGCCAAGTACCATCGGCGCTGAAGGGCTTAACTTCTGTGTTCGGAATGGGAACAGGTGGATCCCCTTCGCCATTGC
>JAEZJP010000125.1 GCA_023415715.1 Bacillota bacterium
GCAGATGGGCTTTAGGACACTGGCGATCGAAAAGCGCTCCGCCGAGGTGTGGAAGCTGCTGGGCGCAGTGAAAACGGATTTCGGCAAGTTTGCGCTGGTGTTGGAAAACACGCAAAAGCGGCTGCGACAGGCCACCGAATCAGTCGACTCCGCTTATGTGCGCACAAGGAGTATCGAGCGTCACCTGCGCAAGGTGGAAGCGCTGGAGGAAGGGCAGGCAAGGGCACTGCTGCCGGAGGAAGGCCCGGAGGACACTTCGGCAGAGGAAGAAGCGTGAAAAGCGACATCTCCGCATTCTCAAAGCATGATTGGGAAAAAATGATTGGGCGGTTTTGAGAAAAGGCGCTATACTAATTTTGTTTCAATCAGGAAGGAGGATTTTCATGAACAACAACAACATCGGCGATGATTTGAAAAAGATACTCCTGGCGGGCTTAGGCGCTGTTGCAACCACGGCGGAAAAGTCAAAGGAATTGGTGGACAAATTGGCCAAGAAGGGCGAGATCACCTGGGAACAGGGCAAAGTTCTCAACGAGGAGCTTACCCAGAAAATGAAGAAGACCTATGATGAGAAGATCGCCCCCATTTTTGCGGAAAGCAAAACAAAAGTGGAGAATGTGGTGGATAACCTGCGCACCATGACCAAGGAACAGCTCAAAGCGGTCAAGGAGCAGATTGAAGCCATGGAGAAGGCCGATGAAGAAACGCGGGGCGGGGATGATGTCGGCGGCGGACAAGACGAGTGAACAGGTCCCGGGCGCCCATGGTCATAGGCTTCGGGAAATACTTGCCGTACTCTACCGCCACGAGGTCATCAAGGGCGTCACGCCGCAAAAGCTGCGGCTGATCCTGCAGGATCTGGGGCCAACGTTTGTTAAGGTCGGGCAGATTCTGTCCATGCGCAGAGACCTGATCCCGGAAGCATTTCTCACGGAGCTGGCCCTGCTTAGGGATAGTGTGAGGCCCATGCCTTTTTCCGAGGTGCGGGAGATTCTTGAGGACAGCTACGGAGCGCCTTTGGAGGAGGTGTTCGCCTCCTTTGAAAAGGAACCCATCGGCGCCGCGTCCATCGCACAGGTCCACCGCGCCGTGCTCATGGATTTAAGCCAGGTGGTTGTCAAGGTGCAGCGGGCGGGCATTGATGAAAAGATGCAAAAGGACATGGCCCTTTTGCGAAAGGCTGCCGGGCTTTTGAAGCTGTCGGGCGTCGCAGGCGGCGCGGTGGATTTTCGTACAGTTCTCGATGAAATGTGGTTTGTGACCCAGCAGGAAATGGATTTTCTTGCGGAGGCTCAAAACGTGGATACTTTTGCCACCTTCCAAAGGGAGGTGGCTTTTGTTGCCTGTCCGAAGGTCTATACGGCTTTTACAACCAAACGGGTGCTGGTGATGGAGTATGTGGACGGCATCCCCATTAACCAGTCGGATAAGCTGCAGGAATCGGGATACGAGTTGAGGGAAATCGCCCAGAAGCTGTGCATAAGCTTTGCCAAGCAGGTATTGGAGGACGGCTTTTTTCACGCGGACCCGCATCCGGGGAACCTGTGTGTGCGGGAGGGGAAAATCGTCTTCCTGGATCTGGGCATGGTGGGCCGCCTGACGCCCCGGGAGCAGCAGCTTTTGAAACGGGCCGTAAAAGGCGTAGTGCTTCAGGACGTTCAGGAGACAAAGACGGCGCTTTTATCCCTGGCGGTGCATACCCAGGAAATCGACCATCCAAGGTTGTATGAAGATATTGAAACGGTAATGAGCCGGTACAGCCAGATGGAAATAGGCCAGATGAACATGGGGAAGATGATGGAGGAAGTGCTTTCCATCGCCAACCGCCATGGCCTGCAAATGCCTCAGGGGATGGCAATGCTAAGCCGCGCCATTGTCACTTTGCAGGGTGTGGTGACACAGCTTTGTCCCCAGGTGGATTTTCTTTCCATCATGGCCGCCGGCATGCGGGAAAGGCTCTTTGACGACATCGATTGGGAGAAGGAGCTTTGGCAGGGAGCGCGGTCTCTGTACAGGTCCGGGAGGGAGGCTCTGGGGCTGCCTTACCAGCTTTCGGAGCTTTTGCAGGCGGCAGTAAAGGGCCAGGGGAAAATCAATGTGGAGCTTAATGGCTCCGAAAAGTCCCTGCAAACTGTCGGCCGCATGGTGAACCGGATCATCCTGTGCCTTTTATGCGGCGCGATTTTGATTGCATCCGCTCTATTATGCCAGGCCCCCGTGCTTCCATTATGGTTTGGCTTACCGTGGATGGCTTTTTGTGGCTTTATGCTGGCCGCACTGCTTGGGGCATATTTGATCTTCTCATCCTGGAGGGCAGGAAAATAAAATTGCAGCAAAATGCCGGGCGATTGCCCGGCCTTCAGACTATCAAATTGTACCTGCTTTAAAGGTGCTGCCGAAAAAAACGAAACATGAGTGATTGCCTTGCTAAACCTCCTTCCGCCGCCTGCGGGCGGCACCTCCCTCCAAGAGGGAGGCATCCCCAAAGGCTCCCTCTTGGAGGGGGCTGCCGACGAAGGAGGCTGGAGGAGGTTTTGCGTTAAGGTGCTTTCACTTCCTCTATCGGCACCCAGATTTCCACAATGGAGTCTGATTCATTGCCATGGAAGCGCTCATCGTAATACTCTACCACGTAGTACTTTCCATCCAGCAGCCGCTGGGTGTATTTGCCTTGATTGTTGTTCAGCCACTCGTTCATGGCTGTGTTTTGACTGTCATACCCTTCCGCCACATAAACATCAAATGATGCGTACAGCGCCGCTGGGAGCGGGAACACAGTATAGTCATCATCTGCCTGCGGGGAGGAAATACTTAGTCCCACATGGCACATCTGCTCATTGTTTTCGTAGATGCGTACTTCATAGCCATCCTGGGACATGGTGTTCCCTAGCTTCTTTTCCTCATTAAGTTTCATAAAGCTCTGCCAGACTTCGGCGGTTTTTCTTCCGTCTCCGCCAACGCCCGCAATGTACAATTGGGGCCGTTCAATGATTCTGGGTTCCACCAAAACACCTCCTTTCAATTTGCTGCGGAATTCATCCACCAGATCCTGAACGGTGAGCTGTTTGTATGCCTCCGGAGCTTTTCTGTATTGGGCAGGGGATACGCCCAGCTGATTCTTGAATGTTCTGCAAAAGGCTTGAGCCGTATCAAAGCCGCATTCCATGCCGATGTACAGAACGGAATCATGTGTTTGTGCAAGCATCGTGCAGGCCTTTTGCAGACGCCTTTCCCGCATATATGCTGTGATGGGCCGGCCCACCACGGCTGTGAACATACGGTGAAAGTAGTAGGGGGAAAAATGGAATACATTGGCGATCTGCTCCAGACGAAGCGCTTCGTCCAGATGGCTGTCTATGTATTCCAGTGCCCTTTCGACACGGTCCAGATTCTTCACGGCGTTTCCCCCGCAGCCTCAGTATGGGACGAGTATAGCATGACAGAAATGATATGTCTTAACATTTCTTGCTCATATTTAACTGAAAAATGGGATTGTGCGCTTAAAAAATCGGCTGCCCTTTAAGAAGGACAGCCAATAGCTATATACCATTCTAGAAATCCGCGCTGCCGGTGGTGCGGGGGAAGGGGAGTACATCGCGGATATTGCCCATGCCCGTAACGTACATGATCAGGCGCTCAAAGCCCAGGCCAAAGCCGGCATGAGGCGTGCCGCCATATTTGCGCAGCTCCAGGT
>JAEZJP010000142.1 GCA_023415715.1 Bacillota bacterium
CCTCGTCCAGCTTCGCAAGCAAAGCAACCTTTCCCAGGAAGAACTGGCCATGCGGCTGGGCATCAGCAGGCAGGCGGTCTCCAAATGGGAGCGCGCGGAATCCTCCCCCGATACCGACAACCTCATCGCACTGGCATCTTTGTATAAGATGTCTCTGGATGATCTGGTCCACTCCGACCTCCCGCCGGAGCCTGCCGCCTATACGCCTCCCTACCAGCCGGAAACTACGTTCTCGGCGGAAGTGCCGACGTTGGACGGAAGTTACTATGAAGTAAAGGGCGAAGTAGAGGAAGAAAAAGCAAAAGAGCCTGTAAAGCAGGAGGAAAGCGATCCCCTGCCTGAAGGAAGCTTCTACGACACCAAGGATGGGCAAATGCACAGGGAAAGCTGGCTGCATCAGGTGCCCTACCCCTTGTTCATCACTGCATTGTACCTGGTGCTGGGTTTCATATTCCATCAGTGGCACCCAGGCTGGCTTGTCTTTATGACCATTCCCATCCACTATATGCCGGAGAAGGAAAAGAGGATGCCGCTGTTACTTGGCAACCCGGTCATCATTGCCCTTGCATACTTGATTCTTGGCTTTTACCTGAACCTCTGGCACCCCGGCTGGATGATCTTCCTGCTCATTCCTATCATACAAAGCACACGGGGCAGGAAACAGGCTGATGATTCCGGGAAGCAGACTGAAAACTCATGAAAAAAAGGCTGCCTTGATTTTCAGGGCAGTCCTTTCAGTATGACATAAATAAGCAGCCAAATCCGAATGATAATGCCATGATAATAGAATTTGCTACTGATGCGACAGACATCCTCCAGCCTCCTTCGTCGGCAGCACCCTTACCCTCCAAGTGGGAGGTGCCGCCCGCAGGCGGCAGAAGGAGTAAAAGAAACGTAACTAGTACTCTGACAACTACAGAAGTTGCGGAATGAGGGCATCTGTGAATCGTTAGCCTGTTGCATCCTGGTAGGGGTATGACTGCTTGGTAAGTCCATTCTTCTTTGCCTGAAAGCTGTAGGGGCGATCTGTGAGTTCCCATCTGGCTCAATCGTCGCGGTGCTGCGCTCCGCTTGCTCCGCTCGTTTCGCCAGCCTCCTCCACACCGTCCATTTCCGCCACCGGCGGGGACGGTGTACCGGAGCCCGCCAAGTGACACAACCTGACCGCAACATGCGGGCGATCACAGATCGCCCCTACAGCATTGTTTGTTTGTTGATTTCTCTGCCGGGGCTTGTGAATTCCGCAACTTCTGTAGTTTCTTAGTACTAATGCACCTGTCCTGAAGATACTGAAACCCGCCTGTCGGCGCGTTCGGCCACGGATGCATCATGTGTGATGAGCACGATGGTATGGCCTTTTTGATGCAGCCCTTCCAGCAGCGTCAGCACTTCCCTTGTGGATTGCTCATCCAAACTGCCGGTAGGTTCGTCTGCCAGGAGCACCCTGGGATTATGGATCAGCGCCCTGGCGATGGCCACCCGCTGCTGCTGCCCGCCGGATAGTTGGGAGGGCTTGTGGCCCATCCTTTGCGAAAGGCCCACCTGCCGGAGCGACTCCGCAGCCCGTTCCTCCCGATGTTTGGGCGGCACGCCCTGCAGCAAAAGCGGAAGCGCCACGTTCTCCAGCGCAGTCAAACGGGGCAGCAAATGAAAGCCCTGAAATACAAACCCGATCTTGCTGGAGCGGATGTTAGCCAGTTCATTGGCGCCAAGCCCCGATACATCCAGCCCGTCCAGCAAATATGAGCCGGATGTAGGCGTATCCAGGCAGCCGATGATGTTCATCAGCGTTGATTTTCCCGAGCCGCTGGGGCCAACGATGGATACATATTCCTGCGGGCGGATGTGCAGCGTGACATCGCTTAAAGCAGCCACATGAAGCCCGCCAAAGGGATACGTTTTGGTAATGTTGTTCAGCCGGATCATTTTGTCACCTCAAAAAAATGCCTTCAAGCAATAATAGTTTGAAGGCATTTTTTCTAATCTATTCAAATGATCGGGGTCTTTTGCTTACTATGCGATCCTCTGATAGTAGTCCAGCAGATTCTGGCCCGCGATGCCGGCAATGGCCTGTTCGCTGTAGCCACGGCGGCGCAGGCCGGAAATGAGATTGTTCAGCTCACCCGGATGGCGCAATCCTACGGGGTAAACGTCGATGCCGTCAAA
Source organism: Bacillota bacterium (assembly GCA_023415715.1). Lineage (GTDB taxonomy): Bacteria > Bacillota > Clostridia > Christensenellales > Aristaeellaceae > JAEWAH01. The sequence continues at coordinate 2,167 of JAEZJP010000142.1, forward strand.
ATCGGAGCCGAATCCCACCTGCTTATCCCCGCCCATCTGGCAGATGTAGTCGATGTGGTCAATTACCGTTTCCACGGTAGCGTTGTTTTCGGCCAGGAATTCACCATAGAAGTTGATGCCAATATACCCCCCCTCATGGATCAGCAGGTGAAGCTGCTCATCGGTGAGGTTGCGAAAGTGCGGCCTAAGCTTCGCGCAGCAGCTATGAGAGGCCAGGGGTGCCACATTCGTCTTCTGGAAGATGTCGTAAAAGCCCCGCTCGTTCAGGTGTGACACGTCCACGGCGATATGCAGGCGCTGCATTTCCTTAACCACCTGCAGCCCATAAGGCGTCAATCCCTGGGTGCTTAAGCCCTTGGCGGGATAGCCCAGGTTGTTTTCATGGTTCCAGGTAATACCGGCCATGCGGACGCCTTTTCTCCGCCAGGCCTCTACTGTTTCAATGCCGTCCTCGAATACCTCGCCGCCCTCAATCGACAGAAGGATGGCAACCTCGCCCTCTTTGGCTTTTAAGGGATCATCTATCTGCTTAAATCCCTGGGCTTTCAATACATCCAAAGCGCCAAGCTCGGCCGCCACGATCCCCTTTACATCCCCGGCCTTGCCGTCGGGACCCGTCCATAGCGCCATTACCTGCAGCGCGACGTTTCCCTTATGTTCCCGCTCCAGGGTGATGTCAGTGGCATTGTTCTTTTTCCAGCCAACCTCATATAGCGTATCCGAGTGGGTGTCACACAGAAACATAAATGTGCCTCCTGATTTTTAACTTTTGTAGAAATATGTTTACTGCCATTCAATACCGGCGAAATTACGGCTGGGAGTCAGATCGTATACCACCCTTACCACCTGGGGAAGCGCCTTTAAAATGCGGCCTGAAACCCGCTCCAACAGGTCAGAAGGGAGTCTTGCCGCCATGGCGGTGGAGCTTTCACTGGCATGCACGGCCCGCAGGCTGATGGCCATGCCATTAAGGCCCGCAAGCGCCATGTCGCTGAGTACCGCAAAATACTGCCAGAGCCTTTTGCCCTGGCCGCTTTGGGCAACTTCTTCCAAAAAGATAGCATCCGCCTCCCGGAGGACTTGAAGGCGCTGGGATGTAACATCTCCCAGAATGCGCAGCGCCAGACCCGCGCCGGGGAAGGGCTGCCTGGTGGTTAGTTCCGGCGGCATTCCCATTTCCTCGCCTACCCTGCGGATCTCATCCTTGAACAGTTCCCGCACCGGCTCCACCAGGATCGCCTTGCGGGAACGCATGCTCACGGAAATGGGCGTTTCCACAGTGGGGCTGACGGAATAATCGGAATAATTGGTCCCCTCCAGCAGCACGTTGACATCCGGCGTTTTGGATACTTCGGCATTCAGAATTTCCTGCAGCAAACGCATGACAGTTTGACTTTTCCGCTCCGGATCAACTATGCCTGAAAGCTCCCGCAAAAAGCGGTCCGCCGCATCCACCCTCACTATATTCAGGCCAAGCGCATCACGGTAGTAGGACATCACAAAATCGCCTTCACCCTTGCGCAATAAGCCCGTATCCACAAAGATGCATTTTAACCGCATACCGATGGCCTTATGGCCCAGCATGGCGCAAACGCCGCTGTCCACGCCGCCGGAGATAGCGCACAGTGCCGTTCCTTCCCCCACTACCCGGCGTATCTCATCCACCGCGCGCTGGATAAAAGCCGCGCTGTCCCACCAAGGCGTGCAGCCGCATACCTTCATGGCGAAATTCGCCAATATCATGATGCCGTCGGGATCGTTCTGCTCCACCTGGAACTGCAGGCCATACAGCCGCTTTTCCGTATGAACAAAGCCAATTACCGCATCTCCTGTAAAGGCGGCAGGAGTGAGGCCTTCTTCAAGCGACAGGGGCCGCACGAAAGTCATCATACGCTCGCCTTCGGTGACTTCCTCAAACAAGGGCAGCCCCGCCTGATAGGTTACGGGCGCGGCATTCTGCTCCAAAAAAGTATCCGCCGCCTGCCCGCCCAATAGGCCGCAAACCGCAGCCGCCGCGTCACCCATAGCCAGAACAGGCAAGCCCATGTCCAGCAGTTCCTGGTGAAAACCTGGCAGGCTCAACCCACCCTGGGAACTGCCCGCCAGGATCATTCCCAGCGGTTCCTGATTTTTTACCTCCTCCGGCGCGATATCCGCGGGAACGATCTTGCAATATACCCGCTCTGCCCGAAGCTTTCGTGCAACGGAGCGGCCGTTCGCCCCGTCGAAGCTTAAGATCAGCACCATATCGCGCATTGGAGCACCTCCCGGTTTCAACACATAAAGAATACCATTCGACGTTCGGATGCCAAATCCTGCATTGCTCATTGGTGCTTCAATTCTATTACTTCCCTGGGGAGCAACGAGGGGGAACCGCAGTTCCCCCTCGTTTGTAATCTTATGGATCCATTCTGGAATAGTTCGGCGCTTCCTTGGTGATGGAGATATCATGGGGATGGCTTTCCTTTAGGCCAGCACCAGTAATACGTATGAACTCACCGTTTTTGCGCAGGTCCTCAATCGTTGACGTTCCGCAATAGCCCATGCCGGACCGCAAACCTCCCATCAACTGGAACACTGTTTCCGCCAGCGGTCCCTTGTAGGGAACGCGGCCTTCCACGCCTTCGGGTACCAGCTTCTTGGCATCCTCCTGGAAATACCGGTCTTTGCTGCCTTCCGCCATGGCCCCAAGAGAGCCCATGCCGCGGTAGACCTTAAAGGAGCGGCCCTGGTAAATTTCCATGGCGCCCGGGCTTTCCTCCACGCCGGCCAGCAGGCTGCCCAGCATGACCGCTGCGGCGCCAGCAGCAATGGCCTTGGTAATGTCACCGGAATACTTGATGCCGCCGTCTGCGATAATGGATATACCATGCTTGTCGGCTTCCTCGGCACAGTCGCTGACAGCCGTAATTTGCGGCACGCCGATGCCCGCCACCACACGCGTTGTGCAAATGGAGCCGGGGCCGATGCCCACCTTTACACAGTCTACGCCGGCGGATATCAAGTCATGTGTAGCTGCTGCGGTAGCCACATTGCCCGCAAAAAGCTGCACACCAGGATAGTGTTTACGGATTTCCTCCACTGCATGCAATACACCGGTGCTGTGGCCGTGGGCCGTATCGATGGAGATCACGTCCACCTTGGCGTTCACCAGTGCTTCCACACGCTGGAGCACATCCTTTGTGACGCCCACAGCCGCGCCGCACAGAAGCCTTCCGTTCTGATCCTTGGCGCTGTTTGGGTACTTGGTCGACTTTTCGATATCCTTGATGGTGATAAGGCCCCGCAGGTTATAATCCTTATCCACGATAGGCAGCTTTTCAATACGGTGGGCGGCCAATATTTTCTTGGCCTCCTCCAGCGTGGTCCCTTCCGGGGCCGTGACCAAGTTTTTGCTGGTCATTACTTCCCCTATGGGGCGGTTCATATCGGTTTCAAAGCGCAGGTCACGGTTGGTGAGTATGCCCACCAGCCGGCCATCCCTGGTGATAGGAACGCCGCTGATGCGGTAGCGGGCCATCAATGCTTCCGCGTCCCTAATGAGATGTTCCGGAGAAAGAAAAAATGGATCGGTGATGACGCCATGCTCGCTGCGTTTCACCTTATCCACCTGTGACGCCTGTTCTTCAATTGACATGTTCTTGTGAATAATTCCCAGTCCGCCTTCCCTGGCGATAGCGATGGCCAGGCGCGCGTCCGTTACCGTATCCATGGCAGCGGAAAGAAGCGGAATATTCAGCCTGATGGCCGAAGTCAGCCGCGTGGAAATGTCCACATCCTTGGGGAGCACCTCACTGCGGCGGGGGACAAGAAGTACATCGTCGAAAGTAAGCCCTTCGCGGACCTGTTTTAAGAGCATAAAGATCATCCTTTCCATGGGTCGTGCGGGGGGAGTCTGCCAATACAGGCTAGCGCCTTGATTGGTATAAAGAATTATTAGGAGTTATTTTATCAGCATGGACAGCCTATGTCAAACAGTTTTTCAAATTAAATTATTATCATCCCGATAAAAAAACCGGCTGCCCATAATTAGGGTGCCGGCTGTGACAATATGGCTTTTTCTGAAATACACAATTCGCTTTATGTAAGCGATAAAGGCCGCAATCAGTCCGTAAGCGTTCCGATTGCAGTTTGTTCCGGATACAGATTGGACTTGGAGTTGATCGTCGCCTGGCCGTTTTCAAAAGTGACTGTAGTGGTTTCTTCAAACCCGTCCTCCAAATCATGCGCAACAATCTGAAGTGTTTTTTCATCCAGCCAGCCGCCGCGAAGCGCCCGGTGATTATGCTCCGGCAAGAGGCCGTACAGATTCCCGGCATCCACGATTCTATACACATTGTCCAGGCCTACGGTGAATGTAAAAGCGCCATTGATGGTATAGGTAAACTCGCTTCCGCCCTTGTCAAACGCCAAGGTAAAAACGGTGGAATCGCCGATAACAATCGACTTTCCGTTAATTTGCCCGGCAATCTCAGGCAGCTTTGCGGGCTGTGGTACCGGGGGATTTTGTACTGCGTCCACCTCCGATTGAAGTGCTTGCAATGATGCAGGATTCTCCTCAAGCGGCGAATCGGCCTTTACGGAGGGCACCACATATTTCTCCATCAGCTCGCCGGGATAAAACAGATCGTCTGTAGAGAATAACCCGCCGGTAAAGACAGCAACCAGATCCAGCTCGGGAATGACAAAAATATAGTTTCCCCCAAACCCTAAAGCTGCGTAACCGCCAAAGCGGCTCATCCACCACATGTAACCGTATCCAGGGAACAAGGGCGTCCAGCCGCCTGTGGCCTGAAGCTTTGTCGATTCCTCCACCCACTTTTCCGGTACGATCTGCGTCCCGTTCCAGTTTCCCTTGCGCAGGTAGAGGTAGCCGAATTTCGCCGCATCCTCCGGGTACATATAGATACCTGAATAACCGGAGCTTGCGTTTTCGGGGCTTGCCATCCAGTACATGTCCCTGATCCCAAGGGGTTTCAGCGCATCGCCTGCAAGCTCATCCAGCCTTTTGCCCATGGCCTTCTGAATGACGGAGGACATGATTTGGGCGGCGCCGTTACAGTAGTTGAACTCGGCGCCGGGTTCGCTTTTCATGGGCAGGCCAAGGGCAAACCGGGTCCAATCGGGGCTTTGCAGCATTTGATTGGTGGATACGTTGTTGTCAATGGTCCAATCAAAGCCCGTTGTCATGTTCAGCAGATTGCGGATCTTCAAGTTCTGCTTCTGCTGGTCATCATTTCTCGCATTCAGTTCGGGAAAATACGGCAGTACCGCATCGTCTATGCTGCCTATTCTGCCTTCATCCAGCGCAATGCCCGCCAGCGCGGAAACAAAGCCCTTTGTGCTTGAATTGATGGCGTGCCGGTATTCTTTGCCATACGGGTAGAAATAGGCTTCGTTCACCATGTATCCGTTACGGATGATGGTAATGCTGTTGATGCTCTTGCCGCTTTGCGCAATGGCTTGGTACATGTCCGCCAAAATGGCCGAATCCATACCCTGCGATTCCGGCGTTGAGGTGCGCCAGGCGCCGTCAGGCCAGTATTCCCCGGCAGAAGCTTGCAGCAGCGGCTGCATGCCGGCCAGCATAACCGCCAGCAATAGTGCGGTCAGCGCTTTCTTCATAGTCTCCTCCTTATATTGATCGGTCGTCAAGGCAGTAAAATACAAGAACAGATAATACTACTTTCATCAGGAAGTTTCAACCATAATTTGTATTTAAATCCATTAGAAATTGATTAGATTTATGCTGAATTCCATATAGCGGGGAACAACACAATCAAATTGCTAGCACTCTCTATTGATGAGTGCTAATTTACCCTTGCAATCCTGCCTGT
>JAEZJP010000144.1 GCA_023415715.1 Bacillota bacterium
ACGGAGCGCAGCACCGCGACGATTGAGCCAGATGGGATGGTGCCGCCCGCAGGCGGCGGAAGGAGGTCTCGGAATCAATAATACTATTTCAAGGGAAGGTATTACTTCTTCATGGACAGCAGCACCCGGTCAGTATTCAATCTGGCGCCGCTGCTTTTTGCATACCTCTCCAGCAGATCATCCAACGTCATGTCCGCCCGCTCCTGCCCCCTGATATCCAGAATAATCCGGCCGGCGTCCATCATAATCGTACGGGTCCCCAGTGCCAGGGCGGAAACCATGTTGTGGGTGATCATCATGGTGGTGATGCCTTGTTTTGATATGATATCCTGTGTGATGCTCAGCACCGTTTCCGCAGTGCTGGGGTCCAGCGCCGCGGTATGCTCATCCAACAAAAGCAGCTTGGGCGAGGCAACGGTAGCCATTAAAAGCGTCATGGCCTGCCTTTGACCGCCGGATAACAGGCCAACCTTTGTTTTCATACGATTTTCCAAGCCCATGTGGAATTCCGCAAGCCTGTCACGGAAAAAGGCCTGGTCGCTTTTGCGTACCGCCCGGGAAAAAGGCCCCCGGGAGCCCCTGGCATAAGCCAGAGCCAGGTTTTCCTCAATGGTCATATCCGGCGCGGTACCCTTCATGGGGTCCTGAAACAGCCTGCCGATGATATGCGCCCGCCTGTGCTCCGCCATCCAGGTAATATCCTTGCCATCCAGCACGATCTGCCCGGCCTCCGGGTCATGCGTTCCGCAGATGGCATTGAAAAGCGAGGATTTCCCCGCTCCGTTGGAGCCCAGCACCGTCACGAATTCCCCCCGGTCCAAGTGAAGGGAAAGGTTATTAAGCGCCTTGTGTTCATTCACCGTACCCTTGGAAAAGACGAGGGACAGGTTTTCAATGTCCAGCATTTTGCGTCCCCTCCCTTTTGCGAAGGCTTCGGTGGATATTCCTGCGGATATGCGGGATGGCCAGCGCAGCGCCCACAATGACGGCGGCGATCAGCCGGAAGGCATAGGCAGGCAAAATGCTGGAACGGAAGGCAAAGGCAAGGATCAGCCGGTATATAAATGAACCTGCCACGCAGGATACAAGGCCGACCGTGACGCCTCTTTTGCCAAAGATGACTTCGCCTATGATCACCGAGGCGATGCCAACCACCACCATGCCGATGCCGGCATTCACATCCGCATAACCCTGCAGCTGCGCCACCATGGCCCCCGAAAGCGCCACCAGGCCATTGGCTACTGCCAGCGCCAGCACTTTCATCAGCCCTGCATTGATGGAGGAGGAACGCACCATATCCTCATTGTTGCCTGTGGCCCGGACACATAGGCCAACGTGCGTCTTGAAAAACCAGATCATGAAGCCGACACACACAGCCGCAAATACAAAGGCCACCCATGCGGCTACGATATCGCGGCCTTCCTTTGCTATGCCGGGGAAAAGTGCATAAACATCCTTGAACAGCGTTTTGGGCAGTGCGAGATTCGGAGTGCCGCCCAGTATGAACAAGTTCACGGAATACAGCCCGCTCATTACAAGAATGCCGGCCAATATGGGATAAATACCGGCTTTCGTCTGCAATAGTCCCGTAACGGACCCCGCCAGCATGCCGCAAAGCAAAGCTGCCAAAAGGCCGAGGAGGGGATGACCGGCGGCGGTTATTACCGCCGATACGGCCATCCCCAAAGTAAAGCTTCCGTCGGTTGTCAGATCAGGTGTGTTGAGGATGCGGAACGCAACATAGACGCCCACCGCCAATACGGCGTATAACAGTCCCTGGTGGACGGCTCCCATCAGTTGGTTCAAGGCAATCCTCCTTTCAATAGAAGAATTATTCTACGACCACGGCACTGTCCAGCACATCCTGAGGCACGGTCACACCTATGGCTTCTGCAGTAGTCTTGTTGATGACGGTAGTGAACTTATCCACCACCACGGCGGGGATCTCCGCAACCGGTGTGCCACTTAGATGCTTGTTCACCATATCGGCAACAATGGCGCCGATCTCCGGGTCGCTGATGGAAATGGTGGCAAAGGCGCCGGAATTCACCATTACGGCGGAGGAACCGTACACCGGGATCTTGGCGTCCTTTGCCACCTGGGAAATGACTTCCATGGCGTCCTGGATCACGCTGTCGTTGGGAATGAAGAATGCATCCACACCCTGATCCACCAGGGACAGCGCTGCCTCGTACACTTCGGAACTGGCAGTGACAACAGCTTCCTTGTAGGTGAAGCCGTTTTCGCTCAGATACTTTTTGGCGTTTTCAATGGTGGTGACGGAGTTTACCTGGCTGGTGCAGTAGATAAGGCCGAAATCCTTGGCTTCCGGCGTCAGTTTGGCGGCAAGTTCGAAGTTCTTGCTGATAGGGATGGCATTGGAAGCGCCGGTTGCATTCTTGTCGGGCTTTTGCATGTCGGTGATCACGCCGGCACCAATCGGGTTGGCTACGGAGATGAAGAACACAGGAATGTCGCTTTCCAGGTTCACAACAGCCTGGGTGGCAGGCGTGGCAATGGTAACGATCAGGTCAACCTTTTCATCCACTACACTCTGGGCGATGGTGTAGAGGTTGCTCATATCCCCGGAAGCATCCTTCTGTTCGAAGACCATCTTATCTTCCGTGTAGCCAAGTTCCCGCATGCGGGCGATAAAGCCTTCCCGCATGTCTTTGAAAGCGCCGTTTTCCACCAGCTGGACGATAGCAACCTTGAGCGGTTCATCGGCGAGAGCACAGGAGGAAGTCAAAAGTACGAGTACCAGGACGGCGGCAAGAGCTAGAACTTTTTTCATGATGATTCCCCTTCCGATCATTTTTTAGAATTTCCAGAAATGATGTCGGAAAGTCTCCGCCACGGCCGGGTCCGCATCCGCCTAATAAAAAAACACCTGTCCTTGATCAAGGACAGATGCTAAACATCTGCGGTACCACCTTGTTTGGCAGCTAAGCTGCCCGGCTCTTTAGAGTGCCGACACACCCCTCTCCCTGTCACGCTGGAGCTGCGTCGCGGAATACTCGGCTTTCGCCTTTCCCCGCGCCCTCCGTGGTCCATTTGCCGCCCCGCCTTCTACCGGGCTTCCACCTGCCCCGGCTCTCTGTAAGCGCGCCTGCGGTTTGATCTCCACATC
>JAEZJP010000175.1 GCA_023415715.1 Bacillota bacterium
CCATCACTCTTTTCCGTTATCAAATAAGGGGGGTCCCCTCTGTATAATAGCTTGTCCGTTTGCACAGAAATTATTCCCATTCACGAATGCAAAAGCACCGCAAGCGTTTGAGCAAGCGTATCCACGCCATATGCCTTCATGCCGTCAGGGATGCGTATGCGCTTCACGTTTTCCCTGGGAAGCACCACATTTGAAAATCCCAGCCGCATGCACTCCGTCAGCCGTCTTTCCGCCTGGGGGATGGCACGCACTTCTCCGGCAAGACCCACTTCCCCCATGACGGCGAAATCCTGCGGCAGCGCCTGGTTTAAAAGAGAGGAAGCTACAGCTGCGCAAACGGCCAGATCAGCCGCCGGTTCGTTCAGTTCCATGCCACCAGCCACATTGATATAAACGTCCTGATTGAATAGTTTCTGTCCTGCGCGCTTTTCCAGTACCGCCAATAATAACGCAATGCGGCCCTGGTCCATGCCGTTCACCGTGCGCCTTGGCATGCCGTAATACGTTTGGGTTGCCAGTGCCTGAATATCCACCAGCATGGGCCTGGAGCCTTCCATACCGCAGAATACGACCGATCCGCTGGCTCCCTTGGCCCGGTGCGACAGCATCAATTCACTGGCGTTTGCTACCTCCCGCATGCCGTCTTCCATCATCTGAAAAACGCCAAGCTCATTCACAGATCCAAACCTGTTCTTGACTGCGCGCAAAAGCCTGTATTCCTGCTGCCTGTCGCCTTCAAAGTACAATACCACATCCACCATGTGCTCCAGAACACGGGGCCCGGCAATTGCGCCTTCCTTGGTCACATGACCCACGAGAAAAATAGCCGTTCCGCTTGTTTTAGCCAGGCGCATATACATGCTTGCGCTTTCCCTGACTTGGCTCACGCTGCCCGGAGCGCCGCCTAATTCCGGCCGGTACATGGTTTGTATGGAGTCCACCACCGCATAGGCCGGCTGGATGGCTAGGAATTTTTCTTCCACGGCATCCATAGCGTTTTCAGCCAGTATGTATAGGCTGGGCGCCGTAATTCCAAGCCTTGAGGCACGCAACTTCAATTGCTTTGCACTTTCCTCGCCGGTGATGTACAGTACCCTTTCACCCGCATTGGCAAGATATGCGCTTACCTGTAAAAGCAGCGTGCTTTTTCCTATGCCCGGATCACCGCCTACCAGCATCACGGAACCTTCCACCACGCCGCCGCCCAGCACCCTGTCAAGCTCCGCCATCCCTGTCAAGGCACGGTTTTGCGCTTCATCCGGAATGCTGTCAAGGGGCAAGGCCTGGCTGCCTGTTCCCGGCCGCTGCTTGAGCGGCTTTTCCATAACTGCGGGCTTTAGTGCCACTTCCTCCATGGTGTTCCATGCGCCGCAGGCATGACACCTGCCAAGCCATTTGGATGCTTCATGGCCGCAGGCAGAACAAGCGAACAGCGTCTTTTCCTTGGGCACGAGAAAACCTCCCGGGCATAGCGCTTTAAGGCCCCGCGCGTGGCCGAAAAAGCACTTGTTGTCAGTATAACATACGCAGGGAATTCCTGCCATGGCAACAATCGTCGAAGAGTGTCGCAGAGTCTTAAAACCATTCGCGCACTGCCTTGCAGGATTGCGTATAGTATACCAAATTTCGATGGAATTTGGTACCCTTGCGCGATTGCAAACGCAAGCTTTACAAGCTATAATATATGCACGGATGCAATCACACACAATTTTCAAGGCCGGCCAGGCAACTTGGCCGCCGGAATGGAACGGCAGCATGGGCAGGCGAAAAGACATACCGATATTTGTTCCAAGCCGCAGACCTCGCGGGTGCGGCTGTTTATTTTGGCTGCTTATTCTTGTTGTCGTCGTTGTAGCCGGGGTTATTGTGATGAGCGGCATAGGAAACAAGCAGGTAAAGGTTGTTAAGCAGCCCGTTTCCGTGCTGGGTCTGAGCCGGGACCTGGAGGGATTTTCCATATTGCATCTTAGCGACCTGCACGCTGCGGAACTTGGAAAAGATCAATCGATGATTGCAAAAGCCCTGGATAAGCTATCGTATAATGCGGTTTGCATCACCGGGGATATGGTGGGCGAATCGGGAAATATGCAGCCGTTTATGCAGCTGCTTTCGCTTATCAAAAAAGATATCCCCATTTTCTTCATACCTGGAGACTGTGATCCCCCACCTTTGTATACCTCCGCTCATGACACCCTTTCGGTGCTGACCCCGTATATCACTGCCGCACAGGCGGCGGGCGCCATCTATCTGGATGCTCCCTATCCCCTCACTGTTGGCAAAACAACGGTATGGTTCAGCCCCGAGGGGCTGTATTCCATGGATGCTGAATCGACCATCTTAAGCTGCCAGGGCCAGTTGGACCGGTTGAATGGTGCCAATGCCAAGGACAATGCGGACGGCGCCGCCGAGATACGGGCATGGGAATACCGGCTGGACGCCGCCAAGCGCCTGAAGGATGCGCGTGAGCACATGAAGAGTACGGATTATCATATTGCCCTTTCCCATGCTCCCCTTACCTATGATTATGTGCGCAGCGTGTGGGACTGGCAGGATGACAAGGGCACTTCCATGCAAAAAGTTACGCTGGCTCTGGCCGGGCATATGAACGGCGGACAGTGGCGCATCCCAGGCGGCGGGCCCATTTATGTGCCCGGCTTGGGCTGGTTCCCGGAGGACCGGCTGGTGACGGGGCTCAGCCGCGTTTCCACCATCGCCCAATACATCAACCCCGGCCTTGGCTCCTCCTGCCATTATCCCCTGCAGCCGGGCCGGCTGTTCAATCCCCCGGTCGTTGCAGTGCTTACTTTGACAGGCAAGCCTCAATAATTAGACATTTGTCCCCATTATTTGTCATACTTGGCGGATGCCTTGACAAATGTATATGGAAGGTGTATCGTATCCAAAAAACACACCTCAAACAAAGGGGTTGGGCTTATGTCTCTCCTTCGCTTCCAGCCAATGATGGAAAGCCGGCCTATCCGGGAGATCGCCTACGAGGTGCTCAAGCACGCCATCATCACCGGGGAAATTCCCGCCGGGGAACGCATTGTGGAAACAGATTATGCCGAGCGGCTGCACATCAGCCGCACGCCGCTTAGGGAAGCCTTGCGCAAGCTGGAGCGGGACGGCCTGGTGGAATATGTCATGCGCCGCGGCGTGGTGGTGCGGGCTTTCACCATTGCGGATGTGGAAGAAATCTATACCATCCGCAATGCGCTGGAAATACTGACTTTGCCCGCCATCATCAAAAACGTGACGGAGGAGGACATCCGTTCTCTGAAGGAAAAGCTCACGCAGATGGATGCAGCCCTGAATGAGGGCAACATCGAAAAGCTGTCTCCCCTGGCCCGTGCATTCCACACCCAGGTGATCCGCCTGTCGGGGCAGGTGCGCATCCTCCGGGTCATCGAAAGCCAGGACGAGTATATCACCCGTTTCTCCGCCATGAGCATTGCCCAGGAGAACCGCCGCCATGAGGCGCAGCAGGAGCATTACGAAATTGTGGATTGCCTTCAAAATCGCGATTTGACCCGCCTGCAGGCCATCATGCAAAAGCATATCGAGCGCAGCAAGGAAAACTGCCTGGCAGCTCTCAGCAAAAAGAAATGAGCCGGAATTTGATAAAACCCCTCCGGTAGAATTGCCGGGGGGTTTCATTATGAAAAGGAGCCGTCTTCCCGGATGAAAGCCAATTATCATACCCATACGTTCAGGTGCAAGCACGCCACCGGAATGGATGAAATGTACGTGCAGTCCGCCATCCGTGCAGGATTTGACATTCTGGGCTTCGCAGACCATACCCCCTGGCCTTATCAAAGCGGTTATGTTTCCGGCATCCGAATGGATATTTCCCAGCTTTCCGGCTATGTAACAAGCATTCGCAGCCTGAAAGAAAGGTATGGCGAAAGGCTGAACATACTCACCGGCCTGGAGTGCGAATATTTCCCCAAGTATATGTCCTGGCTTATCGAGGCCAGGGAAGCCTATGAGCTGGACTACCTGATCTTCGGCGCGCACTTTATCGGCAGCGACGAAGACTCTCCCTATGTTGGCACCGCCTGCCGGGATACAGCTTTCATTCATAGGTACGCTGATATGTGCGTGGAAGGCATGCAGACCGGGCTGTACGCATACCTGGCCCACCCGGATGTGTATATGCGCCATAGGGAAGCATGGGACGATGACAGCCGGGCGGTTGCAAAAGCCATCTGCGCCTGTGCGCTTAATTGCGGCATGCCTCTGGAATACAACCTCAATGCCTATGTTGTAGGCGGCGCCGAGTGTCTCTTCCCGCGCCGGGAATTTTGGGAATTGGCAGCGGAAATGGGCAACGAGGTTGTCATCGGGTACGACGCTCACCAGCCGGAAATGCTGGAGAATACAGGGGCGGAAACGGAGATCAGAGCACTGCTTGGCAGCTTGAACCTTCATCCCCTGGACAGCATACAACTACACGCGACAAAGCCGCAGCTATGCGGACAGATGCAAGGAGGAGCACTATGACCTGGGATCTTTCGGTAATCTATGAGAGCTTTCAATGCCCGGCCTTTCAAGCGGATCTCAAAAGCCTTCAGACTCTGATGGATGAAATTGAAAAAGCAATTCATGATGGCGGCGCCCCCGTTGACCTTACGGAACAGGTGACACGATTGTTCACCACTTTGCAGGAAAAGGCCGGCAAATTGGGCACCTATGCATACCTTACCTGGGCTACCGACGCGGTGAACGAGGAAGCATTGAACTGCATCGATCAGTTGATGGCCAAGGAAGTGGATATGCAGCGGCTGCTTTCGGATTTCAGCAGGTACCTTGGCGCGCTTGATGACCTGGACGCGGTCATTGGCCAGAGCCCGCTGCTTACAGAGCACGGCTTTATGCTTCGCGAACTTGCGGAAGACGCCGCCCACCGCATGGACAAAGCCATCGAAAGCTGGATTTTGCGCATGTCGCTGACCGGCGGCGAAACCTTTGCCCAGCTGCGGGAAAAGCTGGCCGCCACACTCACCGCCAATTTCCGGGGCGAGGAAATACCCTTGTCCGCCGTGCGGGCCAAGGCATATGACCCCGATCCCAATGTACGCAAGGAAGCCTACGAGGCAGAGCTTTTAGCTTACCCCAAGGTAGAACTGGCCATCGCAACCTGTTTAAACGGCATCAAGGGCGAAGCACGCATCCAGGCGGAAGCAAGGCATTTTGACAGCGTGCTGGACTGGACGCTGCACGATTCCCGCATGGACCGTGAGACGCTGGACGCGCTTTGGACTGCGGTGCGTGAAACGCTGCCTGACTTCCGCAGGTATCTGCGGGCGAAGGGGCGCTTGCTGGGTCATGCGGACGGCATCCCCTTCTATGACCTGATGGCTCCTGTCGGCAAAGGAATGCGCACCTACACCGCGGAAGAAGCCAGGGCGCTGCTTGCCCAAAAGCTGGGCAGCTTTACCCCGGCGATGGGCGCGTTCATCCATGAGGCTTTCGACAACCGCTGGATCGATATGTATCCCAGGGCCGGTAAGCAGGGCGGCGCATTCTGCTCCTCCGTACATACACTCAACATCAGCCGTGTGCTTACCAACTTTGCCGGCAGCTTTGCCGATATCAGCACTCTGGCCCATGAACTGGGCCATGCCTGGCACAACAGATGCATGGCGGGGATGCCCATACTACTAACGGATCACCCCATGCCGCTGGCGGAAACGGCATCCATATTCAACGAAACGCTCCTGAGCCATGCTGTTTTGAAGACCGCCTCCTCCGAGGAAGCCTTCACTATTGTCGAAGCTGAATTGATGGAAGCCACCCAGTCCATTGTAGATATCTATGGCCGTTTCCTGTTTGAGTCGGAAGTCATTGAAACAAGGGCCGACCATGCCATGAGCGTCAATGAACTGAAGGAAGCCATGCTGCGCGCACAGGAAGCAAGCTACGGTGACGGCCTTGTAAAGGATACCCGCCATCCCTACATGTGGGCCTGCAAGGGCCATTACTACAGTCCTACGCTGCACTTCTACAACTTCCCCTACGCATTCGGGCTGCTGTTCGCCAAGGGCGTGTTCGCCCAGTATGTTAAAAAGGGCGAAGCCTTCGTACCCACATACAATAAGCTTTTGCGCTCCTGCGGCAGCGGCACGGTATACGATGTGGCCATGAGTGTGGGCATCGATGTGCACAGCGCTGACTTCTGGCGCAGTTCCCTGAATATCCTCAAGGAATCCATGGACCGGTTCGTGGAATTGTGCGATAAGCAGTAAAAAGTTTATCAAGCCGCCTTCCGTAATGATGATAATCCTTGGAAGCTTAAAAAACCGGCCTTCATGCTTTTTTGAAGGCCGGTTTTGCATGCAGTTAAAGCGTTAAATTTGCCAGCTCTTGAAGCCTTTCGCGGACATCCTCCCTAAACACTCCGCCGTGAAAGCATACAATCGTATCTATATCAAGACTTGCTATCTTGCGCAGGGAGACCTGCATTGCCGCCCTGTCACATAAAGACCACTCAGGCGCGGGCAGCAGTTTTCCATCCTCAATGCGGAGTGCGTCGCCCGCTATCAGCATGCGGCTGTCTTTCAGGTAAAGGCTTAAATGGCCCGGCGTATGACCCGGAGTGTAAATAACCTGTACTCCGCAGGGCAGCATCTCACCATCTTCCACTGTTCTTGTTACAGGTACGCCCAGGCTTTTATAGTTTGCCCGCATGCCTTGAACAAGCGCTGATATCTGGGCGTGCCGCTCCCCGCTCAGCTTCTCAAGGCTTGCTTCCATCATGTTAAGCCTTAGCGGAGGCACATCGCATTGCACATAAGGCTTTTCCCTTTCATGGCACAGAACCTCAACGCTTTGCGGAGCCAAGCGCAAAAGCCCTCCCAGGCTGCCTACATGATCGGCATCCGCATGAGTCAAGACGATATGGGCAAGCTGTGATAAGAAAACCCCAACCGTACCCAAAGCATTTGCGATATACTCCGCTGCGCCAGGCAGCCCGGTGTCCACCAAAATGGCCTTCACACCATCGCAAATCACAACGGGATATACCGTATCATCTCCGTTTTGTAATTGGGCGGGGATCGAAAGAACGAATACCTTTGCCACTTCAGCCACAAAAAAACCTCCCATCAAACTTGATGGAGGTTATATACCATAGAAAGAAAAGGAAATCAATCCCTCTTAATACTTATCATACCATAAAAATATTTTTTTGTCAAGTACCAATATGCAGGTTCCGGAACTTTCCCGGCATATTATCTTCGTCTTTTCTTCGTATTGCGCAAACATCTTCCTTCCGATATAATGTTTTGTAATGTGCAAGATATGGAAAGGTTGTGACCGCATGGCATCAGACCTTCAAATTGCAAGAGCAGCAACACCAAAACCCATCCAGTCCATCGCAGAAGCAGCGGGGTTCCTTCCAGAAACGCTGAACCCCTACGGAAACCTGATCGCCAAGGTGGATCCCAAATCCTATCTCAAGCGGGAAGCAAAAGCACGCCTGGTTCTGGTTACAGCCATCACCCCCACCCCAGCCGGGGAAGGGAAGACCACCATCAGCGTAGGTCTGGCGGATGGCATGACATATACCGGGCGCAAGGCCATGCTGGCCCTTAGGGAGCCTTCCCTGGGGCCGGTATTCGGCATGAAAGGCGGCGCCACGGGCGGCGGATACGCGCAGGTACTGCCCATGGAAGCCATCAATCTGCACTTTACAGGCGACCTGCACGCCATCACTGCAGCCAACAATCTGCTGGCTGCCATGGTGGACAACCATATCCAGCAGGGCAACGAGCTGCATATCGACCCAAGGCTGATCACCTGGCGGCGCTGCATGGATTTAAACGACAGGCAGCTTCGCTTTATCGTATCTGGCATGGGCGGAAAGTCCAACGGCACGCCCAGAGAAGACGGGTTTGACATCACCGCCGCCAGCGAAGTGATGGCAGTCTTCTGCCTGGCCCGGGATTTAAGCGATTTGAAAGCCCGCCTAGCAAAACTGGTGGTGGGCCGCACCTATACCGGGGAAGTAGTCACGGCCGGCGACCTTAACGCTCAGGGGGCCATGGCCGCGCTGCTCAGGGATGCGCTGATGCCCAACCTTGTCCAGACCATCGACGGCACGCCCTGCCTTATGCACGGCGGGCCCTTTGCCAACATCGCCCATGGCTGCAACAGCGTCATCGCCACGCTGACGGCTATGCGCATGGCGGATTATGTGATAACGGAAGCCGGCTTCGGGGCAGACCTTGGCGCTGAAAAATTCCTGGATATCAAATGCCGCGCTACGGGCCTGTGGCCTGACGCCATCGTCATCGTGGCAACCGTACGTGCGCTCAAGCATCACGGCGGCTGCGCAAAGGAGCTGCTTACCCAGGAGAACCTTACCGCATTGGAAAGCGGGCTTACCAATCTGCACGCCCACCTGGACCATATTCAAAACGTATGGCACCGCCCTGCGGTGGTGGCTGTCAACCGCTTCATGACCGATACGGATGCGGAAATTGCGCTGCTTATGAATGCCATGCAATCAAGAGGGATACCATGCGAATTGTGCGAGGCCTGGGGCAAGGGCGGTCAGGGCGCGGCAAAACTTGCCGATGCCGTATGCAAGGCCTGCGAGGAAAATACTCAGCCGTCTTATGCCTACACCTATGATGCAGAGCTTCCCTTGGCGGATAAGATAAAGGCCATTGCCACCAAGATCTACGGCGCTGCCGAGGTTGATTTCGCTTCCGGAGTACTGTCCCAATTGAAAAAATGGGAGCAGGAGGGGTACGCTTCGTATCCCGTATGCATTGCCAAAACGCAGTATTCCCTGTCGGACAACCCCAAGCTGTTAGGTACTCCCAAGGGCCATACCCTCACGGTGCGCAGTGTGCGCCTGTCCGCAGGCGCAGGCTTTGTGGTAGCCTTTGCGGGCGACATCATCGCCATGCCGGGCCTGCCCAAGGCCCCCGCGGCCCTTTCCATCGATGTGGATGAAGACGGGAACATTACGGGCCTATTTTGACAGATGAGGTGAAGGGAAAATGCAAAGCCTGCAGATGCAATTGTTGGACATATTGCGGGAGGATTGCCGCATTCCCCTGGAGAAGCTGGCCGTTATGACCGGCCATACGCTTGATGAGGTGGCACAGGCCATCGACGATATGGAAAAGCGCCGGGTGATTTTGCGCTATTCCCCCATCATCAACTGGGATCTGACCGACCGTGAGCGGGTGGAGGCCATGATCGAGGTACGCGTCACCCCGCAGCGGGATATGGGCTTTGACGCTGTTGCCGCCCGCATCTACCGCTTTGAGGAAGTAAAAAGCGTATACCTTATGAGCGGGGCCTATGACCTTTTGCTGCTGGTGGAAGCCCATACCTTGAAGGAGCTTGCCTTCTTCGTCAGCGAAAAACTGAGCC
>JAEZJP010000216.1 GCA_023415715.1 Bacillota bacterium
GGCAGGAACATATGCTCGGCGGTGCCGTACATTTCTTCGGTGGCGGTGGATACCTGCACGCCAAGGATAATGTCGGGCAGATCGCCGCTGGCCAGCATCATGTTCAGAACTTCGGGAGCAGATTCCTGGGGAGCGGTGATCCAGTTGACATGAATGCCGGTCTTTTCTTCAAGCCAGACGGTGAATTCGTTAGTGTTCAGATCAATGATGGTGGGAATGGCGGGCGCAAACACGTCCAGGGTGATCTTTTCCTTCACGATGGGATACTCGTTATTGGGGGTTACATCCACCGCCAGGGCGGAAGCCGCGCTCAGGAGCACCATCACAGCGCACAGAAGGAAAGCCAGTGTTTTTTTCATGGGTCGATCTCCTTTCGTTTTGCCATTAAATTGGTATTACCCACGTACCCTTGGTAGGACAGGCTTGCCGGGATATATCTTTGGATGCTTTCCATCCTCCAAGTCTTCGTCATCCTTTCAGCGCCCCAACCATCACTCCTTTGATAAAGTACTTCTGAACAAACGGGTACATAATCAGCAGCGGCACCGTGGAAACAACGCTGACTGAATATTTCAACAGGTCTGCAAGGCCCTGCATCCGAAGCAGCACATCCGCATCCTTGATCATGGAGGTGTCCACGTTTTGCAGAACCAGAATATTTCGCAGGATGATCTGCAGCGGATAGTAGTTTTCATTGCGAAGGTACAGCATGGCGTTAAAGTAGGAATTCCAGTGGCCAACCCCATAGTACAAACCCATAACGGCCAGGATCGGACCGGACAAGGGGACAGCCACTTTTATAAGGAACTTGAACTCATCGCAGCCGTCCAGGGTAGCCGCCTCATGCAATTCCTCCGGAATGGTGGATTGGTAATACGTGCGCGTCACGACGACATTCCATACCGACAGCGCGCTGCAAAGAAGGAGTGCCCATCTGGTATTGAGCAAACTCAAATTGCCCATCAGCAAATAGGTGGGGATGAGGCCGCCTGAAAATAGCATTGTGAATACGAACAGCCCTGTAAACAGGTTCCGTCCCACAAGATTTTTGCGGGAGAGGGCATAGGCAGCCAGTACCGTGAGGATCAGGTTGATTGCCGTGCCCGCTCCCATATAAAACAAGGAGTTGAAAAAGCTCATGACGATGCGGGGGTTCTTGAAGACTGCCTCATAGGCAACCAGGGTGGGATTCACCGGCCAGAGCCATACCCGGCCGGCCGATACCATCCTTGCATCGCTGAAGGAAGCGGCAAAGATAAATATCATGGGGTAAAGTACCACCAGCATGGCCAGCGTCAGGAAAAGATAGATGAAAGCCATGAAGATCCTGTCTCCTATGGACAGGCGGATAGCAGCCCGTTTTCTTTTCATGCCCGTTACCATAGGCTTGTTTCGCCCACCTTTCTGGCCACAAGATTGGCAAGGATCAGCAGCGCCAGATTGATGACGGAGTTCAAAAGCCCAATAGCTGTGGAAAGGCCGAAGTTGTTGGACTGCATGCCGATCTTGTACACATAGGTGGAAATGATTTCAGAGGTGGCGGTATTCAGGCTGTTTTGCATCAGGAATACTTTTTCAAACCCAATGCTCATGGTGTAGCCAAAGCCCATGATCAGGATGATGGTGATGGTAGGCCTGATGCATGGCAGGTCCACATGCCAGATTCTTTTGAGCTTATTTGCGCCGTCGATGGTGGCCGCTTCCTGCAATTCCGAATTGATGCCGGCCAGCGCAGCGATGTAAATGATACAGCTGTAGCCGCTGGTCTGCCATACGCCGGACCACACATACACCGAGCGGAACAGTTCCGGCTTGCCCATGAAGTTGATGGGGTCTATCCCTGCCAGACCCATCAGGCGGTTAACGATACCCACCCTTGTTTCGAGCAGCATCATCATCATGCCTACCAGCACAACGGTGGAAATGAAGTACGGGGCATAAGTGACCATTTGAACGAATTTCTTGTACCTGCGGGCACGTATCTCATTGAAAGCAACAGCCAACAGTATAGGGATGGGGAAACTTGCGATGATGGAAAACATGCTCAGAACGAATGTATTTCTTATAATTTGCCAGCTGATTTTAGAACCAAAAAACTGCTTGAAATACGAAAACCCTATCCAATTGCTTCCCCAGATGCCGGCCCGTGGACTATACCTCTTGAAAGCCAGCTGCAAACCGTACATTGGACCATAGTTAAAAATAAGTACCCATAACAGCGGAAGCAGCAGGATCACATATAACTGCCAGCAACCGGTCATGCGTTTGAATAAGCTCTTCCGGCCTGTATTTATGACTGGCGATTTTATCCCCTTGGCCAGTGTCGCCATCTTGGCTCCCCTCCCGATTCGTACAACGTTTTTTGGCGTGTTTTCCCGCGGAAGCTCCCTGTTTTAAGTACTTGGATTCTTCCTTCCCACAAGCGCATTCAGGTTTAAAAAAGTGCTGATAGTGTCACCACTTTAGGATAAACGTTTTTCCTTTTCTATAAAATCTTAAAATTATTATATTCATGATTCATCCCGTTGTCAAGTTCTTTTTCACCTATTCATGAAATAAACATTTTCCATTTTAACTATAAAAATAATGAAATCCAATGATATATTTTATCTTTTTTGTACAGTTTGTTCTGTTTGACATAGATTTACCAAGAAGGCAGCCGTGAAGTCTTTGGAAGCTGATACTAAAAAAACAAGGGAAAACGTTTAATTAAAAAGCATGAAAGTACTTTTCCTTTCCTCTCTTTCCTGTTATACTATCCGGTAGCAAGGGCTTAAGCCGCCCTATTTACGAGAGGAGAATTCTGCATGTTAAAGGGTATTTCGCCACTGATTTCGCCTGAACTTTTGAAAGTTCTGGCAGAAATGGGCCATGGGGATGAGATTGTCATCGGGGACGGCAACTTCCCCGCTGCCTCCATGGGAGCCCGCTGCATCCGCTGTGACGGCCATAAGGTCCCGGAACTGCTGGACGCCATTTTGCAGCTTTTCCCGCTGGATACGTTTGTGGAAAAGCCTGTCACGCTGATGCAGGTTGTGCCCGGCACAGTAGTAGGTGACCCACCCATTTGGGGCAAATTCCGCGAAGTTGTTGAAAAAAGCGCGCCGGGGACGAAGATCGACTTCATTGAGCGTTTTGCCTTTTATAACCGCAGCCGCAAGGCCTACGCCACCATCCAAACAGGGGAAGACGCGCTGTACGCTTGTGTCATTTTGAAAAAAGGCGTCATTGGCAAATAACAGATATGAAAGCGGCACGCTCCATTTTCGAGCGTGCCGCTTTTTCAATATATGAAAAAGAATGAATCATTCTTCTCCCCGAATGCGCTTCACCATGCGTTCTACAGCTTCGGGGGCATCAACGCATACCGCCGTGCGGATAGGTTTTTTTTCTGAAAACCGCCGCTCCACGGTGACACCCCGTGTAAATTCTCCCCTGGTTTCAATAATGATGTCTTTCATCTCATACGTCATAAGGTCATCCCATATTATGGCCGCAACGGTCAGCGGGTCGTGCAGAACCGGAAGAAAATTGAAATTTTTCAAAAAGCGCTCCATCTCCCCCTGAAGAAAGCGCATATCTCTGCTCTCCCCCATCACCAGTGCCTGGGCTTCTTCCTTATTGAGGCGGCATTTTTCCGTCACGTCCAGGCCTACCATGGTTATGTCCGCGCCGCTCTCCATGACGATTCTGGCCGCCTCGGGATCGCAGACGATATTCCATTCAGGATAGGCCATGGTGACCATTCCGCCCATGATATAAAGGCGAAGATTTTCAGCAATCTCCGGCGCCTGGGCAAGGGCCAAAGCGATATTGGTAAGCGGCCCGATGGCAGCCACACAAAGGCCGGGATTCTCCCTGGCCGCTTTGATCAGCGCCGGCACGGCATCATTCGGAAGGGGTGGCTCCGGAACGTAGTTGTTCCACAGGCCGGCAAGGGGCTTTTCCGCACCCAAATGCACCGGACTCCCAGAATTTCCAAAATCTTCCATCATGGAACGCACCAAATCTGTACGCCAAGCATTGCCGATGTATACCGTAGAGATCCCGACAACTTGCAGTTCCCTGGAATGTAGCGCCATGCTGATAGCCAGCGCATCATCAATGTCTCCGCCCATGTCCGTGTCGATCCATAGCTTTTGAATCATATTCTGCTCTCCCGGGCCGGAAGGCGATCCGGCATTATTTCCAGCAGCACCTATTGTATGTTTTTGCGCCAGCCTGTCAAGAGTGAATCATACGCCATTGATGTTTTGCAATAAAAAATGGAATGATATCCCATGCTTAAAAGCTTCTGTTTGACGCAAAATACCTTCGAGGTGAAAGCAATGAGGACTCAGGCGAATTTGCGACACCTTGTCAATCTCCTGGAATTCAACCCCGGAGTGTTTAGTCCAGGGGATTAAAGCAGAAGAGCGGGCATAAGTCCGCTCTTCTGCTTTATGATGCTCTCATGTCAAAATCTATAAGCCCAGAACAATGCCGAAGGCAGCGCCCGCCGCGATAAATATGATAGGATGGACTTTCTTTAATTTTTTCCATAAAATCAGGGCCAGCATGACGGCAAACAACGCGATGGAAACCCAGTTCAATGCGGTGTCTGTTTCCGTCTTTACCGTGAGGGCCAATTGAAGCATGGAATAACCCGCGGCGGCAATCAGGCCGGCCACTGCCGGGTGCAAAGTGAATAAAGCATCGTTCAGCGTCTTGTTCTGCCTGCTTTTTTGCAATACTTTAGCCAATATGATAATAATAATGACAGCAGGCATCGCCATGAAAACTGTTGCCAGAATGGAACCCGGTATGCCTGCCACAAGATATCCCACATAAGTCGCCATGTTGATCCCCATAGGGCCCGGGGTGGATTGACCAACGGCCACTATGTTGGCCAGCATTTCACGGGTGTACCATTCGGGATGATCCACACACATTTGCGTCAGGAAAGGCAGTGTAGCCAAGCCGCCGCCTATGGCAAACAGCCCGGTTCGAAAAAACTCCAGGCAAAGGGTGACTATTACCATTATTTTTTACCTACCCTTCCATATAAAATGCCCACAGCCACCACCACGATCACTACCCACATGGGGGAAACTTTCATAAATGCTACCGCCAGGAACACAAGCACACATACGGCAATTTGCAGCACATTCTTAACGTTTGATTTAACCAGCTTGATCACTGTGGATACGATAAGCGCACCGACCGCGACCCTGATACCGGCAAAGGCATTCTGGATAATTTCAATTTCCATGAAATTGGACAGCAGCATGG
>JAEZJP010000232.1 GCA_023415715.1 Bacillota bacterium
ACGGAGCCCCAAGGCTACCAACTAGTAGGAGGGTTCCCATGGCATTGCGCGATATGATCGACCGTGTGCGGGATAATGTAACCCAAATGACCCACAGGTTTCTGCATGGGGAGGATCAAGGATACTATGACCAGCAGGCTTACGGGCCGCAGGAAGGTTATTATGACCAACCCCAGGCGGCCTATGGCCAGGAGAACTCGGCGTATGCCAACCCCTATGACGGCGCATACCAGCGGCAGCAGCCCTATCAACAGCCCAATCCCCAGCAGCAGCAGCCGTATCAAAATTACCAGCAGGAGGGGTATCCCAATCAGGAGGGTTATCAGTCCCCCTACGCCGGCAGCTTTGCCAGGCAAACCCAACCGCAGCCAAAGCCTGCCCGCCCTGCCGCTCCGCCTGTGGAAAAAGTGGTTCCCTTTCCCGGCGTCATGAGCGACGCGGCCGGCAACTATGTCCACGAGCTGCAAATCCTTCAGCTTCGCGACAGGAACGAGTGCCGGGCCATTATTGAGCATTTGAAGAATAATTGCACGGTGGCGCTGAACATGGACAATATCGCCAACGATACGGAAAAACAGCGTTGTGTGGATATGCTCAGCGGCGCCGCATATACATTGAACTGCAACATCAGCCGCATATCCTCCCGCGGCGTCTACCTGATCACCCCTGAATCCGTGCGCGTGCAGCAGGACGAGGCTACCAGGCGTCTAAATGGCGCTGTCAGGCAGGCAGGCCAGCGGCCCGGCCGCGCCCACAGCTATGCCGCATCCCGCAGCCAGGACCAGGATGGCTATGATGCGCAGGACGGCGGCTATAATGCGTATCAGCCCCAGGGGGGATACGCTCCCCAGGAGGAATCCCAGGGGTATCAAAACCCTTACGACAATGACGGAGAGTACAGAACCGCCGGCTACTACGCGCCTGAAACGCGGCGCGCTGCGGGGTACGGACGCTGATAAATCGATGAACGAGAGGGGATATAGCGCTTGAGATGGTTTTTTGAGCTGCTTTCACTGGCTGCATTCCTTTATCAAATAGCAGTGCTGATCTACTTCGCGATTGGGTTCATCAATCCGGCCCAGTCGCCCTTTACGCATTTTCTGAACAGGATCGTTGAACCGCTGCTGATCCCCCTGCGCCGCATTTTGGCCAATATCCTTCCCGCCAATTGGCAGCGGATGGACTGGTCGCCGCTGGCGGCCTGGCTTGTTATTTGGATGGTGCGGGAACTGCTGGGGATCCTGGGCTCGCTATTTGGCTGACCATGGCATACGCTTTGGAAGACAGCGCAGATGCCAGACTTCAGGAGCTGTGCTATCGAAGCAGCAAGCTTCAGGCGCCTGTCTGTACCCGTTTTCTTACACCGCCGGAAGCCGAACTGGCCAGGCGGATCGCAAAGGAACAGCGTATGGATTTCACGCTGTCCGGCGGTTACCCGTCGGCTGAGCGGGTGATAGTCTGCTTTCATCCCGCGGGGGAGGAGCCTGCATTCCCCATCCGCTGTCTGCACATCGTTTGGGACGGGCGGTATCATCAGGCGGAACACCGTTCGCTTCTTGGCAGTGTGCTGGGGCTGGGTATCGACCGGAGTATGGTAGGAGATATCTGCCTAACACAGGATGGCGCCTACTTGCTGGCGGCGGAGGAAATGGCGGAGTTCATTGCTCAAAACCTTACGCAGGCAGGGCGGACACCTGTTCAGGCAAAGGTGCTGGAAAGCATTCCGACCATTGCGCCCCCGGAGGGAAAAATCTTCCGTGACACGGTAGCATCCCTGCGGCTGGATGCAGTGCTTGCGGCAGGGCTCAACATGAGCCGGTCCGAGGCTGCGGCCCATATAGAATCCGGTCAGGTGCAGGTAAACCACAAAATGGAAATCCGCACCGATGCGCAGCTTCATGAGGGAGACCTTTTATCCATACGTGGGTTCGGTCGGCTTTGTATAAAAGCAGTCGAAAAGCCAAACCGCAAGGGCCGGATCCCTGTTCAATTTGAAAGCCATGGCATACATAAATCATAATGGCCATTTTTCCAGCTAGAAAGGAGACCGCTCACATGCCTATCACCATAGCAATGATTGAAGAAAAAGAGTTCAAAACCAAAGTACGCGGCTATGACCCCGTTGAGGTGGATGAATTCTTGGACGAGATTTGCGACGAGCTTATCGCGTTGCAGGATGAGGTAGCCTCCTTGCAGGAGCAGCTGACCCAGTCACGTGCCCAGGCGGCCCGCCCGGCAAGGCAGGAGCCTGCGCCTGTTACGCAGCCTGTTACCACGCGGCCTCAGGTGCCCGCCATTGCCCGGGAACAGGAAGAAACGCTACGTAAGCTGCTGGTCAATGCCCAGCGCGTAAGCGATGAGACGGTGGCGGAGGCCCACGCCAGGGCGGAAGCCATAGTGGCCGAGGCTCAAAAGAAAGCGGAGTCCGCCGTGGCGGATATTGCCTCCGAGCGGGAATCCCTTGCCCAGGAAGTGGATACCCTGCGCAAGGCGGCCAAGGATTACAAGGACCGCTTCCAGCGCCTGGTGGATGACCAGATGCATGTTCTCAAGGCGGAAACGGAATTGTTCGCCGACTGATGTAGCTGCAACCCGGGCGGTTCAGCTTGGGATGCATAAAAGATTGCGGCCTGGATGCACCGGGAAGCCTTTTTGCGGACGATATTTTTGAATGGGCGTGGAATGTATTCTGCTCCCGCATACAAAAAAACCACCTTAGGGTGGAGCTTATAAGGAAGTTTTCCACTTCCAAGCAAACAGGTCGGAAGATACTTATCTTACGGCCTTTTCTTTTTTACCGGTCACCACTTGGAGCGCATTGTGCCTGTTTGGTGCAATGCTTTTTTGTGCCTTATAAAACTCGACAATTCCATTTGCGAAGCAGTTTGGCATTTGATTTTTATTTTCTTTTGGGCTTTAATGAGATTCCTTCACTAAAAGCGGGGTGATTACTATCTCTTTCAGATGTTATAAGCTTCATTCCATCAGGAATCGGCCAGTTAATCCCTATTGTATTATCATTCCAGGGAATACCGCTTTCATCTTCTGGATGATAATAGTCAGTTAAATTATAAGCAAATACAGCTATATCAGAAAGGACTAGGAATCCATGTGCAAACCCTTCCGGAACATATAACATATTGTTCCTTTCAGCTGATAAAACAACACCAAACCATTTGCCATATGTTTTAGATCCTTCACGAATATCGACGGCCACATCAAAAACTTCGCCACTTATGACACTTACAAGTTTTCCTTGCTGATATGTTTTTTGAAAATGTAAACCTCGAAGAGTACCTTTTTTAGACATTGATCGATTTGCCTGAACAAATTCCATATCAAGCCCGGCTTCTTTAAAATCTTTGGAATTATATGTCTCTAAATTATAACCTCTTTCATCTGCAAAGACTTTGGGCTCTATCGTATAAAGTCCTTCTATATCCAAACATTTTTCAAACGTGAATTGTCCCATCTTTCTGGCCTCCATATATTAAATTGATAGCCATAAGAGAAAATCATCAATCATAGATTATAATCGCTGAAAGAATGGAAATGAAAAACGACTATCACAAAATGTTCAGATAACGCAGTAAATACCCATTGCATACATCATCCCAAAGATGAAAATGTTTGCCCTTTTACTCCTCCTACCTACTTCGTCGGCACCTCCCTCTGCAATCCTCCGGCACTGCGGAGCTACCTCCTTTCAAAAGGAGGCTAAGGGAGGCTTTCCAAAAGGCTTCCCCTTGAGGGGAAGCTGTCGACGAAGGAGACTGATGAGGTGGCAGGGAATGCAAAATTCAGCCTTGTGACGAAAGAAAACGTAACTCCTCTTTCGCGGCCACACCTCATCCGGCGCTGCGGCGCCACCTATTCCATCTGGCTCAATCATCGCGGAGCTGCGCTCCGCTCGTTTCGCCAGCCTCCTCCACGCCGCCCTGTTCTGCCACAGGCAGAGGCGGTGTTCCGGAGCCCTCAAGGGGAAGGCTTTCCAAAAGGCTCCCTCTTGAGGCTCCTCCACACCGCCCCCGCCAGTGGCGGAAGTAGGCGAAACGAGCGGAGCAAGCATAGGCTCCTTTTAAAAGGAGCTGGCGAACGAAGCGAGACTGAGGATTGGTTAGTGTAGCACTGTGACGATTGAGCCAAATGGGATGTCTGTCGCCGCAGCGACTGAAGGAGTAAACGCTGTTTGTTATGAACGGCACATAATGTAGCTATAGTATCCCAAAATGGGGATTCCAAAGGGGTTGTATCCCTTTGGCGGGGTCCATGGGACGCTCCCATCTGGCTCAATCGTCGCATTGCTCACTGCCATTCGCACTGCTCGTTTCGCCAGCCTCCTCCACACCGCCCTATTACGCCACTGGCGGGGGCGGTGTTCCGGAGCCCTGGTCAGGGTACGATGTCACCCACGCCGGGTAATACGTAAGTCGGCTGGTAGGGGAAGGATTTCATTTCTTCTATATCGGTGACGCCGCTCAATACAAGCACGGTATCGATGCCGCTTTCAATGCCTGAAATAATGTCAGTATCCATTCTATCGCCGATGATGGCGGATTCCTCCGGGGTGACGCCCAATATTTGAAGGCCGTGCTTCATCATCAGAGGGTTGGGCTTGCCCAGGTAATAAGCGGTGCGGCCGGTGGACATGGCGATGGGTGCCATCAGCGCCCTGGTGGCGGGGACGATGCCGTTTTCAATGGGCCCGGTCAGGTCGGAGTTCGTGCCGATGAGCTTGGCGCCCTTCAATACCAAAGAAACGGCTTTCTCAATCTTGTCAAAGCTATAGGTGCGTGTTTCACCCAGCACCACATAATCGGGGTTCACGTCATTCATGGTAAAGCCCGCGTCATACAGCGCGCCTACCAGACCCGGCTCGCCGATCACATAGGCGCTGCCCCCGGGGCACTGGGCCTTCAAAAATGCGGCGGTAGACAATGCGCTTGTATAAAAATGCTCCTCCGATACGGTGAGCCCAAGCCTGGACAGCTTCTGCGCCAGTTCCCGCGGGGCCCGTTCCGAGCTGTTGGTGAGGAACAGGTATTTCTTGTTCTCCCGCTGCAAAAAGTCTACAAATTCCTGTACGCCCGGGAGCAGCCTGTTTCCGTGATAGAGCACACCGTCCATGTCGCAAATAAAACCTTTTTTCGCCCTGAGCTGCGCAAGGTCTGCCGTCTTCATATGCATCCTCCTGTCTTATGGTAGTATAGCCTGTTTTGCAAGGCATGGCAATGCTTTGCTTAAAACTACGAAAATGGGCGAATACGGTCTTTGGAAAGAAGATGACGCACAGGGCACACTGTGATATAATGGAACTATCTTTTCCCCCGAAAGGAAGCAGCGGGATATGGACATGATCGGGATCATTGAAAACAAAAAGCAGGGCAAGGCGCTGAGTGAAAATGAGATCGGCTTTTTTGTAAAAGGCGCGTCCTCGGGGCAGATACCGGATTATCAGCTGGCGGCGCTGCTCATGGCCATCAGGTTAAACGGCATGACGGCGGAGGAAACGGCAATATTGACATTAGCCATGGCCCATTCCGGGGACATGGCAGATTTGAGTGAAATCCCTGGGCGCACAGTGGATAAGCATTCCACCGGCGGCGTGGGGGACACAACTACCCTGGTGCTGGCTCCCCTGGTGGCGGCCTGCGGCGTGCCCGTAGCCAAAATGAGCGGCCGGGGCCTTGGGCATACCGGCGGCACGCTGGATAAACTGGAGAGTATCCCCGGACTGCATGTGGAGCTTACGCAAACAGAGTTTATTGAGCAGGTGAAGCGCATCGGCTGCGCGGTGATCGGCCAGAGCAAGAATATGGTGCCGGCAGATAAGGCGCTGTATGCGCTGCGGGATGTGACCGCCACGGTGGATAGCCTGCCTTTGATCGCATCCTCCATCATGAGCAAGAAGCTGGCCAGCGGAGCCGGCGCCATCGTGCTGGATGTAAAAACGGGCTCCGGAGCCATTATGCACTCTTTGGAGGGAAGCATCGATCTGGCAAAAGCCATGGTGGACATCGGCTTTAAGACAGATAGGCCCACGGTGGCGATCGTCACCGGCATGGCGGAGCCGCTGGGCTCCCATGTGGGCAACGCCCTGGAAGTAAAGGAGGCCATCGATGTCCTGGCCGGCAGGGCCAAGGGACCGCTGCTTCATGTGTCGCTGGTGCTTGGAAGCCATATGCTTATGGCGGCAGGGCGTGCATCGTCGCTTACGGAAGCGGAGTCGCTGCTTGAAAAAGCGCTATTGCGCGGCGCGGGCTTAATGAAACTTCGGGAAATGATATCGGCCCAGGGGGGAGACGGAAGGGTATGCGATGATGTATCCCTGCTGCCCAAGGCGCCTGTCATCCGGCCTGCAGCGGCGAAGGCATCAGGGTTTGTGCAAAGCATGGATACGGCGCAGCTTGGCCTTTGTGCACAGCATATGGGTGCCGGCCGCGTCCGAAAAGACGATAAAATCGATCCCGCCGTGGGCTTTGTGCTTCACAAACGCATAGGGGACAGGATCGAAAAAGGGGAAACGCTTGTTACCCTCCACTTAAGGGATGAATCATCTTTCAAAACGGTGGAGGAAGCGCTGCTTTTAAACATCACAATCGGTCCTGAGCCTTTAAGTCCCGAACCGCTGATTCATGCCGTTGTGACGAAAGAAGGAGTACAGAAAATTTCATAATACTTGTAAGAATAGTGAAGCTACTTGCACTTTTGCATATTTTGTGCTACAATAAGTCGCAAGAAGCCCTGTGCAGATTTGCATGGGGCCTCTTTTGTGCGTGCCGCACAAGGATTTTTAAGGGGGCGCTGCCATGGAAACCGTTCGTTATGACGCTATTATAATCGGTGCCGGCCCGGCGGGTATTTTCACCGCGCTGGAGCTTGCCAGTTTAATACCCGAAAGCCGCGTTTTGATCGTGGATACGGGCCGCGCCATTGCGAGCAGGGCATGCCCGGCCCGGAAAACCGGTAAGTGCGTTCATTGCGATCCCTGTGCCATCGTCCACGGCTGGGCGGGGGCAGGCGCTTTTTCCGACGGCAAACTTTCATTAAGCGATGAGGTCGGCGGCCATATCAGCGACTATATGGGGCACCCCAAGGCGCAGAAGATGATCCGCCATGCAGACGATATATACCTGCGCTTTGGAGCACCCCAGGAGGTTCACGGCCTGGATGACCGCAAGGTGGAGGAAATCTCCTACGAAGCGAGCCGCCACAACATCAAGCTTATCCCCTGCCCGGTGCGCCATCTGGGCACGGAAAACGCGGGTGTGGTGCTGGAGGCCATGCATGACTATTTGGTGGGACAAACCAATACCACCTTTGCGGAGCTGACCACTGCCAGCGACATCCTGGTGGAAAACAACAAGGCTGTAGGCGTAAAGCTTGTACCTAAAAAAGGAGAGCCCTATACCGCCCTGGCCCCCTATGTGGTGGCTGCACCGGGCCGCGGCGGGGCGGCATGGCTGGCGGCGGAAGTGGGCAGGCTGGGCCTGCGCACCCAGAATAATGAGGTGGACATCGGCGTCAGGGTGGAGGTGCCCAACGCCATCATGGACCACCTGACCCGCCACCTGTATGAGGCCAAGCTGGTATACTACAGTGATACATACGAAAACAAGGTTCGCACCTTCTGCATGAACCCCGGCGGCGTGGTAAGCGAGGAGCATTATGAGGGCGGCATTGCCGTGGTGAACGGCCACAGCTATGCCGATGAAAAGATGCTCACCGGCAACACCAACTTTGCCATGCTCGTATCCACCCGGTTTACCGAGCCTTTCAATCAGCCCATCGAGTATGGCCGCTATATCGCGCAGTTGGCCAACATGCTAACCGGCGGGCCCATCATGGTGCAGCGGCTGGGGGATCTGCTCCAGGGCCGGCGTACCGATATCAGCCGTCTGAACAAATCCACCACCGTGCCTACGCTGACCACTGCGGTGCCGGGCGATTTGAGCTTTGTACTGCCGCCAAGGCACCTGACGAGCATTGTGGAGGCTTTAAAGGCTTTCGACCACTTGGCTCCCGGCCTGTACAGCCGCAATACGCTGCTGTACGGCGTGGAAGTGAAGTTCTATTCCAGCAAAGTAATGGTGAACAACCAGTTCGAAACGCCCATTGCGGGGCTGTATGCCATAGGCGACGGCGCGGGCATCACCAGGGGCCTCATGCAGGCCAGTGTTACCGGTATCGCCGTTGCGCAGGATATTGCGGGGAAAATGAAATGATGATATGAAAACAGGGCATTGCGGCCATCCGCAGCGCCCTGTTTTTTTATGGCTTCCATGGTGTTGTATCAAAACTTTGCTTTCAGGTATGCAAGCGTTGTTGGCGGAACGATTTTTTCGATTTCGCCAAAGCTTCTGTCTTTCAGCAATTCCCGTACCCGCGACGCGCTGATGGGCCTGCCGCCCCATTCTTTGCGGGGAATTTCCACAAACTCGATGCCGTAGTGCGGCAGTATGGCCCGCAGCGTATCATTGTACTGCCTGGTTACTTTGTCATACGGTTCCTCACCCACATAGCGGGCTGAGATATTCAGACAGGGAGCAATTTCCCTGGCAAAGAGCGTAACATCCGTCGAGGAATCCACAACCTGGTCCTGCAGTTCGGATTTATTGAAGTATTCCGAAAAAGTCAGCGACGATATAATGAAGCGGCCGCTTGGCACAACCGTAACATTCTTAAGGTCCGCCGTTCCATCATCCACCAATTGTATCCTGTCGTCAAAGGGAAATATGGATTTGTCCTCCTGAACAACAAATATGATCAGGTGGTCGCAATTGGCCGCGGCCTGCTCAATCAGGTAACGGTGGCCCAGGGTAAAGGGGTTGCAGTTCATAACGATGGAACCGATTTTGATGCCAAACATGGAATGATAAAACTCTTTCAGTATCTTTTTATAATCTGACAGCTCCTTTTTGCTTTGCATGTCCAGACCATAGTCTATGCCTGTATCCGGACTTTGCAAGGCTCCCGCCGTATTTTTAACCTCCCCATGGCCCGAAAAGAAGTCAAGCTGCTGAAATTTTTCAAACAGTTTTTCCGCGATCAGGCGGTTGCCATCCTCCGTGTAATGCTGGGTATCGAAAAATACCTCGCCGTATGGATGGGGGCGGCTGGCACAGGTTGACATGTCCAGGCATGGAAAAGCGTCGAGCATGGCAAAATTGCAAAGAATGATATCACCGGGCTTTGCAGGCAGCGCGTCTAATATGGCAAGTTCTTCATTGGTGCCGGCGTCGCCGGACTCGGCCAGGTAGAAACCGTAATTCTCAACAATCAGCTGTTCATCCGGTACCTGCTCATTGAGCAGCTTTTGCAAATGTGAGGCGATCGTTCCCATGTCGGAGGCGCCCACACCAAAGATTACGCAGCCGCCTATGATGAAAACCGTGCGCTTGCATTTTTCCGGCTGCCATTCGGTGACCCTGTGCCCGCCCAAGATATTGACGCACCTGCCCTGAACATCATAAAAGCGGCGAACACCGCTTACATCGTGATACGATTTGGGCGCATTCAGCACTTCGATAATGTCATCTTTATTGTCAAAATACTTGTTGATCGCAAAAATGGGCTTATCTATATTATTCAAAATGGTAACGCGGCCAATTGCTTTTTCCTGTATGAACATTTCATTCAGGCTGAGGTTGTTTTGGGGGAATATGGGGGTGGAAAAACACAGAACCGAAATGTCAGGGTGGTCCTCTTTATATTTGAGAAGCCCATTTGTAATGGCGGATGGCCGGTAACAGGGAAAGCTTAAGCTGTAAGTGTCAAAATTCACGGCGTCCAGCACATACCCTGTCACTCGGTCATACACAACAAAATTCAGGCCGCGGCGGCTGGGGGAATGATTCACGCCATTGATGCTGATGATGGCAGCACTGTTTTGGGGAGCATTAAAGCCAATGCTTTTCAGCTCATACGGAACATCGTCAATGACGAATGTGTGCTCCACCCATTCAAACGTTGAGGCAGACAGGCTTTCATACACCACTTCCCCCGCATCGATGGCAGCGGCAAAAGCATACCTGTCCTTATCATGAAGGTCAGTCTTGAGGCCCAGCTTCATCATTTCTGCAGAGATCTCTTTGGTATATGCCGTGCCGCCCGGGGTATCGCAGGCCGAGATCATAACCATGTAACGCCTGCCGAACAGCTGAAGCAAACGTATGTATTCCAAAAAACGCTGCTCATTTCTCAGCGTGTTTACAGATAAGCCTTTGCCTGCGGCCGCATTCAGCTTTCCTGTAAGCGTCATGATCTCCTGTTGAAGCCCTGCGCCGCCAAAGGGGACACTTTTTGCATGGGACATATCCGTTCACACGCTTTCGTACAGGACTGCCCTGCATGGATGATGCAGATATGCAGTCAAATAATGCGGAATAAATGAGTATCCGGACCAAATAAGTAATAATGCGGTTTCATTCTATCATGGCGCCTGCTTGTTTTCAAGCCGCGGGTAACCGGGGGATAAAACATGCCAGGTAAATCCGGGGCGGAGATGATCCGCATGGGCTTGGCACGCGGAATATTATTGCACGATATTGACATCCGCTTGGGTTCGTGCTATGATTTGCCCAATTTACAAAAAGGAGGCCAAAGCAATGACAAAAGTCAGGAACAGCATGTACTGCCAGTATGCGTCCGCTTATTATTACGCTTTAGGGCTTTGGTCTCCATGCGAAAATCGCCGAAGTTAGGCGCGTTTGTAACATGGCGGCTCAAAGCCCTGGTTGGCTTTGAGCCGCTTTTATTTTTTGGAGGAGGAGAAATTATGGATAATCTATCTGCATGGAACGTGCTCAAGCGGGACGCGGCGGCTATGTACTCTTACGAAGGTGTGCTGGATAAGCTGAAAAGCGGTACAAGGCTGAAAATCAAATTTGGCGCCGACCCCAGCCGGCCGGACTTGCATCTTGGCCACTCCGTTGTCTTAAGAAAGCTCAGGCTTTTGCAGGACATGGGACATGAGATCATCTTTGTGA
Source organism: Bacillota bacterium (assembly GCA_023415715.1). Lineage (GTDB taxonomy): Bacteria > Bacillota > Clostridia > Christensenellales > Aristaeellaceae > JAEWAH01. The sequence goes on from JAEZJP010000232.1 coordinate 10,989, forward strand.
TCGGCGACTTCACCGGCATGATCGGCGACCCGTCCGGCAAAAGCAAAACGCGCCCTCCGCTTACCTTTGAGGAAACAAGGAAAAACGGCGAAACCTACTTCCGGCAGGTATCCAAGATCCTGGACCTTACAAAAACGCGCATCGAATACAACTCCAAGTGGCTTAGCGCAATGAACTTTGCAGATGTTCTGCACCTGTGCGGCCAATACACGGTGGCCAGAATTCTGGAACGGGATGATTTTGCCGCTCGCCTATCGGCAGGCCGTGCGATCGGGATGCATGAACTCTTGTATCCGCTGATGCAGGGATATGACTCTGTTGCGCTGGAATGCGATATGGAGGTGGGCGGCACTGATCAAACCTTCAATCTGCTGGTCGGGCGTGAGCTTCAGCGCGGCTTTGGCCAGCCGCCACAAGAGGTTATTACGTTTCCGCTATTGCCGGGTCTTGACGGGGCCGAAAAAATGTCCAAGTCGCTGGATAACTACATCGGCATTGATGAGCCTGCCGGCGCCATGTTTGAAAAATGCATGAGGGTGCCGGATGCGCTGATGACTGACTATTTCAGGCTGACAACAGACCTTGACAGCGATGATTATATGATGCTGATCACATCCGATATAAGGGCGGCGCATGTGCTGTATGCCATGACGGTGACTACCATGTACCATGATGGGGAAAAGGCGGATAAGGCAAAAAAGCGCTATATGCAGGTGGCGGCAGGGGAAGCACCGGAGTCCATACCGGTGGTCACGCTGCCTGGCGGCCGTCAGTCCCTTGCCAGGGTGCTTATGCTCTCAGGGCTGGCTTCCTCCGTCAGCGAGGCCGGGCGGCTGATCGTGCAAGGCGGTATTGCGGTGGATGGGGAGACCGTCTTAAAAGCCCGGCAGGAGATGGAAGGCAATGCATCCTTGCTTTTGCGCCGGGGGAAAAACCGGTTTGTACGTGTGGAATTTGAGTAAAAGCTCTTGCCGCATATCTCACTTTCATGCCAGGAGATAATTGCCCTCAATCCTGACGGTGGCACCGCCGCCGAACAGAATTCTGCTACGGCCCTCTTCATCCGTGGCTGTATGAAGCTTTACCACGTTTGGAGTATTGCGCGAGGGCCCTTGTTCGATACAAATCATGCTGCCCTTCCAGAGATTGTTCTTAAGCATGTAATAACCCATTGCCGAGTTGCCCGATCCGGTAGCCGGGTCCTCAAGATATCCGAATTTCGGGGCGAAGACCCTGGTGCGGATGAAATGATCCCGGTATGCGGTTTCCTTTGTCCATATCGTTATGATGTCAATGCCGTTTTCTTCGCAAAAACGCTTGAGCGGTTCCATGGGAGGAGTGATAGAGAGTGCGTCACCGAGCGTTGCAATCGGAACGATGAGCGTTTTGAGGCCCGCATTGATCATATCTGCAGGATAACGCATTTCAATGGACTGAATAGGAGTGTTCAAAGCCGTACTGATCTTTTCCGCGGTCAAGGCCGTACCGATTTCTTCGCATTTGGGGGCGGTAATGAAAACCGAATCTTCATCCATGATTCTGTTCAGCACTTGCAAGCTGCCCTTCCGGGTGTGGATTTCAATTTTTCCACGCCGCAAGAGCGCAGGATCGCTTTTTATTACGTCGTACATGCACGCAATGGTCCCATGCCCGCAGAACTCCACTTCGCATTCGGAGGAATAATAAAGCAGCGAAAAATCAATGTTTTCCGGATCTAAAACCGGCCGGCAGTAAACGACTTCGCTTACGAACCCCTTCAGTTCCCGGGCAATCTGCTGCATGTCATCTTTGGCCATCTCCCGGTCTGTATATACGCATGCGGCCGGGTTTCCCGATGAGCCGTTTCCTGTGAAAGCGTCGATCTTTTTGAACTTATATGTTCCCATGTACCGTTCTCCCTTTCTGTCCGCTTTTCAGGCAACGTTTATAACGGATCATAGACCGGCGCCGGTTTCTTTCATAAAATCCCTGATCGCCGTGGATACCGCGTCGCCGTGACCGGCAATCAGATGCCCGCCGGTTTCGAATATGGCGGTTTTGGCATGCGTCCTGTCTATGAACCGTTGAACGCTTTCATACTTTGCCATAGGGTCGTCCTTTGCGTGAATGACAAGGATAGGGGCGGTTATTTTTTCAATTTCATATTCGTCAAAATGGATATCCATATCCACATTGGTGATTTCTGCGTCCGCATTGATTCCGCTTTTGCGAGGCGGAACTGGAAGCATGGTATCGCAAAAGGAGCGGTTAATATCGGATGCAAACATGGCTTTAAATACAAAACCGAAATACTTGATGGAAAGCCACATGGGAAAATCGTTCAAAAGCGGCGCGGGCGGCCCCATTCTTTCGGTTATTTCCTCCCGCGTTTTCTTTGTTCCCGGAACACCGGACGATAGCAATATCAGCCCCTTCAGGCGTTCCGGGTGATGGATGGCAAAGGAAATCCCAGCGGCGCCGCCTGCGGATGTGGTGATGACATATGCTTTTTGAATTTGAAGGTAGTCAAGCAGCTCCACAAAAGCCTTCGCCTGGTTTTGAGGCGTCGGTTCGGAAGGCAGATCGGAACCCGGGTAGCCAAAACGCGAAGGCGCAATTTTATGGCAATCACTTCCCACAATGCCGTTCAGGGACGCAAAGGCCTGGTCGTATCCGCCGAATATGCCGTGGGAAAGGAGGACCGCTTCCCCTGATCCCTCCTCCAGATAACTCATTTTGCCAAAGCTTGTTTTGATGGCTTTTGCGTGATAACGGTCAAGCCTCTCATATGCCTTTCGGATATCAGCGGCGTATTGTAGGACCAGCAAAGCGGCAAGCGCAGCAAGCAGGATCAGCAAAAAAATCCACATAAGTTCTCATTCTCTCCTTTGCCTGGCGGCCTCATAAAACAGCACGGTGGCCGCGCAGGCTACATTCAAAGAGGATGCGGAGGAATTTTCGCTCATGGGGATGGTGGCCAGCATATCGCAGCCTTCCTTGAAGGCACGGCAAAGACCATCGGTTTCATTGCCGATCATAAGCAGGGTAGGCCGTTTCAGGTCAGCGTCCCCGATATTCTTTTCCTTATGGGCGGTGGTGCCTATCACCTGGAAAGCGGGGTACCGTTCCCGCATTTTTTCAATCCAGGCAAACACCTGCTCATTGTCGGGGATGCGGATAGTGGGCATAGAAAAAAACGATCCCATGGAGGAGACGGTCACTTCAGGGTCATACAGGTCCACCGCGTGGCCGGTGAGAATGAGGCCGTCTATGCCCAAGGCGTCGCAAGAGCGGATGATGGTGCCCAGGTTGCCCTTGTTGGAGGGGCGGTCAAACAGCGCAAAGAAGGGATTTTCACGCATTGGAAGCCTGGAAAAATCGTCTTCCCGCATTTTTACAACGGCCAGCAGTTCCGATGTGTCTGTTTTGCCGCTGAGCTCCGCCATCAAACTTTCCGGCAGCTCGTAATTCACTTCTGTTTTTACGGTATGCAGTATGTCTCTGGCCCAATTGGAAAGGGGTTTTTCAGGCGTATATAAAAGGGAGGCAAATTCCCAGCCGTTTTTGATAGCCTCGTTGATGTTGCGAACGCCTTCCACAAAAAACTCATAGTATTTAAACCGCTTGTTGCGGTTTGTTTTGAGTACCTCAAATTTCTGATATGCGGCGTTTTTGGTAAAAATCTTTACGGTTTTCAATGGACGACCTCCTAAGAACATAGGACCGGCAGGCCAATAGACAATTTGCATCATACATCAAAAGCCCCTTGAAATCAAGGAGCCTTTCTATCTGTCGCAAGAAGTGGCTGCATAAACAAAAGGTGCGTAAATCGACCGATCCACGCACCTAGTACAATATTATAGCATTTACAAAAAGATAAGTCTACTCTTTTTTGAGGGATTCCTATACAATAGGCGCGGTCAACAGAAAGGAGTGAATGGAATGCGTGATATCGTAAACGGCTGCGTCTATGGCTTTCCAGGAAAAAATACTATGGGGCAGGAAGCAGACCGGGAGAAGATGGCAGAGGGGTGGTCCCTGCATATCAAGGAGCAGTCATGGGTTGAAGATACGGAGAACCAGGTGGACTTTATCATCAGGACCCTTGGCCTCACCGGCAAGGAGCGGATATTGGATATGGCCTGCGGCTTTGGCAGGCATTCCCTTTCATTGGCACGCAGGGGATTTTCCGTGGTAGGCATCGATATTACCCAGGCCTATGTTGAGGATGCCAGAAGGGAGGCGGAAAAAGCTTCTCTGAATGCGGAGTTTCAACTTGCCGATATCCGGGACATACACTTCCAAAGCGAATTTGACGTTGTGCTGAACCTTGCGGACGGCGCTATTGGGTATTTTGAGACTGATGAAGAAAACCTCGTCTTGTTCAACAAGATTTCCGAGGCGTTGAAGCCCGGCGGCAAACATTTCATGGACATATGCAATGCTGAGCATGCGGAGCTTTTCTTCCCGAAACGGCATTGGCAGATAGGTTCAAAAATACTCGCCCTGCCAGAATTTGACTGGGACAAAGAAAGGCGCCGGATGGTCTACGGCGGCTGGGAGATTGTATTTGGCGAAGTGGCGCAAAGGCCCGTCCCAATCGGAAAAGGCGGCGGTGCGCGGTTGTATTCCCTGCATGAGCTTGAAGTGATATTGCAGGAGCGTCAAATGAAGGTGATGGACACATTCTCAGACTATTACGGCAAAGATGCTACTGTAAAAGAATTGCAGCTTCTTGTATATTCCATAAAAAACGCTTAGCAATAATTGCACAGATAGGGCCAGGGTAGGGCTGGGGCCGGCGTTCGCCGTCTGAAGCAACCAAGGTCAGGAAAACGGGCGGCGAACGCCCACCCCCCTATCCTTGTCATGTGCCGATAGCATGCTACGCATCCCAAATATAATGGCAACGGCGCATTAAAGTTATTGTTTAGTGTGTTTTGATGCGATGCGGTTTATCGCAGAAAATATTTATACTATCCGTTTTAGTCTTAGAGGTCTTTTGGTCAACCATTCCACACCCTTATCCATAGTCGTTCTTGGATGCTGATAAATGTCTTTGTCGATTTCGATTGGTTCGTCTATTATATACAAGATCCCTTTTTCTGATCCGTTATGTGTAATTGGATCGAATATCTTGTCATAGCCAAGCATTGAGGGTTTTGTTGCAAAAGCTTCCGCAAGTTCTTTCCATTGAGTTATTGTTGATCCTTCACGTAAAATATCAAATACAGCATTTGAACCATGATACCATGGTTTTGACATGTCAATTGGGTAATCCATATTGATGCCTCCGGTTAAAAGCTATATCAATACGCTGTTCCGAAGTTCTTCATTTATTGCCCGCTCACACAATCTACATCACCGAACAGTGTCCATAGCCTGTTCAATGCGTCCTTGGGCAGCGGCGGTTTCTCAATGGACCGCAAGTTGTCCAGCAAATGAGCCTTTTCCCCTGTTCCTGTCAGCGTCACGGTGATCCCGGGCGTGTGGCGGCAAAAGCGGTAGGCCGCTTCCATAATGCTTTCCGAGACGCCAGGCGCCAGCAGAAAATCCAGCGCATGGCCGTCGTCGGTCAGGCTCTCTCCGCCTTGCCCGCGTGCCAGAATGCGCTCAAGATCGATCTTGAGCTGCGCGGGGTTGGATAACGACGAACGCACGGCGAACATGCATAGTACCGCAACATTGTTTTTGACCGCCGCCGGCAGGACGGTTTTTGCCGCCGAGGGGTTTAGCAGATTGTAGCCTGTCATGATCACATCGAAATGGTTTTCCGGCAGGGCGAGCTTCAGCATTTCGTGGGTCGTGTCCTCTGCAAACCTCTCGGTTATGCCAATAAAGCGGATTTTTCCCTTCTCCTTCGCGCGAAGCATTTGCGGCAGCAGCGTATCGCGCACCCAGGGATAATCCGCCGCTGCAACAGCATGGATATGATATACATCAATGCAGTCCGTGTTAAGCGCGCGCAGGCTTTCGTCCAGCGTCCGTGCAAGCACATCGGGGCCGTGAAGCCCATCCTGCCCGCGGTAGGGGAATTTTGTTGAAAGAACATAGGAATCCCGAGGGAAATCCTGAAGGCCCATGCCAAGGGCAGCTTCCGTGCCGTAGGCTGTCGCGGTGTCAAAAAAGTTTACGCCCGCGTCGAATGCGGCGCGTACGATGCCTGCGGCATGCGTAGCGCCGTATTTTTCCAAGCCGATACGTGAAAAACCTCCGCAGCCCAGACCTGCGACCGTAACACGCAGCCCCGTCCTACCCAATACCGTTGCTTGCATATCCATCATCTCCCTCGGTTCCTGTTGTTTTCATCATTTTACCTTGGATTTGCATAATCGCCGATTTTTCCAATGTGCTCGCCGACCGTGAAATAGTTGTTTGGCGAGTATATGACCGGGTTGATCTCCCGCAAGTCAATGAAATCAAGCTTTTGTATATCTTCCCGGACATTTACATGCATGAAAGCGGCAAAATGCGTATCGCATCCGCCAATATGAACCGTTTGAATGATCTCGCACTCATAGGACCATTTGGCCCCTTTTAGAAGCGGCACGTTCAGAACCTTGCCCTTCTCCATCTCCTGCGCAATGGTAACTCCGTCCCGCTGTGTGGCGCGGTTGTGCTGCTCGGCAAAGGGCAGCAGATCCGGCGTGACGATCGTAGCCGAAAGGATCCCCGTCCGTTCAATGTTCATGGTAGTCTGCTTTTTCCGCGCAATGCCATTGATGCTGATAACAAGGCAGCAGGGCGGCCCCCATGTAAAGCTGATCCATGAGATGGGCGCAAAGTTTGCGCTGCCGTCCTCATTATATGTTCCGATCAAAAACAGCTGCTGCGTAAAGAAACATGCCGAATCCTTTGTTATAGGCTCCATATCAAAGCTCCTTCACAGAAATAGTCGTATTGCTCAATCCGTATAAGCAATTTCTCAAATACGGGGCCTTGTATCTGCTTAATTTTTGCTGATCAGGAAACCTCCGTTGGATTTTGAAATCAGCCTTACCACCTCCTGCTATATAAGTTGACGACTCACTAGGTATGATCAACGGATTTGTTCTATCGGCCCGTCAGCTTTTTATAATCCACCATGAGCGCAATGAACTGATCGGCATCACCGCCGGTATCGGGATGGTAAAGCTTAGCCAGCTCACGGAATCTCTTTTTGACGGCGGCCGCATCGGCATCATAGGGCAAGCCCCACTTGAGCAGTATGCCTGTATCGTAGTTGATGCCGGCTTGCAGATCGTATTCATTGAAAAGCTTGTTGTAAACAAAGGACCAATACTCGCCGATGACATGCTTGAATTCATCATGACTCATACTGACCAAATCTCTCAGTGTGTATTTGGCCTTTCTTGTGCTTGTTTCCTGCAAATCAAAAAAGGCATTCCAGAATAAGGGCAACTTTCCATATCTGATCTTCAGTTCCAGCCGCTTTAATTCACGCAGCTTGCGCTTTACTTCAACATTTTCCATAGCACGCTCCGGTTGTCCGTAATCTTCCTGAGTCCAATCTCATATACTACATCAGCCTGAGGTGCCATGAAACTGGTCATTGCATCCATCTGATAACGAATACTCTTTTCGGCCAATTCACATGCCTGCTGAGACTGTGAGGTAACTACTATTTCGCTTAGCATATGAAGCTTATGCTCATATGTGTGCGCATAGTCATAAACAATGCGTACAAGCTGTAAATCGGTAAACTTGAACTCACGCCGATTGATTTCAGTTACCAGAGAATTTGATTAGATCAGGTGAAGAATTTCTTCTTGCTGCATATTATCCTCCCTATGGATGGCTAATGCTTGGCTGATTTTATACTATCTTATTTTCTAATAGAAAACACAAAGGGTAATTCTATGCTTATTATAAAAGAATCTGCAAAGCATGGAAAGTAAATATTTCTTCATTAGAATGCTTAAGAGCAAATTTGCCAAAAGCAAAGTAAAACCCCTGCAACATTTGCTGTTACAGGGGTTTTGGTGCGGGAAACAGGACTTGAACCTGCATGAAGGAACCTTCACTAGAACCTGAATCTAGCGCGTCTGCCAATTCCGCCATTCCCGCGTGTTGGTGGATGGGGGTGGATTCGAACCACCGA
>JAEZJP010000273.1 GCA_023415715.1 Bacillota bacterium
AGGTTCCAGATCACATCCTCATCCAGATCACCGCTGGCGAATATCTTCGTCTTGGGGAAACCTGCGTCATCCAGCATTTTTCTGGCCGTACGGCTTAAATAGGTCAAATCGCCGCTGTCCAGGCGGATACCTACAGGCTCATAGCCCTTTGCACGCAGTTCACTAAAGACGGCAATGGCATTGGGAACGCCGCTGCGCAGCGTGTCGTACGTGTCCACGAGCAGCATGCAGCTGTCCGGAAAAGTTTCGGCATAGGCGCGGAATGCTTCCAGCTCGCTTGCAAAGGACATGACCCAGCTATGGGCGTGGGTGCCCTTGACCGGTATGCCGAAAAGCTGCCCGGTAAGCACATTGCTGGTGGCGCTGCAGCCGCCGATGATGGCCGCCCGAGCGCCGTAGATGCCCGCATCGGGACCCTGAGCCCTGCGCAGCCCAAATTCCAGAACGCTGCCGCCCTGTGCCGCCAGGCAAACCCTGGCCGCCTTGGTGGCAATCAGCGTCTGATGGTTGATCATGTTGAGGAGCGCAGTTTCAATGAACTGTGCTTCCATGATGGGTGCATATACGCGTACAATGGGTTCATACGGGAAAACAACGGTGCCTTCCGGCACGGCATACAGATCGCCGGTAAAGCGCAAATGGGAAAGTTCCTGAAGAAACGGTTCGTCGAACAACTTCAGCGAGCGCAGATACTGCAGATCATCTTCGTCAAAGGACAGGTTTTGAATATAGGCAATGGCCTGCTCCAGGCCCGCGGCAATGGCATGGGATGTGATGTCGCCCTGCGTGCGGTAGAACAGGTCGAACACGGCACGGTTTTTCTGCATGCCATGCTTCCAATAGCCGTACATCATAGTAAGCTGGTACAGGTCCGTCATCATGGTAAGATTGCGCATAAAAGAGCCTCCTGTGTATAAATAAGTAACCATTATGGGTCGAAAACGGCCGGGTATATTGATAATGCCGCTGCCGGGTAAGAAAATGCGGTCAAAGCGAAAAAAACTGTATGAGTAAGCGTATTCTTTTCCATGCTGCTTAAGAAGGCAAGGAAAACGGCGAGGATAGCGGTCATAAGCCAAAAGGGAATCGACGTGAAAATCTTTCCCTTGTTTTTTCCTTTCCACGGCAGGGCAATGGATACGGTGCAGAATATCAGTATCAAAATACTGGTCCATGGCCATATGGCGGAAGGAAGCGGATTTCTAAAAGCATACAAAAGATAGAAGGAATGAATAAGATACACGAAAGATGCGGCAAAGGGCAGCTTACCGCCGCCGGCTTTCAATTTTCTTTGGGCGAACACTATGAATACCGCTGCTATGGCCAAAAGGCTAAGCCATTGGGATACGCGAATGGTGCCATTCAGCCACATCAGGCTGTCCAGCCTGAGGCCTTCCACCACGGCGCGGCCCGCCCCGTAAAGTAATACATACCACAGGAATACGTCGCCCCGCCGCGTCATTCGCCTGCGGAATATCATTAATAGTAGAAAGGATACGAAATCCCATGCAGACTCATAAAAAAAAGTGGCCAAATGCCAGGTGCCGCCTTCTGCACCCGGGATGAGAACCGCAAAGGGGAAGAACTGCCACGCGGGATTTGAAACTGCCTCCCCATAGGCTTCCATGTTAAAATAGTTGCCCCAGCGGCCCATCGCCTGGGCCAGGATCACGGAAGGAGCGATCATATCCAGCAAAGCCGGAAGGCTGATCTTTTTACGACGGGCATTCAGCCATACTCCGAGTAAACCGCCCAGCAGAGCGCCATATATCGCCACACCGCCTTCCCATACGTACAGGATGCGTATGGGGTTCACGGAAAATTGCTCCCAGGTAAAGGCAACATAGTATAAACGGGCACCTATGATACCAAATGGGATAGCCCACAGCGCGCTGTCGATGGCGGTATCCTTGGGCAAACCCAGCCTTTTTTCCTCCCGCCCGCATAAGAATATTCCCAGCGCGATGGCAGTGACGATGATGAGACTATACCAGGGGACAATGCCAAAGGCCATCCGTCCGGGCTGTGCAGACGCCATATGGTACCCCCTTTCCAGCATTTTAACCATTATATTCTTGCCCGAAATTGCTGTCAAGCATACGCAGACACCTGTATTGATGATGCTTTAATCAGTATTTTGATGGTATTTGTCATGCTGGTCCAACAATTTTCCCAAAAACGGTTGTCACAAACTTGATTGTACGCTATAATAATCGGGAATTGAGCGTGAAGAACGATGGAGCAAAAGCGCAACACTATGGCAGGATGCATCCGGGATCACGTTGGAAAAGGAAGGATGCCTTTTTTAAAGGGCCGAATTTCCTATTCATTCTTTCCAGCATCTGCCGCCGTTTTTCTCCCTGTAATTTACGCACAGCATTTATTCACCCTGAACACGCAGCCTGAACGGGCCGCGTGTTTATTATGAGAAGGAGGATTCTTCCGTGAGCAAAGTCCATGTATTCGACCATCCGCTGATCCAGCACAAGTTGAGCCTCATGCGG
>JAEZJP010000060.1 GCA_023415715.1 Bacillota bacterium
TTCCTTGATTCTCTATTTCTTGACCTTTGCAGCGCTTTCGATAACCTTTCGAAAAGAAAAGAGGCTGTCTCCGTGATTTCACTCACTTTGAGACAGCCCCTTTTTGTTTAAAGCGGCTATCACTGGAAAACGATCCGTTGTAAATATGCATATCCCGCCTCAATGGCAGACAGTGTTTCCTCCATGCCCTCAAACTCCAGGGATAAAAACCCGTCGTAACCGGCTTTTTTCAATATGGAAATGCATTGCACAATGGGGATGGCTCCGTGCCCCGCCACCGTGCCCCGCAGGTAGTTGCCGCCACGGGAGCGGAACCATCCCACGCCGGGATCTATTTCCGTACCGGGCTTTTTGAGAAAATCTTTGGCATGAACATGGAAGGCGTATGGCGCGGCGATACCGACAGCATAAGCGCAATCCTGATCAACGCAGGCGAAATTGCCCATATCAACAAGCCAGCCGTAATTTACGTGGTTCACTGCCAGGATGAGTTCCTCTACCCGCTGGGCGTCCTGCATCAAAAATCCGTGGTTTTCCGTACAAGTTCGGATTCCTTTGCGCGCTGCGTACTCCGTCACCTCGCGTATGGCAGGCGCAGCAATGCGGATCACATCCCTGAAGCTAATGCACTTTTCATTCAGCTGCTTTGCAACGTCATGGCGCATGAGCTTTGCATTAAGCAGCACGGCGGTATCCACGTATTCCTTGAGCTTGGCAATTTCTTTTTGCATGTCGCCGCCGCTGCCCAACAGAAAATCCGCCGGAACAGTATAGGCGCAGATATCAAGCCCGATGGAGCGGCAATGACCGCTTATGGCGGAAGCCAGTTCCGGTATGGACGCTTGGCCGTGGCCATAACGCAAATCCAGGGGGATGAATTCGATTGCTTCAAAACCTGTCTTTTTAGCAAGATCACAAATATCGAAATAGGTGGCCCCGGTCTTTTCCATGTAGTTTAGATAGCTGTAACTGGAAACCGAAAGGCGCATTTTCGTTCCTCCTATTGATTAAAGCGCTACTTCATGGCCTGTTGAAGCTGATTCGTAGATGGCATCCAGAATCTTCATCAGCGTTACACCATCCTCTGCGGGGCTTACACAGGCCGTGCCATTCATAACACAGTCCACAAAATGGGCAATCTCGTTTTGAAACAGGCCGTCAAAGCTTAAGGAAGTGCGCATAGGCAGCGCAACATCCGCAAGGTACCCGTTCATTTCGGTATAGATCTCCAGGTCGGGCTCCAGTTTGGCTCCGGCCTTTGTGCCGAACAGCTCGATACGGCCTACGGGCTTTGCGATGTTCAGGGAAAAGCTTGCCTCCACCGTTACCACCGCGCCGTTGTCATAGCGTATCATGGCGCTGGCCAGGTCTTCCACATCGCAAATGTCATGGTCCGTTGCACCGGAGGACCGGTATCCGGGATCGCTCTTCGCATTCTTGCGGTCAAACAGCTTCTGGAAGGTTGCTCCATATACCGATACCGGCTTCGGGTTGCCCATCAGGAACCGGGTCAAGTCAATGACATGCACGCCCAGGTCGATCAAAGGACCACCGCCGGAACGGGATTTGTCGCCGAACCAGCCGCCGGGATTGCCCTTGCGGCGAAGATAGGTGGCCTTGGCATAATAGATGTCGCCGAAAGCGCCCTGCCCGATAAAGTCCTTCAATATGGCGCAGTCATTGCCAAAGCGGCGTACAAAGCCGATCATGAGCAGCTTTCCGCTTTCCTTGGCGGCACGAAGCATCACCTCCGCATCCCCGGCATTGGTAGCCATGGGCTTTTCGCACAACACATGCTTGCCGGCTTTCAGCGCGGCGATTGCCATCGGCGCATGGGCGGAGTTCCATGTGCAGACGCTGACCGCTTGCAAATCGGGAAGTTTAAGCATATCTTCGGCTTTTGTATAAAGGCGTGAAACTTGAAATTCTTCGCCCCGCTTTTTGAGAAGCTCTTCGTCCAGGTCGCACAGCGCGTGTAGCTCCACATCGGGGTGTTTCTTGTATGCGTTCAAATGCTCCAGGGAAATGGAGCCGGTACCGATTACACCAACCTTCAATTTTTCCATTGTATTTCTCCTTCAGGCCATGATGCCTTTCAAAAATTCCACAGCACCGGCAATGTCTCCATAAGGATCTTCGCCCACTTCACGCTCAATGGTGAGGAAGCCGCGGTAGCCGATTTCTTCCAAGGCTTTCAGCCAGTCGGGGAAATCAACATGGCCGCGTCCCAACGGCAGCTCTTCGAACGAGGGAGAGGTGACGATGGGGGATTCCACCACGCGGTAGACCTCTTCCGGATTGCGGTAATAATGGCGTACCCCATCCTTGGCGTGGGTATGGACTATGTAATCCTTCAGGGTGTACACAGCTTTGACAGGATCATCTCCCGTAACCATGACAAGATTGGCCGGGTCAAAGTTCACTGCGACGCCTTTGGAATGGAGGCTGTCCAGAAAGCGTTTTAGGGTGGCTGATGTTTCGGGGCCTGTTTCCACGGCGAAGTGGGCCTGCATGCTGTCGGCATAGCGGCTCAGTTCCCTGCAGGCTTCCTGCATGATACGATAGCGTGGGTGGTTTTCATCCTCCGGGACCACGCCGATGTGGGTGGTGACAACATCTGTATCAAGGTCTTTCGCCAGATCCAGGATGCGCTTGGACGCTTCAATGAGCCTTGGATTTTCTTCCGCTTTGTGAAAACCTTGCCCAAGATCGCCGCATAATGCGCTGATCACAAGACCGCAGTCGGAAACTCGATGTTTGAATTCCCTGCGTTTTTCCTGCGTCATGGCTTCCGGCGACAATTCGCCCCTGGTGGCATATACCTGTATGCCCTGCACCTTGAGCTGTGCGGCCAGCTTCAGCGCTTCCGGGATGGGCTTCAGAAAAGAATCCAGCATCACACCGATAGGAAAACGTGCCATGTTTTTTCCTCCTTTATTAATCCGTCGTTTGGCTGCTGCACATGAATATGATACATGTGGACTTATATGCGTTGCCGGAGCTTTATCTTTCCACAATACAATAGCAGTGTGGTACCAACCTGTCAAGCATATGGAAGGAGCTTTCACAAAATCTTTCTGCCATGTTTACAATCATCCGATCGAAAGTATGGAACAGAAGGGACCACTGCTGGATGGCCATCATTGTTGTGTTTGCCCTACTATGGTACAATAATGGAAAACATATTCAGTATATAGATTGAAATGAAGCAGGCGGCGCATTTCAAAAGGAAGGAGCGACTATGGATACAAACAGGCCTGTTATTGCGCTGATGTATGATTTTGATAATACGCTTTGCACTACCGATATGCAAAACTATTCCTTTATCCCAGGACTTGGCATGGAGCCGGACGCATTTTGGAATATGTCCCACCGCTTGGCTGAAGAAAAGAAGATGGATAAGATCCTCGCCTATATGTACCTGATGGTGAAAAAGGCCGGGGAAAAGCAAAAATCCATCCGCCGGGAGGATCTGGTGGCACTTGGGAAGGATGTTCAGTTGTTCCCCGGTGTTTTGGGATGGTTTGACAGGATCAACACATACGGAGAAGCTCATGGAGCAGTCATACAGCATTACATCATATCCTCCGGGCTGAAGGAAATCATTGAGGGTTCAGTGATCGCAAAGCACTTCAGGGAAATATATGCCTGCGCCTTCCACTACGATGATTCCGGCATGGCGGACTGGCCTGCCGTTACGGTGAACTATACGACAAAGACGCAGTTCCTTTTCCGCATCAACAAGGGCATCCTTTTAATGTCGGAGGATGTGGAGCTCAACAAGTATATACCGGAGGATGACCGTCCCGTTCCCTTCCGGAACATGATCTATTTTGGCGACGGGCTTACGGATGTGCCCTGCATGAAGCTTACCAAAACAAACGGTGGCAAGTCCATCGCCGTCTATACCCAAAAGGAAAAAGTGGAGAATCTGCTTTTAGAAAAGCGGGTGGATTTTATAGCACCTGCTGACTATGCGGAGGGCGGGGAACTTGATGGGCTGGTCAAAGCCATTATCGCCCATATGACTTGCGGCGATGCATTGGCACGCAAAAGCCGCTGCCAGATCAAGATGGCCGGAATTGACCGCAGAATTTAGCTTTTCCCGTACCTTCCGTTTGCAGGGCATTATACCGGGTACATATTTCCATACAGTCTCATTTGTGAGTGGAAACATTTTTCCACTCCTTTTGATTTATATGGGGAATTAGTAAAATTAAGGGAAAAAGTACTCTGTGAAGCATGCTGTCACCGATGCCTAAATTTGGGATCTTTAAGGTTTCCTTTTTCATATTACAACAAGATATGACAAATATTGGAATGGAAGTGAATGGAAGCACCACTAGGTGTTGCTATGTGATGACGTTAAAATACTATATATCGGCAAGAATTTAAGAATGTTTAACGCATTTTAAAAAAAGAATGAATTTTGACGGATTATGTATTGACAGCGAATTGCCACATGTTATACTTATTACGGATAGTACGAACAGCTTCTATAAGCAGTAGTTTCACCTATGGTGGCGCTATGGCGGGAGGTGGGGCCAAGAAAAGGCGCACCCAAAATCTACCTGTTCCATTAATCATGAAATAAAATAAATATCGAACGAAATGGCAAACTTACCGAATGAAAAGGTAAGGACGCAAAGCTATAGGGTCTGAAATGACAGCCAGCTGCCGAAAAGGTATTTTTTGTTGCGCAAAATTGGGAAAATATTGCTAGAATTTATCAATATATTTCAAAAAAGTTTAAAAATGGGAGGGAATTGGTGTGGGCAGTGTAATGAACAATACGAACATGACACTTCTGGAAAAGAGCTTGGATGCCGTGTGGCTCAGGCAGCAGGTGATCGCCAACAACATCGCAAATGCTGCCACACCAGGCTACAAAAGCCAGCATCTGGAGTTTGAGGATCTGCTGGAGCAGCAGATTCAAAAGGCCGGGACAGATGAGAAGGACATGCAAAGCGCCGTTGAAAAAGTGGAACCCAGGATTGTACGTGACGAGAATACCACAGCCCAGGAAGACGGGAACAATGTGGACCTTGATTACGAGAACATTGAAATGGCCAGGGCGCAGATGCAGTACAGCTATTTGACAAGTTCCCTCAACTCGCAAATCAATAGGCTCAAATATGTAATCACGGAAGGGCGTGGATAAGCATGGCATTCCTGGATTCCTTGAATATCAGCGGTTCAGGCT
>JAEZJP010000076.1 GCA_023415715.1 Bacillota bacterium
AATAGTCGCACTGCATCGCTGCCGCTTGCACTGCTCCTTTTCGCCAGCCTCCTTCACCCCTCCCTTATCCGCCACTGGCGGGGTCGGGGTTCCGGAGCCCGCACTGCTCGTTTCGCCAGCCTCCTCCGCCTCGCTTCATCCGCCAATGGCGGCGCTTCGGCTTCGGAGCCTTTGGCAGGGTCCAGGGGACAAAGTCCCCTGGTTATTTGTCGTTCAGCGCGGCCACGCCAGGCAGTTCCTTGCCCTCCAGGAATTCCAGGGAAGCGCCGCCGCCGGTGGACACGTGGGTCATTTTGCTGGCATAGCCCATTTTTTCAACGGCCGCAACACTGTCACCGCCGCCGATGATGGTAACGCCATCGCATTCAGCCATGGCCCGGGCAATTTCCCTTGTGCCGGTGGCGAAGTTTTCAAACTCAGATACGCCTACGGGGCCGTTCCAGATGACGGTCTTGGCCTGAGCGATCTCGTTGGCGAAGATCACCTGGGTTTTGGGGCCGATATCCATGCCTTCAAAGCCGTCGGGAATTTCCTTCGAGTGGACGGTGATGCGCAGAGCATCGTTGGAGAAGCTGTCGCCGGCCTCATTGTCAACGGGCAGCAGGAACTTGACGCCCTTTTGCTTGGCCTTTTCCATCAGTTCCTTGGCCAGCTCAATCTTGTCCTCTTCCAGCAGGGATTTGCCGATGTGGCCGCCCAGCGCCTTTTGGAAGGTATAAGACATTCCTCCGCCAATGATTAATACATCCACCTTCTCCAGCAGGTTGTTGATCACGCCGATCTTGTCGGAAACCTTGGCGCCGCCCAGGATGGCTACAAAGGGGCGCTCCGGGTTTTCCAGAGCTTGGCCCATCACGGATAATTCCTTTCCGATCAGGTAACCGGCCACAGCGGGCAGATAATGGGCCACGCCCTCGGTGGAAGCATGGGCGCGGTGCGCGGTGCCGAAAGCATCGTTTACATAGACTTCAGCCAAAGAGGCCAAAGCTTTGGCGAACTCGGGATCATTCTTTTCCTCTTCCTTGTGAAAGCGGACATTTTCCAGCATCATGGCATCGCCGTCTTTAAGGGAGGCGGCCAATTCCTTCGCGGAGGGGCCGATGACGTCAGAGGCCAGCTTGACATCTTTGTTTAAAAGCTGGCTCAGCCGTTCCGCCACGGGCTTTAAGGAGTACTTCATGTCAAAGCCGC
Organism: Bacillota bacterium; assembly: GCA_023415715.1. Taxonomy (GTDB): domain Bacteria; phylum Bacillota; class Clostridia; order Christensenellales; family Aristaeellaceae; genus JAEWAH01. Next base: position 1,192 of record JAEZJP010000076.1, read on the forward strand.
CCTTGGGCCGGCCCAGGTGGGAGCAGAGGATGACCCGGGCGCCGTGCTGCAGAAGATACTTGATGGTGGGCAGCGCGCCACGGATGCGCGTTTCGTCGGATATCATGTTGTTTTCGTCAAAAGGGACGTTGAAGTCGCAGCGGACGAGCACCCTCTTGCCTGAGACCTGGATGTCCTCGATGGTCTTCTTTGCCATGGTACACACTCCTTATGCAAAAAATTTGGAAATCGGATTGTTGTATTGCCATCCCTTAAAGGGTTTGCAATCATTAAGACAGCAGCGTGATAATCTTCCTGGCGGCGCCCTCATCGGTGACAAGCATTTCATGGCGATAGTGGCGCAGCACCGCGATCATGGCCTCGGCCTTTTTTTCGCCCGCCGCCACGGCGATCATCAGGCAATTGGGCTTTAAGCGGCCTAGGTCGACCCCCACGCTGGAAGCCGTATACAAACATTTTCCCTCACAGTCGAAGTAATATCCAAATGCTTCCGCCACCGCGCCTTCAGACAGCAGCTTTTTGGTAAGGCTCACCGACAGGTGCCGGTGTTTGGCCATTTCATCGGCCCGGCCTATGCCGTGGAGAATCACATCCGCCCGCTGGAGAAGCTCGATGGTTTCCCGTATCTCCGGAAGCTTGAGCATTTCCTGCATGGCTGCGGCATCCATATGGTCGGGCAGGTGGATCAGCCTGTGATGGCCGCCGAGCTTTCTTGCGATTTCCGCCGCCAAGGTGTTGGCCTGGGTTTCCACCGCACGGCCCATGCCGCCCCGCGCCGGAACCACCATCACATTCATCGGCGAAGACTGCTGCATGTTTCTGGCCACCTCGGCCATGGTACCGCCTCCGGTGACCGCCAGGGTATCGCCGCTTTGCAGTATTCCCCGCAACCGCTGCGCCGCCATTCGGCCCACATCGTGGAGCACATGGGGTTCCTCGTCGGCGTTCCCCGCCGCCACAAAGACACGTGGAACATTCAATAGCCCGGATAAAGTGGTCTCCAGGGAGGTTAAGCCCCGCATCGCCCGGCTGAATTCCCGGGCGCCGGGCAAAACTGCATCAGCGGACTTGGTCAGCGTCATTCCCGCCGCGTCCAGGTCAATGAAACCTTCCTCCTTGAGCACCGCGGCTACCGTGCGGATCTCACGCTCCGGCAGATTAAGCCGCGCAGCCAGCTGCCTGCGCCCCACCGGCTGGAGGACGGCGATGCGCTCCAACACCAGCGCCCGAAGGCCCATTTCCCGGGCCAGATCGGGTGCAAGCTGCTGCATCAGACCCAGAAAATCCTTCTGCATGTCTTTCCTCCGGCGGGCTCAAAGTGTCCCACTTGACCATTTCTGTCCCACGCAAGTATACATCAGCCGATAAAAAACCGCAAGCCCTCGGTAAGGAAATTGTTTGCCACAAAGCATGTTTTATTTCTGTTTCACGATGCACAAACATCAGTCAAGAAATGTTATATAAACTATTGGCACAGAAAATATTACTTTCTCGACTTTAGCATACAATGTGTTGAAGGGGGAGCCGCCATGGAGAAAATCACTCTGATCGCACTTTATGCAGGGTTATTGCTGCTCATTTACATAGCCGGCGTCCATATGGAGCCGTATAAGCCAGCCTGGAAACTGCTGGAACGGGGGCTGCTCGGCATCGGCATCCTGCTGGTATGGAACCTATTGGCTGCGCCCTTTGAACTTTCCATAGGCCTGAACCCCTTGACAGCCATCATCACCGGCATGCTTGGCGCGCCGGGACTGGGGCTGCTGCTGGTGCTGCGTTTGATGTAGCCACCAGGGAGGCTCTGCCTCCCTGGACCCACCGCTCAAGGGATATATCCCTTGAGAATCCCTATTTCAAGATAAGTGCAAGAGAACATATATAATCCAATAGCGAATAATTGTGAGGCTTATTTACTACTTCAGTCTCCTTCGTCGACAGCTCCCTCAAGAGGGAGCCATATCGGTGCCGCCTGCAGGCGGCGTAAGGAGTAAAAATCAGCCTTCATATCATATATCTACAATTTCTATATTCTCCATCGCCTCATGGATGAGGGCCTCGCTATCCAGCAGCGCCTCCCCTTCCAGGATTTTTTCCATTTTGGGCCTGGTGGCGGGATGGCGGGGGGTAAACACCGTGCAGCAATCCTCATAGGGCAGGGATGAAGTTTCAAACGTGCCGATTTTCCTTGCCACGTCGATGATCTCCTGCTTGTCAAACCCGATCAGGGGCCTGTATACGGGCAGGGATACCACTTCATTGGTGCACTCTAGCGCCTGCATGGTCTGGCTGGCCACCTGGCCGATGCTTTCGCCGGTGACCAGGCCGTTGGAGCGCTCCAGTTTCGCCACACGCTCTGCGATGCGCATCATGTACCTGCGCATGATGAGGGTGGTGTACTCTTCCGGGCATTTTTCGTGGATCTCCATCTGAATGCGGGTGAAGGGCACCACATACACACGAACGCCGCACAGGCTTTCGGATAAGATGCGGGCCAGAGAGAGCACTTTTTCCTTTGCCCGGTCGCTGGTGTAGGGGAAGGAGTGGAAATGGACCGCGGAAACCTGCACGCCACGCTTTGCGATCATATACCCAGCCACAGGACTGTCGATACCGCCGGAGAGTAGTAGCGTGGCCCGGCCGTTGGTGCCCACCGGCATACCGCCGGCGCCCATGATGGTCTTGACGTACAGGTAGGCCATATCCCGTATTTCCACGTTCAGCACGTGCTCTGGGGTATGCACATCCACCGTAAGGCCGGGCAATTTGTTAAGAATGTATTCGCCCATGCGGCTGTTTATTTCCGGGGAATCAAGGAAATAGCGCTTGTCGGAGCGGCGTGCGGACACCTTGAAGGTGCCTTTCACATCCCTCATCATCTGAGCTGCGGCTTCGCACAGTGCGTTAAAATCAGCCTTCTCCATTTCCACTGCGGGGCACACGGAATGCACGCCGAAAACCTTTGTAACCCTGCGGATGCATTCGTCCATGTCGGCGCCGCTTACAAACACACGGCTGTCGTTCAGCCACACGTTCCCGCCTGCCTCCTTAACAGAAGCCTTGACCCTTTCCACCAGCATGCGCAGAAAGTAAGGCCTGTTCTGGCCTTTCAGATAAATCTCGCCAAAGCGGACAAGGAGGACATCACGCATCTAGAAAACTCCTTTGAAATGACTATTGTCCTAACCAACTGGTTGCTGCCATCAATTTAAGGGTTTCGCGTCTGCGGACGCGACCAGGGCTTTCCTCCCACGTGCTCAATCGTCGCGCCAGTTCGCTGCCGCTCCTTGCGCTCGTTTCGCCCGTTTCCTCCGCCTCGCTTCATCCGCTACTAGCGGCGCTCGGCTCTGTCACCCTGGACCTTCGGAAGCATGTTTATAAGTAAATGGCCATTATATTGACATTGGCCTTGAATTGACCTTAACCAATAAATCCTGCTTTGTGCCCTATCTTCTCACAAACTTCGATAAGGTTTGATAATGCTCCTTCACCCGCTGCACGGCATAGTCGATCTCCGCCCCGGTGGTATAGGGGGAGAGGCTGAAACGGATTGCACATTCCGTGTCCCATTGGGGAACGGCCATGGCCTTTAAAGTCTCCGACACCTTTTGTTTGCGGGAGGAACAGGCGGAACCCATGCTGACGTAAATGTTATCCCCTGCCAGGGCGTAAAGCATGGTCTCCGAGCGTACGGGGCGGAACGACACGTTCAATACGTGCGGACCGCAGGCGTTGCTTCCCAAATCTGGTCCGTTGATATTGACACCGGGAAGGTTTTCGGCCAAAAGCTCATACAGCCGCAGCTTGAGCTTCATCATCGTTTCCGCAGCATTTTCCGGGTACGTTTCCACCGCGGCGTAAAGCCCGGCAACGCCCGGCGTGTTCTCCGTGCCGGAGCGCAAGCCCTTTTCCTGGCCGCCGCCATACTCCCGCGGGGCCACCTTGTGTCCATTTTGAAGGATCAGCGCGCCCACTCCCTTGGGGCCGTGCAGCTTGTGGGAGCTAAGCGCATAGGATTGCACGTTCAGCGATTGCATGGAAAAGGGTACACGCAAAAAGCCCTGCACGCCGTCCACATGGATCGCAGCTTTGGGGCACAGCCTGTCCCTGAGCGAAACGATTTCCTTGAGCGGCTGTATGGCCCCCGTTTCGTTGTTCACCTGCATCACGCAGATCAAATGCACACTGTCATCCATAAGCGATGCCAGCGCGTCAAGGTCTAAAGTGCTGTCACGTAAAACCGGAATGCCGACGGACTTGTGCCCCATTCGCTCCGCCGCAAGGCAGCTTTGCTTCACGGCAGGATGCTCCACCGCCGAATACAGCACTTTCCCCGGCCTTTTGACGGTAGCCAGGTACCCCAGTATCGCCAGGTTGTCGGCTTCGGTGCCCCCGGAGGTAAAAATCACCTCCCCCGCCCCGGCCTGCGTCAGCTTCACAAGCAGCGCACGGCAATCATCCATGCGCTTCTCCGCTTGAAGAGCAGGGCCGTAGGGGGAGGAGGGGTTGAAATAGCCATCCCGCATGGCCGCCGTAACTGCATCGATTACCGGCTGCGACGGCCTTGTGGTGGCACTGTTGTCCAGATATGCTTCCATTATGCCTGATAGGCGCCCCTTTGCAGGTATTTTTTGATCATTTCCACCATTTCTTCGGAAGGCTCCAAAATGATAACGCGCTTGTTGGCATCCTTCACAAAATAGAAGTAATACAGTTCCGCACCGCGGTTCAAAAACCAGTGCTCTCTTTTGATGCCCGGCATGGAAATGTACCGCTGGAAGGTGGAGGAGGATACCGGGCCGAAGGCTTCCACGTTCTTTACGCGCATGGTGCCCAGATTCTTGCGCTTTTGGTTGTTAAACACCTTCGCAAAATCCATTTCCCCATTGGTGAAGGTATACTCAAACTCCGTGCGCAGCCTGTCACGCCGCAAAAACAAGAGAACCGCGCTGCCGCCGCAGATGAGTACTGTAATTACGGAGTAAAGATTGAATGATGTCAGCAGCAATTGAAGCTGTATCACGGCGAGAAGCGCCATGATCACCATGAACACCGCGGAAACGAAGTACAGCACCTCGTCCAGCCCTCTGTTTTTCTTGACCACGATCTCTTCCTTAAAGTGATCCATTTGTTCTTCCTCCTAATGTTGTTCATATAAGGAACAGCCCGGTGATGATCAGCCCCAGCAGCGCGCCGGCAAAAACCTCCAGGGGCGTATGGCCCACAAGTTCCTTCAATTCTTCTTCTGTAATATGCTTGCCGTCCACCAGCATGTCGTGCAGTATTTTATTGATGACCGCGGCCTGGGTGCCTGTTTCCCTGCGTACGCCGGCGGCATCATACATCACAATGATGGAAAGGGCAAAGGATATGGCAAACTCCGCCGTGTCAAACCCCATTCTTGCCCCCACCATGGCGGTCAAAGCAACCACCAGCGCGCTGTGAGAACTGGGCATGCCGCCGGAGCCCAGCCATCTGTGCCAGTTGAACTCATGCTCCACCAGAAAGTAAATGGGCACCTTCAGCGCCTGGGCCACAAACCAGGCCGTCATGGCGCAGATCAGTATCTGGT
>JAEZJP010000084.1 GCA_023415715.1 Bacillota bacterium
ATCATGCTGCTTTGCCTATTCCCGTTCCTATATGTAATCAGCGTATCCTTTACCCATCCGGACAGCTATGTTCCCATGAAGTTTTATCTGCTGCCGGACCGTTTTTCCTTGGAAGGATACAAGTACATTTTTCATAGCCAGAACTTTATGCGGGCCATAGGGAATACGGCCCTGGTCACGTTGATCGGCACGGTGCTCAACGTATATGTGACGTTCACTTTTGCTTACGGGCTTACGCACAAAGAGGTACCGGGCAACAAGCTGCTGTCGGGCATAGTTGTATTCTCGCTGATCTTCAACGCCGGCATATTGCCCAACTACCTGCTGATCAAAAACATGGGGCTGATGAACTCCCACTGGGCATTGATTTTACCCGCGCTGACCAGCGCTTGGGACCTGGTGGTGGTGCGCTCTTTTATGAACTCGCTGCCCAAAGAACTGGAGGAGAGCGCTTGCATTGACGGCTGCAACGACTGGACGTGCTTCTTCCGCATCATACTGCCGCTGTCCAAAGCGTGCCTTGCCACCTTCACTCTTTTCTTTGCGGTCTATTACTGGAACATTTACTTCAACGCCATGGTTTACCTTACGGACTCCGGCAAATGGACGCTGCAGGTGCTGCTCAAGACCATGATCATCGATTCTGACGCCATGGGCTTCAGCCCCCTGGCGGACCAGAAGGTTCTGCCTCAGGAGACGATCAAGATGTCGGCCATCGTTACCGCCATGCTGCCCATTCTGCTGATATATCCCTTCCTTCAAAAGTACTTCGCCCAGGGCGTTATGGTCGGCTCCATCAAAGGTTAGGAGCGTACCGTTTCCTAACACCTATGTATGTACAAGCGTTGTACGCTTGCATCATAAAAATGAAAGGGAGAAGAGAAATGAAAAGGTTGTTCGCATTGGTCCTTACCCTGATCCTGACCCTTGGCCTCGTTTCTGCCCCGGCGTTTGCTACCACGGAGGCGCCGCTGGAAATCAACATGATTATTCCCCTGTATTCCGACGAACCTTCCCTTTCCGACGCGTTCTGGACTGCCTGGCAGGAACTGACCAATTCCAAGCTGACGGTGGAATGGGTACCATCAGGCGATTTCCACACCAAGTACAACCTGAAGCTGTCCTCCGGCGATATCCCCGAGGTCTCCTCCGTGCCGGACGTACGCACCCCCACCCTGATCAACGCCATCAAGCAGGGCGCATTCTGGGATTTGACCGACTACCTGGGCGATTTCAGCAAATATCCCAACCTGTACAAGAACCAGGTGGAAGGCGCTTATAAGTACCTGACGGTGGACGGCCGCATCTATGCCGTGCCCCGCTCCCGCACGCAAACCGACAACGGGCTTAAGATCCGCAAAGACTGGCTGGACAAGTGCGGCCTGCCCGTGCCTACCACGCTGGAAGAATACCGTGAAGCCCTGAAGGTGATCTGCGCTTCCGACCCCGATGGCAACGGCAAGAATGACACCATCGGCCTGATCGCGGTAGGCAGCACCAACGGCCTGCCCATCATCCCCATTACCAGCGCGTTTGGTGCATTCAAGCCCCAGTTTGACGCCGACGGCGGATACATCGCCACCCAACTGAATGACGCTACCACCGCCACTATTGCCTACTTCCGCGATCTTTATGCGGACGGCACGCTGGCCCAGGAATTCCCTGCCATCAAGAACAATCAGGCTATCGAAATGTTCACCAGCGGCATGGGCACTTCCTATCCCCGCAGCATCTGGTGGGATTACGACTGGGAGCAGACGCTGAAAAAGATCCAGCCCGAAGCCGAGCTTATCAACCTGACACTCAAAGGCCCGGACGGCTATGCCATCGAACTGTTGACCGGCGTATCCGGCGGTTTCTACATCTCCAAAAAGGTGCCTGAGGAAAAGATGCTCAAGATCCTGGATTACTTTGAAAAGTCCGCTTCCGTCGAAGCCTTCGAGCTGGCCTACTTCGGCGTGGAAGGCGTCCACCACACCGTATTGGAAGACGGCAGCAAAAAGATGACCGAACAGGGCACCAAGGAAGTCAACGTGACCAGCAAGGGCGCCGGCGTGCTCAACTACGGCAAATGGGTGAAGGTTGACTCCGCCAATGCGCCCGCCGCTTACAACGAGATGAAGCGCAAGGAAGTGGAAAAGTACGTGGAATTGGGCCTGCCCCAGTTCATGTCCCATGCCATCAGCGATACCTGGGCCCAGACCTGGCCCAGCTACGAAGAGGAATGGGCAGCCATGGGCACCAAGGCGATCTTTGGCGAGATCACCATGGACGAATACAAGGCCTATGTGGAAAACCTGCGCGCCATGCCGGAATTCAAGCAGGCCTTCCAGGAGCTGACCGCCTATTACAATAACCTGAACAAGTAAAAAGCCTCGCCAAAAAGTAAAGGAGGGCCGGGTGCATGCCCTGCCCTCCTCATTCATGCCAGGTTATGCGAAAGGAGAACAAACATGCCGCAGCCGTTATGGTGGAAAGAACCGCTACGCGTTATCCAAACCAATTTGCAGGTGCTGGATACCCCCAAAATGGATCCCGCAAAGATCGCCCTGGAGACGTACGACATGGGCGGGAACGTGCTGGTTATGAATGTGGGCGGCATCGTAGCCTGGTATGAAAGCCAGGTACCCTTCCATTATGTCAATCCCTACCTGCCCAAGGAATATGATCTGCTGGCCCGGCTGATAGAGGAATGCCATAAGCGCAACATCCGTTTGGTTGCCCGTTATGATTTTTCAAAGGCTTACGACAAGGCGTACCAGCTTCGGCCCCAGTGGTTTGCCCGCAAGGAAGATGGTACGGCCACTACCACCGGCGCGCTCCGTCCCGGTGAGTGGGATTTGCTATACACCACCTGTATCAACGGCGGCTACCGCAACGGCGATGTGGCACTGAAGGTACTGAAAGAATCCCTGGAAAGGTACGATATCGACGGTGTGTTCTTCAACGCTCCGCATCCCGGCCCCTGCAGCTGCGATAACTGCCGCCGCAAATATATGGATTATTACGGGCAGCCCCTGCCGTCGGACCCCAGCCAGTACGCTTTGGATTGGATGAGCCGCATCCTTCGTGACTGCGTGGACCAGTGGAACAAGCAGGTCAAGGCGGTCAAGCCCGGCATCCCGCTGATACTATATTATGCCATCTCCCACGACAACCTGTTCGACCGCCTGGCCACCTGCGATATGATCTGCTGCGAGCCCCAGGATGTGCTTTCCTTAGGCTGGCAGAACATACCCCAAAGCTGGAAGCCCGCATTATGCATCCGCCTGGGCCGCTCCGAGCCGGATAAGGCACCCGTTCCCTTCGGCATCATCCATTCCTGTCCCGGCATGGATTGGCGCCATACTGGACTGCCAACCGCGGAGTACAGGTATTGGATGAGCCAGGTGCCCGCCAACGGCGGCATGATCTGGCATTCCATCACCGGCTTTTGCGATACCATACCGGATAAAAGGATATTGGATTGTGTCAGCGAAATCAATCACAACATCCAGGCGGTGGAGAAAGATATGCACTGGGCGGTCTCCACTGCCAAGGTGGCGCTTCTGTGGAGCATGGAGGGAAAAGGCGGCCTGGAGAAGGCTTTCCTTGGCCAGGCTGGCAACGCGGCCGAGGGCTGGGCGGAAGCGCTCATCGACCAGCAAGTATTATTTGACGTGCTGCTGAAGGAGCAGGTACTGGGCGGGCGGCTAGAGAAATACAAGGTGCTTGTTATCCCCCAGGGCAACCGTCTGGATGAAGCGATGACCAAGGTGCTGGATGCGTTCCTGAAAGCGGGCGGGCGCGTGCTGGTGGAAGGCATCCCATCAGTGATCACGGACGAAGCCAGATGCATGCTGGGCATTGATCAAGAGCTGGTAGCCAGCGAAAGCCTTGTAGCCAGCTATTTGCGCTTTGAGGAAACGGAAGGGGGCAACCCCCTGGCCGCGGGCTTTGAGCGCACGCCGATAATCGCCCACCGCGGCGTGGTACAGTATGTGCACCCGCTGCCGGGTGTTAAGTGCCTGGCCACGCTGGTCCCCCCCTTCGCGCCGTTGGAGGCGGTTGGCGCGCCGCCGGAGCGGGCCAGCATTCCAAATCCCAAAAGCGATCTGCCCCTTTGCCTGTATAATAAAGTGGGCAAAGGCGCGGTGCTTACAATGCCATTTGAATTTTCGCGGCTTATTACATCATACAAGCTTTCAGAGCACGGCATGCTGGCGGGCAACACCATCCGAATGCTGCTGGGCGGTGAACAGCACATATCCTGCACCCATGTGCGCGGGTTGCAATTGATGGGCTATGAACATGAAGGCGCAACGCTTATCCACTTGGTCAACGGCGTGGGCCAGCGGCCGCTGGATACAAACGTACAGCTGACGGATATCACCGTCAAAGTGCGCTGGGACAAAGGCACGCCTCCCAAGGCTGCGGCGCTGCTTGGCAAAAAGCCCGTCGCCGTATCCTTAAAGGATGGCTGGGCGGAATTTACCCTTGACAGGCTGGATGTTTGGGAAGTCGTCAAGCTTCAAAAGACCTGAGGAGGCATTACATGAATATTCAGGTATATGGCATTACGCCGCAAATTGAATTCGGGCTTAAAAAGGTAAGCGGGCTTGCATCAAAAGAAGTGCTGACCGTATGCAACCTGTCAGACGAAAAGGGCACGGCCTGTTACTATGATCATTCGCAGACGCATGAAACGCCTCCTGACCAGGGATATATATTGGAAAAGTATGAGGACGGATGGCTGCTTTCCGGGGATGAAACCGGCTGCATGTACGGCCTGATTGACATTGCCAGGGCAGAAAAGGCGGAAAGCATCTGGCCAGCTGGGAAGCACGCGCCAAGCATAATAAAGCGCGGTATAAAGTTCAATATTCCCCTGGATGCCCGCACCCCCAGCTATTCCGACGCATCCGACAGCGCATGGCACAATATACCCCACATGTGGGAGATGGACTTCTGGCGCACGTATCTTGATGATCTGGCGGAGAACAAATTCAATGCCGTGTCCTTATGGAGCCTGCATCCCTTCCCCTCCATGGTACAGGTGCCCGGTTATGAAAAGGTTGCGCTTGCGGATGTTATGCGTACAAGGGAGCCGGTGACGGGCGCCACGCTGGCCGGGCTTGGCATGTATGGCAAGCGGCATTCGCGAAACCTTGAAACGGTTCGCACCATGACCATAGAGGAGAAGATTAAATTCTGGCGCCGTGTCATGCAATATGGTGCGGACAGGGGCATCGGCTTTTATGTGTTTACATGGAACGTGTTCGTATACGGTACGGAGCATACGGATTACGGCATCGACTGCAACCTGAATAACCCCGTCACAAAAGATTACTTCCGCAAAAGCGTCGCATCATTGGTAAGCACCTATCCGCTGCTCAAAGGAATCGGTATTACAGCCGGCGAGCGCATGACAGTGGGCTGGGAGCCGCAGCCGGACCTGCGCTTTGATGTAAAGTGGCTGGCGGATACCTACGGCGCGGGCATCAAGGATGCCATAGGAGAAAGCGGCCGGCCCTTTACCCTCATTCACCGCCAGCACATGAGCGGCGCGGCGGAGATTCTGGAGGCTTTCTCCGGCCTGCCGGTGCCGCTGGACTTCAGCTTCAAGTATTCCCAGGCCCACATGTACTCGGATACGACGCCGCACTTTGGTGACGCCTTCTTTGCCTCCATTCCCAAAGGGTACAAAACCTGGCTCACCGTGCGCAATGACGACATCTACATGCTGCGCTGGGGCGGCGTTAACTTTGCCCGGGAATATTTACAAAACATGCCGGGTGAAGTATTGCGCGGCTTTATGATGGGGCCGGACGGTTATACCCTTGGCCGCGATTACCTGAGCCGTGAACAGGAAGGCCGTCTCCCCCGCCGTACCGTTTTGGACCGGCAATGGTACATGATGGCTATCTGGGGCAACCTGGCCTATGAAAAGGATCTGCCGGATGATTATTTCGTGGGCGTATTGGCTGCGCGCCTTGGGTGCGGCAAAGAGGAAGCCAAGCGTGTATTCGCTCTTTGCGAAACGGTATCCATGGTCATCCCCCTCATGAACCGAATGCATTGGCATGATTTTGACTTCCAGCACTACCCGGAGGCCAACTGCAGCGTATCCAGCACGAACCATGTGGCGCATATGGGAGGCGAAGTCACCTTCCATGACGTGCATGACTACATTATGACCCCAGCCCAGCCCGGAAGCAAGTATCTTGGCGTTCGTGAATTATGCCTTATGGAATATCAGGGCAAGGAAATCCCCAAGGACAAGATCACACCGGATTCTGTGGCGAAGGAATTGCTTGACCGCGCCTTGAAGGCCGAAGAAATGCTGGATGCATTTACTGAGGCGCAGGGCGAACTGGCGGCCCTGCTCTCCGACTGCCGGGGCTTTGCGCTGCTGGCTCGCTTTTATGCCGCCAAGGTGGAAGCCGCCCTTGCCACCCAGCGGGCAGTAATGGGCAAAGGCCCAAAGCAAGCTGCGCGCGCCATGGAATATGCAGATTTGGCCTATGACTGCTATTTGCACTATGCCCATCACGTGGCTGCCCATTACGTACCCCAGCGTCTTTCACGCATGGACGGCCACATGGTGGATCCTGTGGCGCTGATACCACAGGCCAGGCTGGACGCGCAAATGGTATACCATTTGATGGCGGAATACGAGTAAGGTGCGGCAAAGCGTTCTTTGCCAATATTACAGGAAAAGCCTTGAATGCTTAGTGCTTTCAGGGCTTTCCCTTTTTTGCCGGAAACACAATACGGTTCGGAAGACAATGCCGCTTCATGGAAGCATACTGATACTCCTACAGAAAACCTGAAGGTGTTCCTTGATAATTGTTGATATTTTTATAAACGCTGAATACTCCAGAAAACCTGGAATAAGGACAGGCAGATGTGACATTTGGTCTGAAATGAATACATTTGGCACATATTTCTTTGCGTAATACAAAGAAAACGGTTGACTAACCATATAATACCTGATACACTTGGGTCAACACAAAGACGTGATCGTTCCAAAATAATCAGATTCAGTACAAAGGCATTTTGTACACGTATGTATCAAACGGAGGAAAATAATATGTCAAGAGTAAAAGTGGCCATCGTAGGGGCGGGGATCTGGGGGCAGACACATGCCAGCATCTATCAGCAGCATCCGCAGGTGGAAGTATCCGCGGTCTGCGACGTGAACATTTCAAAGGCCAAGGCTCTCGCCGCAAAGTTTAACATCGGCGACGGTCATGTGTATGCGAGCCACCAGGAATTATTAAAGCATGAAGACTTTGATGTCGCCGCGGTGGTGACGCCGGATTTCCTCCACCGGGAATTATGCGTGGCGTTTTCCGACGCGGGAAAGCACATCATTTGCGAAAAGCCCCTGGCCACAACCAGGGAAGACGTGATGGCCATTCTTGACAGCGTCAAAAAGAGCGGCGTCCGGGTGCTTGTGGACCTGCATAACCGGTTCTCCCCACCCTTTGTTTCCGCAAAGCAGTCCGTGGAAAACGGGGAACTGGGCACTCCCTATCACGCATACTTCCGTCTGAACGATATCCGCTATGTCGCAACGCAGATGCTGCCCTGGGCGGCGCAGTCCTCCATTTTGTGGTTCCTGGGGTCCCACAGCGTGGATACGCTTCGCTGGATCATGGGCAGCGAGGTCAAGCGCGTGTATTGCGTTTCCCGCCGGGGCATTCTCGACGGCCTCGGCGTAAAGACCGACGACGTTTTTATGACCACCCTGGAATTTGAAAACGGCGCTATCGCACAGATGGAAAACGGCTGGATCACCCCAGACACCCATCCCTGCATCAATGATATCAAATTCAACCTTATGGGAACCAAAGGCATGATCAACCTTGACCTTAGCAACAGCACCATGATCGAGCGCTTCACCGAAGACAAGAACGACCGCCCTGACATCTTGGTGAAGAATTTCATTCACGGGCAGGCGGCGGGCTTCAGCTATCAGAGCATACGTTACTTTATCGACTGCATCGTGGATGGAAAGCCGTCCCTGGTGACCATGGAGGATGCCGCAAAAACCAGTTTGGTGATCCTTGCAATCATGGAGTCGGCAAAGAAACGCGATCCAGTGGAAGTACAATACTATTAAACTCTGTATGCGGTCTGCATAAGGGGAAAGGAGCACTTAAGTGGCTGGAAAAAAGGAGTCCGGATATATTGTCTTAAGCATTGCCCACCCGGAGGAACTATGCCGTGTGGCCCGGGCGTTTTCATCGCCAAAGCGCGTAGAAATACTGCAGCTGCTTGGCACCAACAACATCATGAACGTCAATGAGATCGCCAAAGCCATCGATCTTCCTATATCCTCCACAGCCATGCATATCTGCACCCTGGAGGAAGCCGGGCTCATCACTTGTGCAAAGCAGCCCAGCTTCCGCGGCACGATGAAAATGTGTACCAGGGATAAAAACGAGGTTGTCTTTCAGCTCAATGAGGCAGGCGCCACCATGCAGCGGGTTCAAATGCAGCAGCTTCCCATCGGCGCATACAGCGCAGCTATGGGGATTACACCCGCCTGCGGCCTGGCCTCCCACAACGCCCCTATCGGCGCGTACAACAACCCCCGCAGCTTCCACCTGCCCGAGCGGCTGAATGCGGAGATCCTGTGGTTTAGAAACGGATATCTTGAATATCACTTTTCCATGCTTTCCATGGAGGAGATCGATATCCACTGGCTGGAGGTTTCCTTTGAGGCTTGCTCCCAGGCGCCCTCGGACCTTGAGGTATGGCAAAGCGACGTCCGTGTTTTTATTAATGACCGCCCGCTGGGAGTGCATACGTGCACCTGCGACAGCCAGGGGCGGCGCGGAACGTTCAATCCCGCCTGGTGGCCCAATGTGGCCACGCAGCACGGCGAATTGCTCACATGGCGGGTGGATGCAAACGGTTCCTATGTGCAGAAGGAACGCGTAGGAAATACAACCCTTACTGACTTGGCGCTTACCCAAAAAGATATGATCGCCGTTCGCGTAGAGGTGCCGATAGACGGCGGCGAACAGTTGGGCATCAACCTGTTCGGCAACCATTTCGGCGATTACAACCAAGGGATCAATCTGCAGGTAGGTTACAGCCTGAAATGATTCGCACAAACACTGCATCATAACAAGAGTAATTACAGGAATGTCGGAATAATGGAACCATTGACAGGCCCAAGGGTTAATGGTACTATTATTTTAGAATATTTTTCGAATCTGCTATATATTTACTGCCTATTATTGAATCATTGTATTAATAATAGCTTTATATTACAAAAATATTGGAATATTAAAAAACAGAAGAGAGTGGAACTGCCATGAGTCACACCGTTTTGTCCGGCCTTGATTGCCTGAATACGGTCCATGATCTGCTCAAGGGAAAGCGTGTAGGGCTGATGACCAACCCCACGGGCATCACGCATTTTCTTCGATCCGGCATTGACGTCCTTCATGAAAACTACAACCTCACGGCGCTGTTCTCCTGTGAACACGGCGTCCGTGGCGATGCCCAGGCGGGTGTGGATATCGACACCTATCAGGATCCCGAAACGGGAGTCATGGTCTTAAGCGTATACGGCAAATCCCAGCGTATGTCAGAAGAAATGCTGGATGCCTTTGATGTGCTCGTTTTTGATATGCAGGATGTGGGCGTACGCTTTTACACCTATCTGTACTCGCTTTCTTATGCCATGGAAGCATGCGCGCAAGCCGGGAAACCCATCGTTGTGCTGGACCGCATCAATCCCGTCGGCGGCATAAGGGTGGAAGGAACGATCCTTAACGAAAGGTTCCACTCCTTCGTAGGGGAATACGCGCTGCCCTCCCGTACGGGGCTCACCATCGGCGAATACGCGTTGTGGGTAAAAGACCACCTCCAATTGAAAGACCTTTCCCTTACCGTGGTGCCGCTGTCCGGGTGGAAGCGCTCGATGTTTCTTGATGATACCGATGTTCCCTGGGTTGCGCCGTCTCCCAACTGCGCGACGCTGCATGCGGCGCTGGCCTATATCGGCACCTGCATGTTTGAAGGTACGAATCTTAGCGAGGGGCGTGGGACGACGCTCCCCTTTGAGCTGATTGGCGCACCCTGGGTGGATGCCGCGAAGCTGGAAAAGCGGATGGCAGCTTTTAAGCTTCCCGGGCTGCATTTTCGGCGGACCAGCTTTGTGCCCACCTTCAGCAAGCATGAAAAGCAGCTATGCCGCGGCGTGCAGGTTCACATCCTGGACAGGAACACAGCACAGGTTTTTGAGGGCAGCATGCTTTTGCTGGAAGAAATCCGCCGCCTGCATCCCGATTGTTTCGAGTGGATACAAAGCGGCCGGGAAGGCAGCTTTCCCATCGACAAGCTTCTGGGCACCGACGCATACAGGTCAGGGGCACTGGACGCGCAAGGGATCATCAAGTATTATGCGCCTTTGCTTGCGGAGTTCAAAAGGCAGAAACAAGCCTTCGAATTGTATCAATAGGAGGAACGCACAATGGATATCCGCATCATGGAACAAACAGACCTTGGCCGGGTAATGGAGCTTTGGAACGGTAGCGTGGATGCCCATGAGGTGGTGTTTTACCCCCTCACCGAAGAGTATTTTGAGAAAAAATTCCTGAATGACCCCAACTATGATCCCAAATATTCTCTTGTCGCAGTGGAGGATGGCCGTATCATAGGGTTTATAAGCGGGATTGCGAAAAAGATTTTCCTGCCCAAGGAGACACACGAAAACACGCCGGGTTTCCTCACCTGCATTTTTGTGGACAAGGCAATGAGGCGCCAGGGTATCGGCACAGCGCTCCTTGAGGCGTTGATGAATGCATTCAGGGTAAGCGGCAAAAAGCGCATTGCCTGCGGCAACGGCAACCCCATCAATCTGGATTGGATCGTACCCGGCACCGATCACCATGACCATAATAACGCTCCAGGCATGGATGAGGAATGCCCTGGACATCCGTTCCTTTTGAAGAACGGGTTTGAAGACAAATACCGGGAAATTGCCATGTATTTAAACCTCAAGGATTATGTGGAACAGCCGGATGTACGGGAAAAGCAGGAGAAGCTGAAGGCCGAGGGCATCTATACCGGCCGCTACGACGTTTCGATGAACTATGATTTCGACGGGATGTGCGACCGGGTGGGCAGCGAGTACTGGCGCAAGGTATTGCAGGATGAGACGAAAGCTAAAAATCCAAGGCCCATCCTGGTGGCCACCTGTGACAAACACATCGTCGGGTTCACAGGTCCCGTGGATAAACAAAAGAGCGGCAGGGGCTGGTTTACGGGTATCTGTACAGATCCTCTGTTCGAACGCCGGGGCATCGCCACGGTGCTGTTCAACCTGCTCATGCAGGAATTCATTGCGGAAGGCGCTGTTTTCAGCACTCTTTTCACAGGTAACGACAACCATGCCCAGCGCGTATATCTTCGGGCCGGTTTCCGCATTGCACGCCGTTTCGTGATCATGGAGCGGCCTCTGTAACGACAGTTGTTAACCGCATAGGCAGCGGTTTAATAGCAAATAAAAAGAAGGAAGGTTTTCTCATGCGTAACAGGAAATGGATCTCCATGCTCGCGCTGCTCCTCACCGTGCTGCTGCTGGTTCCTTTTGGCAGCCTCGCGGCCGTCACCTATGACTCCGAAGACCTCGCCTGGAAAAAGAACACAACCCCCGCCAGCTTCTCGCTGTTTTTCAACATGAACTGGGCGCCCTTTGATGTTTGGGGAACAGACCATGTCTCCCAGCAGGTAACAAAGGATACCGGTATCTCCTTTGAGGCAAGCAAATCCCAGGATGCAAACCAAATGGCCACCATCGTCGCCACGGGCGAACTTCCCGACGCGTTCTTCGTATACGGCGACACAAATATCGACCTGCTGGAAAATGAAGATGTGTGCTGGCCTTGGGACGAGCTGATTACACAATATGCTCCCGAATTCATGGATTTGATCGATCCTTCCGAAATTGCCATGGCCACCAAGGAAGACGGCCACTTCTACACCCTGTATACCCATGTCCGCAACCAGGCCTATTGGGATGATCCCACCAAAGGCGTCAGCTATGGCGAGAGTGTATTAAGCTTCCGCGATGACATCATGCAGGAGCTTGGCAACCCCGCTATCGAAACCGTGGACGATTTCTACAATGTACTGAAAAAGGTCAAGGAATTACATCCCGACATGATCCCCTACCTGCAGCAAAAGCTTAACGGCGATTACGTGGCCTGGACCTTCGGCATCGATTACGACGGCACCAAGGGCACGTCCACCGTGGTGGACGGCAACGCCGTCTACACCTACTCCGAGCGTACCCCCGTGGAGGATTATCTGACTTTTGAAAACAAGCTGATGCGGGAAGGGCTCATGAGCCAGGAAGGCCTCACCTACGATTTTGAAAAGACCAAGGCCGCCGTGATGGCCGGCAACGTATTCTGCTATGCCGGACAGGCGTACGATGTGGATCAGATCAACCAGGCGCTGGACACCATGGAAGGCAACAAGCTGTACTATACCGCCATCCGCAAGCAGCTTACGGTGAACGGCGAAAACCGCTGCGCGCTGACCTATGCTTCCGGAGGTTTTGCCGGATTCTACATCTCCAAAAGCTGCAAAGACCCTGGCCGCCTCATCCAGCTTATGGAATACATGAAGAGCCCCTATGGCGACCACCTCACCCAGTGGGGCGTAGAAGGCCTCGATTACGAACTGAAGGACGGCTACCCCCTCCAGTTTGACACCTATACCTGGAAAGAGCGCGGCGACAACGTTTGGTACTTCCAGGCCACTTTCGAGGCGGAGAACCAAAAGGCCATCGCCAAAGCAGCCGTCAATCCCAAGTATGGCCAGGTGGCGCAGCTGGTGCTGGACTACAAGCCCTATTGGAGCTACGACGTAGCCCTGGCCATGATCAGCAACGCCGAGGCAAACACTCAGATGGGCGATATCAAAGCAGCCATCGATACATTGAAGGAAAACAGCTTTACCTCGGCCATCACCGCCAAGACCGAAAAGGAATGCAAATCCGTCATCGATACCTACTTTGCAGACCTTGATAAGGCCGGTCTTGCAGACTACAACAAGTTCATCAACGATCAATACCAGGCCGTAAAAGCGAAGCTCGCGCAGCAATAAGAACTTGTCCCAATCCCGGGCTGCCAGGTTTACCTGCAGCCCGGGCAAAAGTTGCTCAGGCAAAGGGAGGGCTTCTATGCTGGCATCCGGAAATCCCCCAAAGTCAAGGGGAATCAGATTTCGCAAGGCGTGTTTGCGCTTTAAATCACAGGGCCTTTTGCAGGTGTTCGCCATCATGGGATTCATATACCTGGTGGTCTTCTGCTACCTGCCCATGTTCGGCCTGCAGCTTGCCTTCCGGGATTACAAGCCCACTATGGGCCTTGCAGGCTTCTTTACGGCGCCCATCAACGGAAACAATGGATTCTACCACTTTAAAACGTTCTTCAGCGATCCCGATTTCGGCATCATCATGCGCAACACGTTGCTTTTGAGCCTTCTGAAATTAGCTTTTTCCTTCCCGGTACCCATCCTGTTCGCCCTAGCCATCAATGAAATGCGCGGCACGAAAGTAAAACGCGTTGTGCAAACGGTTAGCTATCTGCCCCACTTTATTTCCTGGGTCATCGTGTATGGGTTGGTATTCACGTTCCTGAATACATCCAACGGCGTTGTCAACGAGGTGCTTCACATCCTTGGGCATCAAAAATTGGAGTTCCTTACGGAAAAGGATTATTACTGGACCATGGCTGTCATCACGGATGTATGGAAGGAAATGGGCTGGTGGTCCATCATCTTCCTGGCCGCCATGACGGGAGTCGATCCCAGCCAGTACGAATCTGCCAGGGTGGATGGCGCCTCCCGCATAAAATGCATATGGCACATCACCCTGCCCAACATCAAGGGAACGATCATGGTGGTGCTGATCCTGTCCATCGGATCGCTGTTGAGCGGCGGCATGGGCGGTTCCAATTTTGACCAATCCTTCCTTTTCGGGAACACGGTGAACTACTCCCGATCCGTCACGCTGCCCTATTACATTTACAAAATGGGCCTGACAAAGTTCCGCTTTTCGTACGCCACAGCTGTAGGGCTGTTCCAGTCGGTGATTTCACTTCTCCTGGTGCTTATAAGCAACGCTGTCAGCAAGCGCACCACTGGGCACGGATTCTTCTAGAAAGGAGGGCGGAAACATGAATAGGCCCGGACATCAAAGGCGCACTGCGGAAGACAGGATCATAAGCATTGTGGTTGGCATCATCATGACCTTCGTCTTCCTGGCCACGGTCTATCCGTTCTGGTATTCCGTTGTCCTTTCCTTCAATGAAGGAACGGACGCCTTGCGGGGCGGCATTTACCTCTGGCCGCGGATATTCACCCTTGACAACTACAATGCCGTTTTCGGCATCGATTATGTGTATACCGCTTTCCTGGTCACGGTGGCGCGCACGCTGCTTGGAACCATTCTCGCAGTTATGTTCACCGGCCTGTTCGCTTTCGCGTGTTCCCACGCAAGGCTCATGTTCCGCAAGTTCTATATTACGGCCATGATTGTCGTGATGTATTTCAGCGGCGGGCTTGTGCCGTACTATATGCTCTTGCGCGGCCTAAAGCTGATGGATACATTCTGGGTTTATATCATCCCCAACCTGTTTTCCGCATTCAATGCCATTTTAATGATCAACTTTTTCAGGGAAATACCCGACTCCCTGGAGGAGGCGGCCAGGATCGACGGGGCCAACGAACTTGTGGTCTTTTTCCGCATCATCGTGCCCGTATCGATGCCCTTACTTGCCACTATGGCGCTGTATTCCGGCGTCTGGCACTGGAATTCCTGGACGGACGCCGCGTTCTTCGTAACCAACAAAAACCTGAAAACCCTGGGCTATGTGCTGATCACACTGATCAACCAGACGGAAGCCGCGGCGCAAACGGTATTTGGGAAGATCAATCAGAGCGAGGTCACCTATACGTCGCTGACGCTTCGTCCTGCCGCCATGGTGATCTGCGTGGTGCCCATCGTTTTGGTATATCCGTTCCTTCAGAAGAACTTCGTGAAGGGAATTATGCTGGGTTCCGTAAAAGAATAACGAAGGAGTGTCATTATGAACGAAAAGACCCCCAAGACCATTATGGCTGTGGGCGCCCACACGGGCGATGCGCAGCTCACCTGCGGCATGCTGCTTGCAAAACATGCCATGCAGGGGGACAGGATCATCACCGTCGATTTGACCGCCGGCGAGCGGGGTACGCCCAAAGGCATGAAGGTATCCGATTTCAGAGTGCAAAATGTGGGAAGCGCCGGGGAGTTTGCAAAAATGCTGGGCGGCGAGAGCATTGTGTTCGACGTACCCGATGGGGAACTGTATCCGTCCAAGGAAATCGAACTTCAGCTTGCGCAGATCATGCGGGAAAAGAAAGTGGATTCCGTACTGTATCACTGGCGGAACAGCCTGCACAAGGATCACATTGCTGCGCACACCATCACAAAAAACGCCATCTTCTTTGCGTCCCTTCCCACGTTTGACCATCCGCTGCCACCGGCTCCCATCGGCCGGACCATGTTTGCGGAAAACTGGGAAGATGCCGAGGGTTTTGTTCCCTATTTCTATTTCGATGTGACCGATGCTTTCCCGCTTTGGAAAGAGGCCATCAAAAAATTATGGCTGGCGGAGCATTCCACAAGTTTTAAATACCTGCGCTATTATGAAGCGCTGAGCATCACGCGTGGCGCGTTGATTGGAACTGATCATGCCACCGCGTATGCCATCATGGACTACAGCAAAAGGCAGATCCTGGATACGCTTTGAGATCTCTCATTTGATTTTTATTACTGAAAAGGTCCGGGCTCTGTCAAAACAGAGTCAGGACCTTTTCGTATTTTCATATCAACTTTTTTCAGCCGCCGTTCCTATCTTAACAGAGCCGTGACGCTGCAACTGTTTTTGTGCCTTGGAAAAACGGGATGCAAGCAAAAGTTCCTGTTCATATACTCCTGCGTCTTCAGACAGAATCCGCATCATCCTTGCAGGCTGCATGCGGCTTTTCATATGCATCCATCCCATATCCACCGTTCTTCTCCTCCCAAATCATTCGGATACAGCAGATTGTACGGTTATACGTTTGTTGGCTGCATTCAGCTTTTCTATCATCAGCAGCATAACTGCGGCAAAAATCATAAGATACGCCGGATACAGAGCTATACCGATATGCTCCGCAATCAGGCCGAACAATGGAGGCATCAATGTGGAACCCGTGTATGCGCAGGCCATTTGAATACCCATGATGGCCTGGGATTTGTCCTTGCCAATATTTTGCGGCGTCTCGTGCAGAAGGCACGGATAGACCGGTGCACATCCCAGGCCGATCAGGATAAGCCCCAGGAAGCAAACCACATTCCCGAAAGGCAGCAGCATCACAACAACTCCGGATATCATCAAGCCCTGGCCAAACCGGATCATGTTTCTATCGCCAACTTTATCGGTTACAAAGCCGCAAAAAAAGCGACCGATGGTGATGCCCAGATAGAAGATGGAGGCCCATTTGGCCGCGGTTTCGGCTGCGATACCTCGGTTCAGCACCATGTAACTGCTGGCCCATAGCCCCGCGGAGGATTCCAGGGAGCAGTAGCAGAAGAAAGCAGTCAGTACAGCCTTTGCGCCCGGCAGGCGCAGCACCTGGCGGGCAGTTACATTATTGCCGGCGGAACCGCCTGAAATCCCGGCCGAACCGTCTTTTTTCCATACCGGCAAAGAAAGAAGAAGGCACAGCGTCATCACGGCCTGGATGATGCCAACCACGCGGTATCCGGCATTCCAGGCTTGCCCGCCCGTCAGTACGGCTCCCATGACGTAAGGCCCGGCCGTTGCGCCAACACCCCAGCAGAAGTGTATCCAGCTCATATGGCGGGACTTGTAATGCAGGGCGACATAATTGTTAAGCGCCGCGTCTATGCTGCCGGCGCCCAGCCCGTAGGGAATTGCCATAAGGCAAAGCTGCCAGAAAGCGTTCGAAACGGAAAAGCCGAACAGCGCCGCCGCTGTCAGGAAAGTGCAGAAGACCGTCACTGTCCCGGTTCCAAAGCGGCGCAGCATACGGTTGCTTAAAAGGCTGGAAATGACAGTTCCCGACGCTATAAGGATGGTGATAATGCCCGCGAATGAGACCGGTACATTCATCCGGCCGTAGATAGTAGGCCATGCGGAACCAAGCAGCGCATCCGGCAGCCCCATGCTTACAAAGGCAAGATAAATTACGGCAAGCAAAATAGACGCCATAGGTACAATCCTTTCCTGGCGCTTGATATACAGCGCAGAACATGATATCATTATATTGCAGAATAGCGTACTAAGCTATCAATATCCAACGGATTTTTATAACAATCCTTCAAGTGAAGGGGGGATGATGCGTGTTCCATTCCATTGATCTGATGAGCGACTGTTCCGAACGCGTGCACTATAACATTCCCGGCCACCCGGTGTATGCAGGCAGGGCCTGGCTGTCTGTGTACCGTAATATGGCGTCCGCTTGCCATTGGCACGACGATCTTGAATTCGGCTATGTACTTAATGGGCATATGTTGTACTCGGTAAACGGTGAAACGGTTGAAGTCGGCAGCGGAAAGGGCATATTTATCAACGCCCGGCAATTGCATAATAACTTCTCCGGCGATGGAACCGACAGCGAATACATCTGCCTGCTGATCCATCCTTCCCTGCTTAGTGCGGACAAATATCTGGAGGAAACGTATATCACGCCCCTTATGTCAAACGGGGCTTTTACTCACATGATTCTTCACCGGGAGATACAATGGCAGCGCGAATTGCTTGATGCCGTTCAAGGTATTCAGGAGGCTTATGCAAACAAGGATAAGGTTCTGGGCCTTACGGTACAGAGCTTGTCTTATCAAATCGCGTCACTGCTGAGCAGCCATATGCCGGAATCCGGGCAGCAGGCGGCACAGGCGGACAGGCGGATTTCATCCCTTCGAAACATGATCGGTTTCGTGCAGCAGCATTACTATGAGAAAATTACCCTGGCCAGCATAGCAAAATCAGGCGGGGTCAGCGTTAGCAGCTGCTGCTTCATATTCCGGCAGCATTTACACCAGACCCCCATTGGTTTCCTTACACGGTACCGGCTTGAAAAGAGCATGGAGTTGCTAAAAAGCCCCGGCCTGTCCATAACGGAAGTTGCCCTTTCCACTGGATTTTCCAGCTCAAGCTATTTCACAGAGTGCTTTAGAAGTCAATTGGGGCTGACACCCGGCGAATTCAGGAAAAAAGAACAGTAAGCCATAAGAAGAAGCAGTAAGCGGTATGAAAGGGTACATATGAATACAACGCTTGATTTCTACAACAGCATGGCAGCCGATTTTGTACAGGGGACCATACACGCCGATGTTGAATTGCTCCGTCAATCCTTTTTGAAGTATCTGAAGCAGGGAGCGGCGATATTGGACCTTGGCTGCGGATCGGGCAGGGACAGCAAATACTTTTTGGATAAGGGCTATGCCGTAACGGCTATGGATGGCTCCGCGGAGCTTTGCAAAATGGCAAGCGCCTATATCGGCCGGGAGGTCGCCCAGATTACATTTGACAAGATAGATTATAATCAAATGTTTGACGGCGTATGGGCCTGCGCATCGTTACTGCACGTGCCTTCCCTGCAATTGCCCTCCATATTCGGCAGGATATCCCGCTCTCTAAAACCAGGCGGCTATATGTATGTTTCCTTCAAATACGGCGCATTTGAGGGAGAGCGCAACGGAAGATACTTCACCGATTTGACGGAAGAAAGACTGACCGGCATCATTTCGCATCATAAAGAACTGGAAATAAAAGAAATGGCAGTATCCAATGATGTTCGCGAAGGCAGACAGGATGAGAAATGGATCAATGCTATCATAAGGAAGAGGCCTGAATAGGAACCTATCACACTTACACTTTTTGCAACAGCATCCGGCCGCAAGCTTCTTTTACTAACTCTCCGTCCTTGAGCACCGGCTGTCCCGCAATGTACACTTGTCCGATTCCATGGGGCTTGCCTTCCGGTATGTTTGATGGCCTGATTTCCTTCGGATCGAACACTGTTATATCAGCGAAACAGCCTTCTTTCAGATAACCGCGTTCCGGAATACGGAAGCGGTCGGCCGTCGCACCTGTCATCTGCCGGACGGTCTTTTCCAACGTACCGCGCTCCCTGGAAAGGCGCAAAAACTCAGGGAAGCTGGAAAAGCACGCGGGATTTTGCGCTCCCTTTTCCTCCAGCCAGGCATCGGTCATGCACAGGCAATTGGGATCATCCATAAGCCTTTTCAGGATGTCATTAGTCAGGTACTTATGCATCAGCACGCGGCCTTTGCCGCAGCTTATATCTACCAGTCTCAAGTAGGCATCCAAGTCGCCTATCCGCCATTCCTGGGCAATTTGACGCACGCTCTTGCCGCAAAGTGCTTCCTGGCCGTCCGCTACCCATGCCATGACAATGTCGCTGAAATCAAAGCCCAGGATGCGCTTGGTTACACCGATCTCCAGCGCAATGCGCATGCGCGCCATGGGGGAGCGCCGTTTTTCAGGAGAGAGGCTTAAGTACCAGGCCGGCATAATGACCGTGATAATAGACGCGCCGCAGGTCTTGGAATAGGAATCGTACATAAATTCCAGGCCCTCTTCGTTGGCCTTGCGGATCAACTCCAGTGCCTCATCCGCCGTGCGCCATGTTTTGGAGCCGACAAATATCAAATGAGAAAACTGCACCTTCACGCCCGTTTCCCTTGCGATTTTTATCATTTCATCCAGGGCGCGCAAATTGTGCGCCCGGCCGCCGACGGGAGGCTGATAGGAGGTGGAAGCAGCGGAGCATGCCCTGGCGTGCACGCTCAATATTTTGCCGTGGCGGGCTGTGATCTGGGCGGCCCGTTTTAATTCGTCGTAAGGCGCGTACCGGTCCGGTTCATACATGAGCCCCAGGGATATGCCCGCGGCGCCGTCATTCAGCGTCTGCTCCATCATGCCGTCCAGGCGCTTTAGCTCAGGTTCGGTCAAAGGCCTGTTTTCATATCCGCTGATAGAGATCCTGGCGCTCATGTGCCCATAGAAAGGCACAATGTTCACCGGCAATCTGTTGCAATGCTCAAAAAAGTCAGAAAGATACGGAAAACCGCCTTCCTCCAACCCTTCCATGGAAAAAAGCCCGCTGCCTAGCAGCGCCTTATGGGGCGAATCCGGTTCAAAGCCGAAAGGGGAAAAGCCGCAATTTCCCGTGACCTGCGTGGTGATGCCCTGCTGAATAAACGGAGCAAAAAAGCGGCTGTTATCGGGCCTCGGCGCAAACCAATCATTATGCGAGTGTGCATCGATAAAACCCGGCGCAATGCATTTACCGGACACATCGATCACCTGATCGGCACATGACTCATCCATGCTGCCGATGGCCGCAATTCGTGCGCCGTCTATCAAAAGGTCGGCCGGATACGCCTTCTCCCCCGTTCCATCCATGATCAGGCCATTCTTCAGCAGTGTTTTCAAGATATTTCACTCTTTCTTTGACAATGGGAAGGTTGCATCTGCAAAGAAAATCCAGCCTAAAAGGCTGTAATCCATCACTGCATGAGGGCTGAAGCCTTCCCCTAGAGGGCTCCGGATGAGGTGTATGGCTGCTATACCTTTTTAGTCAATCGACACCTCATCAGTCGACTACGTCGACAGCTTCCCCTCCAGGGGAA
>JAEZJP010000111.1 GCA_023415715.1 Bacillota bacterium
GCCGCGAACGATGCGGTAACCGAACTCCTTCACGATCTCCTTGCCCGTATCGTCCTTGACCTTGTACTTTCTCCGCCGGCCGCTGACGATGAGTGCCACGTTAGGCGGAACCTTGATGTAGTTTCGTACAAATGCTATGAGGAACAGGACTACAATGGCGACGATGATCCAAAGGAAAACTTGCCCGTTTTGCTGGAAGAACCGTTCAAATGAAGACAACCAAACCACCCCTATCCTTTTTAAAAAGATATGATACAGGGAAACCCTTCCCTAAAGAATACTCATCCTATTAAGAGGTATAAGGGAATATGAGCTGCTGACTTGAGGGGAGCACGAGGAGGCCGAAGCCCCCTCGTTTGAAATCGTCTCATCCGGATTGTCTGGCCGGTGTGCATTATTTTTGTGTCGCCCACGTCAGCAAATCGCCCCACAGGGGATGGTTTTTATCAAGCACCAGGGTACTGTTTTGATTGAGAGACTTTTCCAATGCCTGCAAAGACCGCCAGTAGCTGAAGAATTCCTCGTCTTTTCCGTAGGAGTTGGCGTAAATCTCCAGGGAGGCCGCATCGCCTTCGCCGCGGATCCGTCCCGCTTCACTGGTGGCGTCGGCCTCCAGTTTTCTTGCTTCCAGGTCGGCACTGGCTACGGCATTCTGGTATTTTTCCTGGCCTTCACTGCGCAGCTGCTGGGCAACCTTCGCACGGTCGGCCTGCATGCGGGCATAGGTGCTGTCAATATTCGCTTGCGGAAGGGTGGTACGGTGCACCTGGATATCCTTCACCTCTATGCCCCGTAAACACATTTCATCATTGATTATTTTCAATTTATCAGCCAAAGCGCTGTTCAACGCATCCTTGTTGCTTACAAAGTCCTCCGCCGTCATACGGTTGATGGCCTGCACAATCTTTGGGGGGATCTCGTTATCCAGTTGATTGCGGGCACTGGTCATGCTTCCAATCTTCAGGTTGAAAAGCGCAGGATCGGCAATATACCATTGCGCCATGGTGGTGAGGTAATATTGTTTCTTTTCAGAGGTGTTGACCAGCTCGCTCTCGGATATGTACGTGAACAGTTTGGAGGAGTACTTATCCA
This sequence comes from Bacillota bacterium, assembly GCA_023415715.1. Lineage (GTDB taxonomy): Bacteria > Bacillota > Clostridia > Christensenellales > Aristaeellaceae > JAEWAH01. Next base: position 1,093 of record JAEZJP010000111.1, read on the forward strand.
CCTTGTCCACGAAGGGAAGTTTCCATTGAAGACCGCTGCCCACAACGATTTTCACGTTTCCAGAGAGTGTGATTTCATTCTTCAATTGGTCGGCGTACTTTTCATGAAAGTCGTTGCGGCTGTTGATGACAATGTTCTTGATCACGCCAAAGCGGCTGACAACAGCCTGTTCACTTTCACCGACCACATAAAAGCATTCGTTCAAAAGAACCAGCAGGAGAATAAACAGAAGGCCGAACACAAAGAGACGAATTCCGTTCTTTCGTGCAAAGGCTTTGAACTGCTCGCTCTCATAATTTATGGGTTTTTGATAGCCCGTCTGTCTGTCTTGCATATCAATCACTGCCCTTCCGTAGAGATGGCCGCAACGGGAACATCCCCATCATTCAGGTCCAGCACCTTCAACACATTGCTGTCATTGTCAGCCACGATGATTTTGCCGCTGTTTTTGAGTACGCTCTCCATGGTTTCGATCAACAGCCTTTTTTTTGTGATTTCAGGCGCTGCCTTGTATTTTTCATATACAGCATCGAATACGGCCACTTCCGCCTCCGCTGCGGCAATTGTTTCGGCTTTATAGGCTTCAGCCTCCTGCAACAGCTGGTATGCTTTTGCACGGGCGTTGGGCAGAACTTCGTTCTTGTACTTTTCCGCTTCGTCCAGCCGCTTTGTCATTTCGTTCTTGGCATTGTTCACGTCTTCATAGGAAGCTGAAACCGCCTTGGGCACAGTGATGTTCTGAATGCGGACGCTGTTGATTTTCACACCCATTTCATAGCTGTCCACAACCCGCTGAAATTCCGGCAACACAGCGCGTTCGATCTCTTCCTTGTTCAAAAGCGCGTTGTCCAGCGTAAGGTTCTGAATATTTCTGCGGATCACCGCCTCGAAAGCCAATTGAAGCGTGCCTTCCTGGTCATCCATGTTATAGTAATACTGCTTTACGTCCTGTATGGTATATTGGTAGATGGCATCCAGTTCCGCGATACTGTTGTCATTGGTGAGCATCACACGCTCACCCACATTGTCATCATACTTTGCGGCCTGTGCAGTAGATCCCTGTTCTCTTGTCCTGAAGCCGTATTCCATGGTATGAATGGTTGTGATGCTTTCGCTGACGATGCTTTGCACAAAAGGAATGCGGAAGTAAAGCCCCGGCCCATGGGTAGCGGTAACACGGCCAAAGGTGATGACCATGGCTTCCTCGCCCTGCCCTACGCGGTAAAAGCCGCTGAGCAGTATGATCCCCGCCAAAACCAAAACCACAAGAAAAGCCAGCAGCTTGCCGGACAACCTGGATCGCATGGCAAATCTCCTTCCCTATTCAAAGGGGCATTTTCGCCCACACTTGATGCGTCAAGCATACCATAATCAGGTTATTTTGTATAGAATGGCCTCCCCAATCATACACATGCGGCTACGAAATATGCCAGGAGACGTACGAAACTCATCATCATTATTTCGAGAACATAAAAAATCCATAAAACTGTAAGTGTCATGTTGACACAGAACCACGTTTGTGGTTTAATAAGCCGAGCCTTTTGGTTTACTTTTGCTAAACTCGCTATATCGACTGCAAGTTTAGCAGGATTAAACAAAAGTGAGGCTGTTTTCAGGATACAATCCCATCCAAAAGGAGATGAGCCTATGAAGATCGGTGAAAAGCTGCGCCGCCTGCGAATGCTCAGAGATCTGACCCAGGAGGAACTGGCCGATCGCTGTGAACTGAGCAAGGGGTTCATTTCCCAGGTGGAAAGAGATCTGGCCTCACCCTCTATTGCAACGCTTACCGACATGCTGGAGTGCCTGGGAAGCAGCCTCCCCAGCTTTTTCAATGACAAGGAAGCAGAAAAAATCGTCTATACCTCCCAGGACATGTTTGTTAAGGAGGAGGCGGAAACGCTTCATGGCAGCATTACCTGGCTGGTGTCAGGCGCCCAGAAAAACAGCATGGAGCCCATACTCGTGGAGATGGCGGAAGACGGAGAAACGCAAATGCTTCCACCCCATGACGGCGAGGAGTTCGGTTATGTCCTCACCGGCAGTATTCATATTCTTGTAGGAGACAAAAGGCACAAGGCAAAGGCCGGTGACAGCTTCTGTATTCATCCCCACGCCCCCCATCAATTGAAAAACGCAGGCAAATCCAAAGCCAAGGTTTTGTGGATCTCCACACCCCCCATGTTTTGAGGGTATTATCATCGATAAAGGAGACCGCTCCCCATGGTTGAAAAAGCGCACCTGATCGACATTGAATCCATATCGAAAGATTTTGATGGTACCACGGTGCTTGATAACATGAATTTATATATCCGTAAAAAGGAATTCGTAACGCTGCTGGGGCCCAGCGGGTGCGGGAAGACCACAACCCTGCGCATCATCGGCGGATTTGAACATCCCACAACAGGAAGGGTGCTTTTTGAAGGCAAGGATATCACCCATATGCCACCCTACAAACGCAAGGTTAACACCATTTTTCAAAAGTATGCTCTGTTCCCCCATTTGAACGTGCAGGACAATATCGCCTTCGGCCTGAAGATTGCAAAGGTGGACCGAAATGACATCCGCCGCCGGGTGGATGGCATGCTGGATCTGGTGAACCTGAAGGGGTTCGGCAAGCGCAGTGTAGAATCCCTATCCGGCGGCCAGCAGCAGCGCGTAGCCATCGCAAGAGCATTGGTGAACGAGCCGGAAGTTCTTTTGCTGGATGAACCGCTTGGCGCGCTGGACCTGAAGCTGCGCAAGGAAATGCAGCTGGAACTGAAAAACATGCAGCAGCGGCTGGGCATTACCTTTCTGTACGTGACCCATGACCAGGAAGAAGCGCTTACCATGAGCGATACCGTCGTGGTCATGCGCGACGGCAAGATACTTCAAATAGGCGATCCCAAGCGCATATATGACGAGCCGGTGAATGCTTTCGTGGCGGACTTCATCGGTGAAAGCAACATACTAAAGGGAACTATGGTCCGTGACGAGCTGGTGTCCTTTGCCGGAACTGATTTTCCCTGCGTGGACATAGGGTTTGGCGAAAATGCGCCTGTGGATGTTGTGGTGAGGCCTGAGGATGTGATGCTTGTAGGCGAGGATGTGGGCCAGCTCACCGGCACGGTCAAGAGCGTTCTTTTTAAGGGCGTCCACTATGAAATGATGATTGATGCCGGAGAGTTCGCTTTCAAAGTGCATTCCACCACCATGCAGCCGCAAAACTCAAGAGTGGGCATCTCCATCGTACCTTTCAATATCCACATCATGAAGCCCATGGCGGAGGCCAAGGAGGAAATGGAGCCTTGATAAGTGGCATGCAGCTTCCTTCCTGGGCATGGTGGCTGATGGTGCTTGGTTTATTGGGCTTTGCTGCGCTGGTGTATATGTCCATCCGCCGCAACAGCGGCGTAAAGCGTTCGCTGTTTGCCTCCCCCTACACGCTGTGGATGATTCTGTTTACGGTGCTGCCTGTGATCCTCATTGGCTACTACGCCTTCACCGACAAAACGGGTGCCTTTACCCTTGACAATTTCAGCCATTTTTTGGACAGCAACCATGCCAAAAACCAGATTTATGCTTCTATGGGCGATCAATATACTTCCTACATCCGCCGCGGCACGGTAAATGTGGACACACTGGTCTATTCCCTTTGGATGGCCTACTTGTGTACCATGATCTGTCTGGTCATGGGTTATCCTGCTGCGCTTTTCATGGCGGACAGGGAAATGAAAATAGGCGCCACCATCGTGGTGCTGTTCATCATTCCCATGTGGATGAATTTCCTTCTGCGCACCGTGGCATGGATGTCGCTATTGGAAGACCAGGGCCTGATCAACGGCATTTTGAGGTCACTGGGCTTTGGAAGCGTGCAGCTCATGTACAACAATGGTGCGGTGCTGCTTGGCATGGTATACAATTTCCTTCCCTTTATGGTATTCCCCATCTATACATCCCTTACGAAAATGGATGTGCGTCTCCTGGAAGCTGCCCAGGATCTGGGTGCCAGCCACGTAAAGACTTTTTTGCGTGTAACGCTGCCACTGAGCATTCCCGGTATCATTTCCGGAATCACCATGGTATTCATGCCTTCCGTCACCACATTCTTCATACCGCGTATCCTGGGCGGCGGAAATACCATGATGTTCGGTGACCTGATTGAGAACAAGTTTTTGACCGAAGGCAACTGGAACGTGGGCAGCGCCCTCAGCCTGATCATGATGGTGCTGATTCTTTTAAGCCTTGGCATTTTGCGCAAGGCCGACCCGGAAGGCGAAGGGGGGAGCATGATTTGAAGCGGTTTATCAAGCATGCGTACCTCTCCCTCATCCTGCTGTTTTTGTATATCCCCATTATCGTGCTGATTTTCCAATCCTTCAACGCTGGAAAGAGCCGCGCCAAGTGGGAAGGCTTTTCCTTGCGGTGGTACGGCGCGCTGTTTAACGACAGGTCCATTATGGACGCGCTGTATGTGACACTCACCGTAGCCATACTGGCAGCCATCGCGGCTACCATCCTGGGTACGCTGGCGGCCATCGGCATTCATGCCATGCGCAAGCGGCCGCAATCCGTCATGATGACCATGACCAATCTGCCCATGACCATGCCGGATATCGTGACAGGCATATCGCTGATGCTTCTGTTCCTCTTTGCTAAGGTGGAGCGTGGCTATGTGACCATGCTTCTGGCCCACATCACCTTCAATACGCCGTATGTGATCCTTTCAGTGCTGCCCAAGCTCAAACAAATGAACAAGTACAGCTATGAGGCCGCGCTGGACCTGGGAGCCACGCCTGGGTACGCTCTTTTACATGTCATCCTGCCTGAGATCAGCCCGGGCGTCGTCACCGGGGCTCTTCTGGCCTTCACCCTATCGCTGGACGACTTTGTCATCAGCTATTTCACCACCAGCCCGCTGGTTCAGAACCTTTCGACACTGATCTATTCCAAGGCCCGCATCGGCATTGAGCCCACGCTTAATGCTTTGAGCGCGCTGATGTTCGTGGCTCTGCTTCTTCTTTTGCTGGCCGTCAACCGCCGCACATCCAAGGCGGAAAAGAAAACAACATGATGTTCTGCGCAAAAGCGCAAGGCATAAATCTACCTAGAATACAAACCAGGAGGTCGTATCCCATGAAAAAGTGGATTGCTTTGCTTCTCATCGCGTGCATGCTGGTTCCCGCCGCAACATTTGCGGAAAGCGCGGGCGTGGTAAACATTTTCAACTGGGAAGACTATATCGACGAGCAAACGCTGGAGATGTTCACCGCCGAGACCGGTATCAAGGTCAATTACATGAAGTTTACCACCAACGAGGATATGCTGGTGCAGGTGGAAGCTGCTCCCTCCGCCTTTGACGTAGTGTTCCCCTCGGATTATTGCGTGGAGCGTATGATTTCCAAGGGGCTGTTGGAAAAAATCGATTTGGCCAACGTGACCAACGTGGATCAGATCCTGCCGGAATTGCGCAGCGCTTCCTATGATCCCGCGGGCGAATACAGCGTGCCTTACATGTGGGGCACCGTGGGCATCCTCTACAACAAAACCATGGTCACGGAACCCGTGGACAGCTGGTCCGTCCTCTGGGATACGAAGTACAAAAATAACGTGTTTATGATGGATAGCATCCGGGATACCATGGGTATCACGCTCAAGTACCTGGGTGAATCCATGAACACACGTGACCCCATTGCCTTGGAAAAGGCCAAAGAGCTTCTTATCAAGCAAAAGCAGGATGGCATCGTAAAAGCCTATCAGGTGGATGAAACCAAGGATAAGATGGTGGCCGGCGAAGCCGCCCTGGCTCTGGTCTGGAGCGGAGACGCTCAGTATGCCATCGACCTGAATGAGGATCTTGACTATGTGGTGCCCAAGGAAGGCTCTAACGTGTGGGTGGATGCCATGGTCATACCCAAGGGCGCCAAGAACAAGGCCAATGCGGAGGCCTTCATCAACTTTATGTCACGGCCCGACATCGCAAAGCTTAATTGCGAAGCCATATGGTATTCCTCCCCCAACGCCGGCGCAATCGAGCTGATGGGCGATGAATACAAAAGCAATCCTGTTATGAACCCTGCCCCCGAAGTGGTGCAAAGATGCGAATACTTCAACGATATCCAGGATTTCATTGAGATCTACAACGCCCTGTGGCTTGACATTAAGAGCGCAAAGTAATCTCCGAAGGTTCCCAAAGGGCGATCGGAAAGCCCTTTGGTCGCGCCCGCAGGCGCGAAATCCCTTTCTATTCAGATTCATATAGAAGCAGGCCCGACAAGTAAAGCGAGCCTGCTTTTGAACATTGATTATCTCGGATAATACAATACCATGCTCATCTCCACCGGTACATCCCCATCATTCCTGTACCCGTGGACCATATCCGCCTTAAAGTGTATGGAATCGCCGCTGCGTAAAATCTCCTCCCTGCCATCGATGATCACTACAGCTTCTCCCATAAATACGGTGATATATTCCTCCGTGCCGCTTAAATGCGCTGAAGAATCAAACGTACATTTCGGCTGCATTCCGATGCGGTAGATTTCAAAACGCCTTTCTTCGTCAAAGGGAAAGATGGGATGGTTGATGAACAGCCCGCCGCACTCCACCATAGGCATAATATCCTGTTCCCTTACGATCTCCGTTTCTTCCGTTTCCCTTTCCAAAAAGGATGTAAAGGATATTTTCAACCCGTTGGCAATTTTCCAAAGCACGCTGATGGTTGGGTTTACTTCCCCACGCTCGATCTGTCCCAGCATGCTCTTGGAAACGCCTGACAGCCGGGAGACAGTGTCCAGGCTCATTTTTCGCGCTTCGCGTATCTTTTTGAAGTTTCCGGCAATGGTCCGGTTCACATCCATAAAATTTTCCCTCCGGAACGATTGACATTATACTGCACGTACCGTATTATATATCGCATATCCATTCCTATCCATGGCCAGTATACCATACTTGTTCCGGGAGGTAAACCAAATGCCCAATCCACTCGCTTTCCTGGCATATATCCTGGTGACGGCATACACGCCGGGACCCAACAACATACTCTCCATGAGCAACGGCAGCATGTACGGGTTCAAAAGAAGCTTCCCGTTCAATGTGGGCATCCTGTGCGGCTTTTTTATCGTTATGACGTTGTGCACGCTTTTCAGTGCCGCGTTGTACACGGTGATCCCAAAAATAAAAATGGCCATGCTGATTATTGGGGCAATCTACATGCTTTATCTGGCATGGAAGATTTTCAAAAGCACCATGCATGATCCGCAAGCACAAAAAAACAGAAGCACCTTCCTTTCTGGCATGATGCTTCAGTTTGTGAACCCCAAGATCATGGTATACGGCATCACTTCGATGTCTGTATATATCCTACCCTATTACAAGGACCTGGCGCACGTGATCCTCTTTGGCCTGCTTTTGTCCCTGGTAGGCTTTTCCGCCACACTTTGCTGGTCGGCATTTGGTACGGTGTTCAGCCGACTTTTGAAAAACCATGCCAAAGTGCTGAACCCCATCATGGCTGTTCTTTTGGTATACTGTGCCGTGTCGCTGTTTTTCTAAATTACTTTGAAAGCGCGCAGGCGATTTTCGCGCCCAGCGCTGCATTGCTGAATACCAAACGGATGTTGGATTCCAGACTTTCCCCGCCGGTTAGTTTTTGTATTTTGTCCAGCAGGAATGGCGTGATCTCTTTGCCCTTTATGTTCAGTTTCTTTGCCTCATCCAGGGCGCTTTCGATGGCTTTATTGATCATATCAAAGTCCATGGCGTATTCTTCCGGGATGGGGTTTGTGACCAGCATGCCTCCCGCAAGACCGCAATCCATTTTCGCCTGGAAGACGGCTGCAATCTCCCCGGGGGTGTTAAGTCGGCAGTCTACCTTGAATCCACTGCGTCGGGTATAGAAAGCCGGCAGTTCCTCCGTCTGATATCCGATCACAGGCACGCCTTTGGTCTCCAGATATTCCAGTGTTAGTCCAAGGTCCAGGATGGATTTGGCCCCGGCGCATACCACCATCACACTGGTTTGCGCCAGTTCTTCCAGATCGGCTGAAATATCCATCGTGGTCTCCGCACCGCGGTGCACGCCGCCGATGCCGCCGGTGGCAAACACCTTCACCCCGGCCAAATGCGCACCGATCATGGTGGCAGCCACGGTAGTTGCCCCATCCTCCCCTCGGGCCAGCAAGAAAGGCAGATCACGGCGGCTGGTTTTTGTGACCGACAGGCCCTTTTTGCCTAGATACTCGATTTCTTCTCTGCTGATGCCTACGGTAATCTTGCCTCCGATCACGGCGATTGTGGCCGGAATGGCGCCGCTATCTCTCACGATTGCCTCTACGGCCAGCGCCGTTTCCACATTCTTGGGATAGGGCATGCCATGGGATATGATGGTGGATTCCAGGGCAACAACAGGCTTCCCCAGGAATAAAGCGCTTTGCACTTCCGGGGCAACACGCAGATATTTGTGTTCGTTCAAATGGATCCGCCTCCAGCATTCATCATTTTGTTTTCCAATAATTGATACGACATATCCTCCCGGATGGCACCCTTGGCTTCGGCGCAAAGCGCGGCAGCAGAAAGGCCCATCATAGCCATTTCCTTGGACATCCTGCCCATAAAATAACCGTACGAGGCCGCAGACATGAACGCGTCACCGCAGCCAGTGGTATTCTCAATCCTTCCGGGGCAGCAAGGCAGTATCCCCCGTTCCCGTCCATCGTCATAGTATACCCCTTCCCCGCCCAGGGAAATGAACACCAGCTTTACGCCTTTATTATGCAGCGATTCCGCCGCCCTGGGCAAATCTTCATTGCCATGGATAGATACCTCGGAAAGCACCTCGGCTTCCGGACGGTTGGGCTTTACACAATAAACA
>JAEZJP010000160.1 GCA_023415715.1 Bacillota bacterium
CTGGGGAATTCCGCAAGAACATTACCATTGAGTTTGACGGAGGCGTGTGGAATATTGTGGATTTCCAGCACGTGAAGCCGGGCAAGGGCGCGGCCTTTGTGCGTGTCAAAATCAAGAATGTCATGACCGGGGCTGTGGTAGAGCGTACCTTCAACCCTACAGACAAAATGCCCAGGGCAGTCATTGAAACCAAGGAAATGCAGTACCTGTACAAGGACGGCGACCTGTATTACTTCATGGACCTGGAAAGCTACGAGCAGCTGCCCATCAACCATGATCAGGTAGAGGACGCCATCCCCTTCGTAAAGGAAAACACCAATGTTACCGTGCGCTTCTTTAAAGGCGCGGCCTTCTCTGTGGAAGCGCCCAACCTTGTGGAACTGCTTATCACCGATACCGAGCCTGGCTTCAAGGGCGATACCGCCTCCACCACCTACAAGCCGGCTACCGTGGAAACCGGCTACACCCTGCAGGTGCCGCTGTTCATCAACACCGGCGACCGTATCCGCATTGACACCCGTACGGGCGAGTACATGGAGCGCGCCTGATCGGCAAACCGTATAAGGCGGGAAAAGGAGAGAACCATGAGCAATCTGACGGACCGGGCTTCATTCCTGAGGGGCTTGGCGCAAGGCATGCAATTGAACAAGGATACCAATGAAGGCAAGCTCCTTTCGGAGATCATTGATGTGATCGGCGAAATGGCCAAGGAGATGGAAAAGCTCCAGGAATCGTACGATGAGCTGAACGAGTACGTGGAGAGCATTGACGACGACCTGGCCGACATGGAAGAAGTCATCTTCGGCGATGAGGAAGATGAAGAAGACGGCGAAGACGAATGCGGCGAAGAGTGCGAAGACCATGACGATGAAGAGGAAAATGGGGAAACCATTTCCTACGCCTGCCCTCACTGCGGCCACGAGATGGAGTTCAATGCCGGCGATGTGGACTTTGATGAGGATGTTCTTTGCCCCGCCTGCAAAAAGCCCGTTTTCCCGGAATATGAGCCCGGCGAGGACGACGACGAGGATGAGGACGACGATCAGTAAGACGACTTTGGTATATTGATTGTTCGGGAAAGAGAACAATAGAATTGCCCAAAGATGTATTGACTTTCTGATACAAATGCTGTATATTACACCTTAACAAAGGCGTTGCAGGTTTCACCTGCAATTCCTTTGTTTTTTATTTCTATATCAGCTCAGGTAAGTGCTTAGCAAAAGCAAGCTGAATATTTCATATGGAGAAGGCAAAGGAGCCTCAAAACAGGGCTCCCTTGCCTTTTTGTATGATGGCTGTTCAGCCTGGCTTAAGCAAACTGGAATACCCGGAGGGAGGTGGTGGAATGAAAGAGCATGCAGCCGGGAGGACTGTCGAAAGAAAAAAGGTCGTTGCAATCCTCATACTCTTTGTGGTTTCCGCAGCAATTACGCTTCTTGGTTTGTCGTTCAGCGTTTACAGCGCGGTAAACCGGGTAGAATTCGCGATGCTTCAAACAAAGGTTCCGGGCACGGTTTTTGGTTTGGTCGTCACATTCCTTGGCGTACGGTACTTTTTGGCGGTGCGGAAGCTGATGGCCGAAGTCTATAAGTCAACCTCGCAATTTTCCTTAAGCAATTTCAAGAAAAACCGGCGGACTCATGTGCTTTAATCAGATTCATTTCTAAATTGATAAGACGAGGTGTGAATATGAAGGCTTGGAAAAGGGGTATCGGATTTCTACTGGTGTTTGCAGCCGTCCTGGCGCTTCTCACGATTGGCGCATTGGCGGAGAGTGCTGATCCCACAGGCGCTTCCTATGTGGCGACTACCGGGAGCGAAACATTGGACAGCGTGGCCATAACCGCCAACAAGGCCTACTATGGCGCGAACTATACTTGGGTCATGATCTGCGCCTTTCTGGTGTTTTTCTTTCAGTGCGGCTTTGCCATGGTGGAAACGGGCTTTTGCCGCGGCAAGAACGCGGCGCACATTATTACCATGAACTTCATGGTGTTCCTTGTAGGCGCAGTAGGATATTTCCTGGTCGGTTTTGCGCTTCAAATGGGCGGCTCCGGCGGCTCGGCCGGCCTGGGTACGGGCGGATCGGCGCTGGATGCGATGCTCTCTATCCCGGGGCTGGGCGGCATCCTGGGCTACAAGGGCTTCATGCTGAGCGGCACGTATGACGCCGGCATTTACGCGTTGTTCTTCATCCAGATGGTGTTCATGGATACGACCGTGACCATACCCACAGGCGCCATGGCGGAGCGGGTGAAATATTCCGCCGTTGTGATCACGTCCTTCTTTATCTCCATGGTACTGTATCCCCTGTTCGGCAACTGGGTGTGGGGCGGCGGCTGGCTGGCCACGCTGGGCACCAAGTTTGGCCTGGGCCACGGCGTTGTTGACTTTGCCGGTTCCGCGGTCGTACACTCCATGGGCGGCATGCTTGCATTGGCTGGTGCCATTGTTTTGGGTCCTCGGATCGGCAAATTCAAGAAGGATGGCACGGCAAGGGCGTTCCCCGGCCACAACATCCCCATGGCCATCATCGGAACGATTATCCTGTTCTTCTGCTGGTTTGCGTTCAATGCCGGTTCCACGCTGAACTCCAGCGATTTCAGGCTTTCCGTGGTTGCCACCAACACCATGATCGCCGGCGCTATCGGCGGCCTGGTCGCCATGTTCTATATGTGGATCAAATACGGCAAGCCCGACCCCTCTATGACTGCAAACGGCACGCTGGCCGGGCTGGTCGCCATCACCGCCCCCTGCGCATTTGTCAACGGTATCTCCGCATTCATTATCGGCTTGATCGCCGGGCTTCTGGTTTGCGTGGCTGTGCCGTTTATTGAAAACAAGCTGAAGCTGGACGATCCCGTCGGCGCCATTTCCGTGCACGGCGTCAACGGCTTCTGGGGCGTTATTGCTCTTGGCCTGTTTGCCGACGGCAAGTATGGCGACGGGATCAACGGTGTTGCCGGCGGCGTGACCGGCCTGTTCTTCGGCGACGCTTCCCAGCTGATCGCTCAATTGATCGCCATTGCTGTTCTGCTTCTATATGGCTTTGGCTTATCCTATGTCTTCTTCAAGGTGCTGGATAAGGTATGGGGGCTTCGGGTTTCGCCTGAGATTGAACTAGAAGGCGTTGATATTCCGGAGATGGGCGTGCTAGCGTATCCCGACCAGGAGTTGGTGCGCTCTGAATTGGATTATGACTCGGAAGACAACGCGCCCATCAAGCAGTTGGAGCGTTTTGGCAAGAATGGCCTGATCGCCAAGAAGTATCCCGTTCCCGCCGCTCCCGCCGTACAGGCCGCCCCCGCAGCTCCCGCCGTAAAGCCTGCCACGAATGGTGTGAAGTTTACCAAGGTTGAGATCATCACCAAGCAGAGCAAGTTCGAGGCCCTGAAAACCGCGATGAACGAGATCGGCATCACCGGCATGACCGTAACGCAGGTGCTGGGCTACGGCCTGCAAAAGGGCAAGACCGAGTTCTACCGCGGCATAGAGACAGAGACCAACCTGCTGCCCAAGGTACAGGTTGAGATCGTAGTCAGCAAGGTGCCGGTGAGGACTGTGATTGAAACCGCCAAGAAGGTCCTGTTCACGGGCAATATCGGCGACGGCAAGATCTTTGTGTACGATGTGGAGAACGTGGTCAAGGTCCGTACCGGCGAGGAAGGGTACGACGCGCTGCAGGATGTGGAATAAGGAAAGATTGCTCCACAAGCGAACTGCCCTCCCGGCAAAGCCAGGCGATACGATAATAAACGAGGGGCTTCGGCCCCTCGTTGTTATTCCAAAGCGATCTGTCATCCAGAGGGCTCTACCCGAAGTATCTTTTCCAGCAAACTTTATCTCATAGGAAAGATCCTTCGGGCGAAGCCCTCAGGATGACATACAGGCGGAGCTTGATTTATGATTTCCATAAAGGTGCAATGATTAAAGGGTTTCTCGTTTCCTGATCGGAAGTGGAATTAATCCCTAACATCCTTTTGTAGTTAACAGTCCGCTAGTTGCAGCCAAAATTGGCCGCTATATGCCATAGCTGCTTCATATACTGAAGCATTTCCGATTTGTTACCGATATCTGCCCACTTTTCCGGAGATGCAATAACAGATTTCAATCCAAGCCCTATCAAATGGGCATTTATGTAGTCATCATTTGCAGATGATTCATATAAAACCCTTTTGGCAATGGTTCTCATAATGGGACCCCTGAAATTGTCATCAAAATCTTCCACGTATACCCGTCTCTCGT
>JAEZJP010000163.1 GCA_023415715.1 Bacillota bacterium
AAGCGTCTCCAGCCGCGTTTTTCCAACGCCGCGTAAATCCGAAAGTATCATGTCATTCCACCGAAATCAGATAATAATACAGAGGCTGGCCGCCCATGTGGGTTTCCACATCGCAGTGGCCGTACAATTCCGAAATCTCCCCGGAGAGGCTGTCCGCATCTTCCTTGGAGGTATCCTTGCCATAATAAATGGTAATCAGTTCATCATCATCCGTCACCAGTTCCTTCATCAGCTCCAGCGCCACTTCCCTGGCACTCTTGCCGGAACGGTGGATTTTGCCGTTGAACAAACCGATGATATCGCCTTCTTTGATATGAATGTCTTCATATTCGCTGTCGCGCACGGCGAAGGTGATGGTTCCGGTTTTGACCCTCTGGGCCGCGTCGCTCATACGGCGTACGTTTTCTTCGCTGCCAAGCTCAGGCTGGAATGCAACTGCGGCAGCAATGCCCATGGCCACATTCTTCGTTGGGATTACATGGACTTCTTTTTCCGAAAGCTCCGCCGCCTGCTGGGCTGCCAAAATCACATTGCCGTTGTTGGGGAAAATGAAGACGCAATTTGCGTTGACCTTATTGACCGCCGCCAGCACATCTTCGATGCTGGGATTCATGGTCTGGCCGCCGTCCACGATGGCATCCACCGTTAGATCACGGAAGATTTGGGAAAAGCCGTCCCCCAGTGACACGGCTACCATGCCGTAGTCCTTGGGTGGCATAAGCGCCTTTTCCTCCTCCATCTTCTTCTGCCGTTCCCGGCGCTGCTCTACCATGTTTTCTATTTTCAGGTTCACAAGTTCACCAAGAGACAGGGCGTATTGAAGTGCCTTGCCCGGATCGTTGGTATGGACGTGAACCTTGACCAGGCTCAAATCCCCCACCACCAGCACGCAGTCGCCGATGCGGTTGAGCCTGCGGCGGAAGGTATCCACATCGCTTTCCTGTATGGTGGGCAAAAGATTCTGCACCAAAAACTCCGTGCAGTAGGCGAATTTGATCTCATCCAGTGCGTCATGGTCATCCTCAAAGGTGGCGTTTCCGCCGTCATGGAAGTCGACCTGGGCGTTCTCAATCTGCTCGCCGCGAAGCGTCGCAGCATATCCCGTATAGATGAGAAGCAGCCCGCGCCCGCCGGCATCCACTACGCCGGCTTGCTTGAGCACAGGCAGCATATCGGGCGTGCGCCTCAAAATGGCGTCGCCGCTGGTCAGCATCACATTGATAAGGCCCTCAAAATCATCGGGATACAATTGAACCTGGCGTGTGGCATCCTCCGCGATCACACGGGCCACCGTCAGAATAGTGCCCTCCTTGGGCTTCATCACCGCTTTATAGGCGGTCTCCACGCCGCTTTTCAATGCCTGTGCAAAGATGGTTGGCGTAATCTTGTCCACACCCTCCAGGGCCTTCGCAAAGCCGCGGTACAATTGGGAGGTGATTACGCCGGAGTTGCCGCGGGCACCCTTTAATGCGCCCTTGGCCAACGCCTCTGCAGCCTCCCCCGCGGACAGATATTCTTTTCCGTTCAGCTCACGGATGGCCGACATCATCGTAAGCGACATATTGGTGCCCGTATCCCCGTCCGGTACGGGGAATACGTTCAAAGCATCCACAGCTTCCCGATTTTTCTCTAGTAACGATGCCCCGGCCGCGACCATGTCCCGCAGCAGCAAGCCGTCTATAACCTTTGCCTGAATCAAGGGTATTTCCTCCCGTCGGGTGGCTTAATTAAATGCGGATGCCTTCCACCGAAATATTCACGCGGCGCACCGTTACGCCAGTCATGCTTTCCAGCTTGTATTTCACCGTTTCCACGATGGTCTTGCAGACTTCCGCAACGGATATGCCGTATTCTACAATGATGAACAGGTCAACATCCAGCATATCATCCGCCAGGCGCAATTGTACGCCCTTGGACAGGTTTTCCCGGCCAAGCCATTCCACCAGGCCGTCTTTTGCCCGCTTGCTGGACATGGCCACGATGCCATAGCATTCCAGCGCGGCATAGCCCACTACCTTGAGCATGACGTCCTCGGTGATATAAATCGTGCCGATGTCATTCTTTATCTTGCATTCCATCGTCCTTGCCTCCTTAAGAAGCGGCAAATTGCCGCGTGTCCGCCATACAACCAGCAGGGACCTCGAATATGTAATCTTGCTTTTCCTGCAATAATACATGCGTGAAAAGCGTTTCCCTCTGCAAGGTCAAATCCTAGTATACAGGATTTTGCCTAAAACCGCAACTGCATTAGTTGTATTTGCAATTGCGGCTTTTTGCCTTTCTGTACCAGGCTGAACCGGCCTTAAAGAAACAGCGGCGCTATCATTTTGCGCAAAAAGATTCTCTTTGAACTTCAAAACCGGCAGCTTTCCGACCTAAAAATTTTTACAAATCATCCTTAAGCGCAGTGCTTTTCGCGTAAGCGGTGCTCTTGGCTTCAAAAAAATCGGTCTTGACCATATTGGCGTTGGCATACTGGCCGACCCAGGCCATGGATTTTGGCTCCCTTTCAAAACCTTCAAACAACGGTTCAAAGCCCAAGCCCAGACACCGTAAATTGCCCAGGTATTTTATATAATCAGTGACCATGGCGGAGTTCAGGCCGGGGATGGAATCCCCTATCACGTACTGTCCCCAGGCAATTTCCTGGCGTACGCCTTCGGCCACCATCTCCCGCAGATATAAAGTGCGCTCCTTCGTAAACAACTCAGGCTGCTCCTTTTTAAGCTCCAGAAGAATGCTGCGGAACAGCCACAGATGTGTGTTTTCATCCCGGTTGATGTAGCGTATTTCCTGAACGGAACCAGGCATCTTCCCGTTGCGGCCAAGATTGTAGAAGAACATGAAGCCGCTGTAAAAGTAGATGCCTTCCAGAATGTAGTTGGACACCAGTACCTTCAAAAGCGTGAAATCATCCTTGTCGGTTTGGAAGGCATTATACAGATCGCCTATAAAGGTATTGCGCGCAAGCAGATGCTCATCCGTCTTCCATTGGTACAGGATATCGTTTCGCTCATCAGGGCTGCAGATGGTATCCAGCATGTAGCTGTAACTCTGGCTGTGGACGCATTCCTGAAAGCTTTGTATGGTAAGGCAAAGGTTCACCTCGTTGGCGGTTATGTACTCGCCGATGGCGGGCAGGTTGGCCGTCTGTATGGAATCCAGAAAAATCAAAAAGCTCAGTATTTTGTTGAAGGCTACGCGCTCCGCTTTGTTAAGCTTAGGGTAGTCCTTTACGTCAGGGCTTAAATTGATTTCCTCGGGGATCCAGAAGTTGTTCATGGCCTGCCTGTACCAGTCGCTGACCCAGGTATACTTTAAATTATTGAAGTCGTTAAGGTTGGTTGTGCTGCCGCCGATCATGCGGCGCATATGTACCTGCGTGTCGCCTTCCGGATTGAACAGCGGCTTTTTCGTAAGGATGGCCATATACATTTCCCCTTCACATAAAGTATTTCATGAGGCGCAGCTTTCGCATTCCTCCACTTCCAAAGCCTTGCTGCGCACATAATAGACCGTTTTTACGCCAAGTTCCCACGCCTCAATATACAGTTCCAGCACTTTACGCAGGCTGAAATCGTTGGTGATGTACAAGTTCAGGCTTTGGCCCTGGTCAATGTGCCTTTGTCTTATCCCCGCTGCCTTCACCGAATAAGATTGATCGATTTGATGGGCGCTTTTGTAATACCAATAGGTAGCCATGGAAAGCTCCGGCGCCACCCTTGGCAGAATAATGCCCTTCTTTTCTTCCAGAAAGAAGCGGTTCATCACCGGGTCCACCCCAGCCGTGGTGGAAGCCAGAATGCTGGTGCTGCTGGTGGGCGCAATGGCAAGCAGGTAGGCATTTCGCATGCCATTTTGGGCGACTTTCTCTTTCAACGCCTGCCACTTCTCATCCGTATAGCCCCGCTTTTCAAAATACAGCCCCGTTTGCCAGTCGCTGCCCTCAAAGAGGGAATACGCGCCCTTTTCTTTCGCCAGACGGCTGCTGGCCGAAATGGCGGCGTAACTCAATCGTTCAAACACCTTGTCCGCAAAGTCCAAATGTGCTTGGCTCTCCCACGTGATGCCGTGCCTTGCCAGCATGTGGTGGTAACCATGCACCCCAAGGCCGATACTGCGGTAGCGGCGGTTGGTAATCTCGGCATATTCCACCGGATAAAAGTTCAAATCAATTACGCTATCCAGCGCCCGCACAGCGGTGGCCACAAGTTCCTGCATGGCTTCGTCGTCGTCAACCGGCAGCGCACCCAGGGAAAGGCTGGCCAGATTGCACACCACAAAGTCACCGGGACGTGTTGTTGTGACAACTACCGTTTCGCCATCCTGCGTAGTAATCTCACGATTTTTAAGCTCAATGGCGCTCATATTTTGGGCGATCTCCGTGCAAAGGTTGGAGCAGTAGATAATGCCGGCGTGGCCGTTGGGATTCATGCGGTTTACTGTATCCCGGTTGAAGGCGAATGGTGTGCCCGTCTCGATCGCCGATTTCAGTATGAGCCGCACCAGTTCTTTGATGGAAATTTCCCGTTTTGATATCCGCGCGTCCCTTACGCAGTCAAGATACCGCTTCTCCCATTCCTCGCCCCAGTAATCCTCCAGCGAATAGCCTTTGACGGTGAGTATTTGATGCGGGCACATCAAAAACCAGCTTTGATCCAGGCTTTCCCTGGCCATGCGCCAGAAAAGATCCGGATAGCATACGGCCGGAAACACATCGTGCGCCTTCAGCCTGTCGTCGCCGTTGTTTGTACGCAGCTGTAAAAATTCCGGCAGGTCCTTGTGCCATACATCAAGGTACACCGCCACAGCTCCCTGGCGCATGCCCAATTGGTCTACCGCCACGGCAGTGGCGTTCACCAGCTTGATCCAACGGATCACCCCGCCGGCCGCCCCCTCAAAACCGCGGATGCTTGAGCCATTGGCCCGCACCTTGCCAAGGTAAATGCCCATACCGCCGCCAAATTTGCTTACCCTGGCGAAGTTGTCGATCGTGCGGTAGATGCCGTCCAGGCTGTCCGGCATGGTATCGATAAAGCAGCTGGAAAGCTGGTGGTAGGGCTTGCGGGCATTGGACAGGGTGGGCGTCGCCATGGTGAGCTGTAAAAGGCTCAGCATATCGTAAAATTTCTTCACCCACATGTCCCTGTCCTGCTTTTCCTCCATGGCCAGATGCATGGCGATGCCAAGGTACATCTCCTGGGGTGTCTCCAAAGGCACGTGGCGGTGGGTCTGCACAACGTAGCGTTGCAATAAAAGGTCCAGGCCGGCATAGTTTAATAGGTGGTTGCGTTCATTGGATATGTATGTCTCATACAGATCGATTTCCGACTTGGAATAGTGTTCCAGAATATAGTCACCGTACAGCCCCTCCTCGGTCAGGTGGCGGATCTTTTCATACAGATTGGCGATCTTCCTGCGCGCCATTTCTTCCTGCAGTGATTTTTCGAAACGAAAATACTGCAGTCGCGCCGCAATAAACTCCCATTTGGGCGCTTCCTGGGTGGTCAGCTCCGCTGCGGCCTTTATAAGCGCTTGAAGGCGATGGTCTTCCGTCATGTCCGGCTTTTGAAAGGAATCATACTTGGCGTGAAGGCGGGTAAGTTCGTAAGCGTCCTCAGGGAAATCCTTCTGGATCCGTATCAAACAATCATGCAGTCCGGGTGCCGCAAGCACATCCGACAATTCCCGGCAGGATGAACGCAAGCGCGATCTTAACTCCCTGTACAAAATATAGCTTTTGGCCACCTGATAATAGCCCATCGCCATCAGCGCCTGTTCCACCAGGTCTTGTATGGCTTCCACGGTAACGGGTACGCTTTTATCCATGTGCTGTTCCACATGCAATAAAAGCTTCTCAAGCATACCCGCCTGCGGTGCTTGTCCAACGCTTAAAAAGGCCTTTTCCATGGCGGAGGTGATCTTTCCGCCGCTGTATTCTTCCTGACTTCCGTTACGCTTAATAATAAACATGGCTGTACCTCACTTTCCCAAGGGCAAAAGATGCTTACTTGCATCTTACCTCAAAATGCGATAGATGAAACGATTCATGCTTGACATCCCGCTCCTCCCTGCATATAATGAGGAACAACAAGCGATGACGGGACCAAGTACCTTGATGTGCGCGCCTCAAGAGAGCTTCCGGCAGGTGTAAGGAAGCGGCGTCTTTCAAGGGAATACCTCCCGGAGCTCAAAGCCGAAAGCATATTGCCGCGTAGGCTGAGCCGGTGCGCCGGATACAGCGTTTGGGAAAACTGCGAATGCATCTTTTCCCTATAAGGGCATTACCCGCAGGGGTGTGCTAAATGGAAGTGGTACCGTGGCTTACGCCGCCTTCCCCAAAACGGGGAAGGCGTTTTTCATTCCCAGGAAGATGAAGGAGGAAACCATGAACGCATCGGAATTGACTTTCGCCAAACGGTTCGACGGCATCACGGGCAGCGCCATCCGGGAAATATTAAAGCTTATGGCTACGCCGGGCATGATCTCCTTCGGCGGCGGAAATCCGGCCTCCAGCGCATTGCCGGAGGAAACCGTATCCCGCCTTTGCCAGAAGGTGCTCAAGGAAAACGGCAAAAACATACTGCAGTACGGCACCACGGAAGGGTACGCGCCGCTGAAGGAAAGCCTTGCGCCCTACCTTAAGCGCCAGTTTGGTTTTGAAGTTAAACCCGATGAAATCCTGCCTGTTTCCGGTTCAAGCCAGGCGATGGACTTATTATGCAAGGCTCTGATCGATCCCGGTGATGTAATCTTGGTGGAAAACCCCACATTCCTGGGTAATATGCAGTGCATGCGGCTGTACCAGGCCAAGATTGTTCCGGTGGAAAGCGATGAAGGCGGCATATGCATCGACAAATTGGAAGAAGCCATCTTAAAGCACCATCCCAAGATGCTTTATACCATCCCCACCTTCCAAAACCCCACCGGCAAAACGCTGGCGGCCGACAGGCGGCCCAAAATTGCCGCCCTGGCGGAAAAGTATGGCTTTGTGGTTGCGGAGGATGACCCGTACCGCGACCTTCGTTATGTTGGCACGCCGCTGCCTTCCATCAAGTCGTACGACAAGTCGGACCTTGTTGTTTTCCTGGGCAGCTTCTCCAAGCTGATCTCCCCCGGCATGCGCGTGGGCTATATCGCAGCCCATCCCACCATACTGCGCAAGTGCGTCATCGGCAAGCA
>JAEZJP010000245.1 GCA_023415715.1 Bacillota bacterium
TTGGATAGAGCAACGGCCTTCTAAGCCGTGGGTCGGGGGTTCGAATCCCTTCAGGCGCGCCAGTTTCATATGGTGGGTATAGTTCAGCGGTAGAGCGCCAGATTGTGGCTCTGGATGTCGTGGGTTCAAATCCCACTACTCACCCCATTTTCCCTTCTCCTGGCCGCTTAACAAGCTGCATTGGGGTGTCGCCAAGCGGTAAGGCACGGGACTTTGACTCCCGCATCCGTAGGTTCAAATCCTGCCACCCCAGCCATTTTTTTTGACCCATTAGCTCAGTTGGCAGAGCACTTGACTTTTAATCAAGGTGTCCGGAGTTCGAATCTCCGATGGGTCACCAGATACCGAAAAGCCTTGAAATATAAGGCTTTTTTCTTTGTTTTGGTTGTTGTTCTGCCTAGCAGAATCAGGGTGTCCGAATTAGTCAACTTGATTTCTCCCTGTCTTGTATCAGTAGCGAGGAAGGAGAATAGGTAGATAATTGATATGTCATGCCGGAGGATGTATAATCATGGAAAAATGAAAGTGGTGAATGTATGATTCACGCATTGCTTGCGGCTGTTTCTTCTGTTACTCCAACGGCTACAACTGTGCCAACAACAACACCTTTACCTGTCTTTGTTTCTATAGTTGATAACACAGCAGACAAGCTGGGATTCTGGGACTTATTAGGCATTTTCTCTTCAGTCATATTAGGCGTTGCAGCTTTGGTAATAAGCATTAATGCATATAACTTTGCAAAGAAACAACAACAGCGTGAAGAAGAAATGCGCCAACGTGAAGCAAAGATTGCAGTAATAGATAAATCTTTTGAAATATATAACTATTTTAATAATGAAATTGTAAATAATGATTTTTTTGACTTTAGTGATGATGCAGCAGTAAAGCAAAGATTAGATAGGTTGAATGAAATTGAGTATAAGGCAAAATATTTATTTCAAACGGTTGCTTTTGAAAAGATTGATTTGGAAATAATAAGAATCCGTGTTGCTCTCACTGAAAAGGCCTTACCAGACATAAAAAATTTTCATGAGCAATATAATAGTAAAATATCTATATATCGAGAATTCTATGAAGAAAATAAAGGATTAGAAACTGAACAACAACGATTTGATACCAGGAAAGAAAAAATGCTTAAGGCTATAAAATGGAACATAAATAAATTCTTTGAGGAATATAAATTGAATTTATAAAAATCTTTAAATTCAAGGTGTCCTGAGTTCGAATCTCCAATGTGTCGCCACAAAAAACCCTTGAAAACATTAGGTTTTCAAGGGCAATTTTTTATGGATCTCAAACTGTTTTTCAATGAGCTGCAACTTGTGCCTATGATAGACTACATACCGTACTTTAGCATGAAAGCGCTGTTTCCTATGTCCTTCCTTTTCGCTTTCGCTGCGTCACCAAGCAAAGAAATGGGTTTTACGGTTTCATCATCGTGACAATAAAAATCCAGTTTGAATTTCCTGACCTCTTCACGCAGTGTGGAAGCTTGAGCGGACATCTCTTCACTGGTGGCGGAGTTTTCTTCTGCGGTGGCCGCGTTCGTTTGCACGACAGCTGAAACTTGGGTGAGGCCCTGCTTGACTTGTTCAATGGCTATGGCCTGCTCGTTGGACGCATGGTCTATCTTTATGATGCTTTCGTTGGCCATGTTGTTGGCCAGAATGGCGCGCAGCAGGTATCTTTGGGCTGATACCAGGTCGCATCTTATATTCCAAATATTATCAACATCTGGAACAATGGATTCGCCATACAAATTGATATGTGCATCCAAACTATCGATGTTGATCATGGACGCTGCGGTGGATATCACCATGAATACAAGAACCATTCTAAACCCAACCAGCAGCTTCATGTTTATAGAAAGATTTTTAATATTTGATTACCCCTTTGCTCAAAATGTGTTTTTTCAAAGTTTCATGCAGCCAAATAAAAAGCATGATGTTTATTCTTGCCTAGAACACAAACCTAAATGGAAAATAGAATTATGAAATGTTTGGATGGAAGGCGTTAGTAATGGAAGTAGAACCTAATTCAAATACTCTATAAAGAATATATGGTATATGGATTCAGTTTTTCAAAGGGTGGCTTTTCCGAATTTATAACTTTTTTGAAACCTACTCCAAATGGGACACTTTATGGAAAGGCAGAATAAAATAAAGTGGAGATACACTCCAAATATTGCGTAGGGTGAAAATTGTTATGAATGCAGAAGCCAATAATGGGTATTATCCTTCGGAATACTACTATGGTGATCCCCGCTACTACGGTGACCCCCGTTCTTACGGCGATCCCCGCTATTACGGTGATTCCAACTCCTACGGTGATTCCAACTCCTATGGTGATCCCCGCTCCTATGGCGATTCCGGCTCGATGATTGCAGCACCCAATTATCCGGCCGAGCATAAGCCAATGCCGGAAAAGGAAAACAGGAGGCAGGTCGTACTGAATGCGTCCAGCGGCGGTGTCGGACCCCTGCCGGTCTTTACAACCCTGCTGGCCGCCCCTCTCAACGTTGTATCAACTACAATCAATACAAAAGGCATTGGAAAAACAAACAACCTGCTGAAGTTTACCAGTACCGTTAATCTGCCTGTGGGAATATCCGTAACGTTCAACTTCCAGATTCACCGCGTGTTCAACAATGGCACTCCGATAAACGTCGGCTCAACCTACACGTTCGCCACGACGGTAAACATTTTGGAGTCTGAAGCATTCAGCTTCCAGTTCTTCGATGCGGATGTACCGGAAGGCACTTACACCTACTCTGTTAACTTGTCAACGAATTCCATTGTCGATATAACACCCGGGGCAACCATAAATGCCGTTCTTAGCGTACTTGCTGTTGCAGTATAACCGCAGATGCTCCTGAACCGGGACAGTCATAAATGGACTATCCCGGTATTTCTTTTTATACGTTATTTGTTGAATATGTTTTAAAAAAGTGTTAAAATAATATTATTCGGCAATAGGAAAACGAATGGCATCCTTTTTCGTTTATATTGCTGCGCAATTTTATTTTACTCATGCTTGCAAGGAGGTCTTTTTATTGAAAAGGTTTTTATGCCTGCTGATGGTGGTATGTCTGATCGTATTGATGCCTTTTGCATTGGCAGGCGCTGAAGGAACTGTGATCAAAAATCAAAAAAACAGGAAAATTGACGTTCAGGGCCGTGGCGAAGACAAGAACTTCCCTGCAAATCCTGAAATACCAGGTGTTAGCCCCACCACGGGCCTTCCCTGGACTGGAACATATATGCCGATGCTGGTGCAGATCGATAATGACAACGGCGGTATCGGTGGGCGCGCTCCCTGGGGGGCGATCGATGCGGATATCATTTATGAAACGCCTCTACATAAGGGAGGATATACAAGGCTGTCATATCTATTCAGTAATGTCACACCCGAATGCGTCGGTCCCATACGGTCTGCCCGTGTGACCCATGTGGAACTGCGTGAAGAGTGGGATGCCGGCTTTCTGTTTTACGGCGGGCAGCCTTCTGACGGAACGAGCATTTACAGCGAGTTCCGCAAAACTGGCGCCAGCAAAAAAGGCGTGCTTTTTGACGGCACCGCAGGCGCGGGAAAGGCTTGGAAACAGTTTTACGGCCGTGTGAGCACCCTGCCCAATCCGCATAATGCCCAGGCGAATGTAAAGGCCATACAGGCTTTGATCCCGACTGATTTCAAAGCTCCGTCCCGGCCCTTCCTGTTTACCGACGAACTGCCGGAAACGGGCGAACCGGCCTATAACATTTCCATCACCCAGAACAATGATACCTATTCATCCAGCTTCAAGTACGATCCCACGGCGAATGTTTATTTCCGCTATGTTCATGATCAACCGTATATGGACAGCGCGGCCAATACGCAGCTTTCCTTCTCCAACGTCATCATTCAGCGCACCGATGTAACCTATTTTGAAGGTGTGGCAGAAAGGCCCGTGACAAAAAATATCGGTTCCGGCAACGCGGATATCTTTATGGGTGGAAAGTACATTGCAGGTTATTGGATGCGCACGGGCATGAACCAGCGTACTGTCTTCTTTGATCAGGACGGCAATGAGCTGAAGCTTCAAAGAGGAAAGACTTTTATCAGTATCATCGATTACAGCAATCCGGTCACCTATACTGCGGAATGACCAGTCTGTTTGAAATATTGCAGTATTTGGGAAAGCCTCATGCGGTTTTGCATGAGGTTTTCTTAAATTTCCGAAAATAAAAATACCTCCTCCGGATGATCCGGAGGGGGTGGTGGCGTTGCGGGAAACGCTTGGAGGGCAAGGTTTGAGCGCAAGCGCCTGGAATTATGATACTGCCGGCTGCCGGAAGCGCATTTTGATCCTCTGCCCTAACGCACTCAATCCGGTTTCAGGCCTGCATCCAGAAGAATTTTCGCGATATTCAGCAGCTCCTCATGGCTGGCTTTGCTCCAAAGGTGGCAATATCCATACTGTGTGACCCACTGCACTGTGTTGATATCAAGATTGGTGCAGGTGATGACGGTATCATTGCCAATCCGCACATTATTCTGGGAACCGTCATCAATTTCAAAGAATACGCTGGAGGCTACGGAATTGATGTATTCTTTGTTTACCGCGGATATTTGAATACTGATGTCATTGCCGCTTTTATCCAATACGTTAAGAGTCAGCAGGCTGTCTGTTTTCGTTTTGTACAAGTCGCCTGATTGGAAGGTATATTTGTCCAGCAAGGGCTTGAACGCCTTTTCACCATCCGTGGACAAGGACAGCAATTCTTCCCTGCTGGTGATGACGATGGATTCGTCCTGCCATTCATCATCTTCTTCATCCTGCGATGAAGAATCATTTTCCTCATCAATCTCAAAAGAATTAATGTTTCCGTCTTTTTCTACGGGTGTTTGAAAGGAAAGGATACCGTTTTGTGCGGAAAAGATGCGCAAAAAACTATTCCACTGGAACGCATTGGCGACACCAAAGGTGCCGGCGGCCACCATCATTAGGCCGGCTGCCAGGGCGGCCGTGCGCTTTGCCATCTGCCGTCTTGCAGCGTGTACCTTTTTTGCGTTATCCAAGGCAGCGGCGCTGCGCATGGTCTGCTCATAGGCTGTATCGGAGGCGGCTGCAATATCCTGAACGGAATCAAGCTGCTTATCGATCCATTCAGTATCCATATCATCAAGCGGCCGGTCCAGCTGAATGAGAACCTTGCGCATGGAGTCGTCAATTTGTATGTTCTGGGCGTCCGTATGCTTGTTGGGGCCCATGGTAATGCTCCTTTCACTATATACATGTCATCTGCGCCCGCTATTTGGACACGGTTTGAAATTTTTCTTCCTCCATAAAATGGATCAGCCGCTGATGAAGCCTGTAAATGCGCTTCTTCAGCGTCTTCTCGCTTACGCCTAAGTCCTGGCACAGCGAGGGAATGTCCTGCGGGTTCAGGTACAGATGATGGTATAGGAGCTGGTCTTTGTCTGAAAGCTTGTCAAGAAATGGCCGTATGGCGTCCGACGGTTCTCCGGCCAACAGGGCTTCCAAAACATCCTCCGACTGCGGATGGAAGCACTCTGCAATATGGATATCGTCCAGGCTTATGGCCTGCATCTTTTGCATATAAAGCTGCTTACGCAGGAAGTTATTGAAAGTATACCGCACGGTTTTATACAGCCAGGCCCGTACCTGAGGATGATTTTGAAGCTCTTCCCGCTTCATCCATGCTGTGAAAAATACCTGCTGCGTCAGATCCGCCGCCAGGGAAATGTCAAAACCCGCGCCATTCATCAAATATCTGCATAGCCTTTGAACATGTTCGTATTCCTCAAGGGCAACGGAATCGAACCATGTCCTCAATCGTATGTCGTCCGGCATAAGAACCTCACGTTGGTTTCGTATCGCCTCATTATAACATAAAACGATTAAGTCCGCCATTTTATTGCCATACTGCGCACATACCATCCGCTTTGATGGGACTATGGGATAAACGCATGAAAAGCCGGGAAAAATTTGCTTGCCTTTTGGGGGAAAGAATGGTATTACTAAAAGGAAACAAAAAATGGACTTCATACCCATAAATTGGAAGGAGCCGCCCGTGGAGATCAATTGGTATCCGGGACACATGGCGCGGGCCAAACGACTGCTCGGCCAACAGTTGGGTAAAGTGGATGTAGTGGTGGAACTGTGTGATGCGCGGCTGCCGCATGCCAGCCGCAATCCCGACCTGGACAAACTGATCCAGAAAAAAAAGCGTGTATTGCTTTTGAATAAGGCCGATCTGGCCGACCCCAAGGAAACAAGCGCATGGCTTAAGTATTTTAAAAATCAGGGAATCCCAGCGCAGCCTTTTATATCTACAGGCGGAAAGGCCAAGGAAATACTTACGCTGATTGAAGAGGCCGCCCGGGAAGCGGTAGAGCGTGCCGCCCAAAAGGGTATGCGGAAAACCGTGCGCGTTATGGTGGTTGGCGTGCCCAATGTAGGGAAGAGCACGCTTATCAACCGCTTAAACGGCGGCGTTGCAGCAAAGGTGGGGGACAGGCCCGGCGTTACCAGATCCAACCAATGGGTAAAGGTGACGCCTTATCTGGAACTGCTCGATACGCCGGGCATGCTTTGGCCCAGACTGGACGACCAGCGGGCCGCAAGGAGGCTTGCGTATATCGGCACGATCCGCGACCAGGTGGTGGATGTGCCGATGCTTGCCATAAGGCTGCTGGAGGACTTGGTGGCCGTGCGGCCGGATGCCGTGGCGGAGCGGTTCAAGCTATCAGATACTTCCCTGCGCGGCGCAGAGTTGCTGGAAGGGGTATGCCGCGGCCGGGGCTGGCTTATGAAGGGCGGCCTGGCGGATACCGACCGGGGCGCCGCCGTTGTGCTGGACGAATTCCGGGCCGGAAAATTGGGGCGTATCACTCTGGAACTGGTAAGGGATGAAAAGCCTGCCATAGTCCGTTTGGCTATAAGGGCCGGGGAAGAAAAAGCGCCCGAAACGGAAAAGGAGCACACACAGGATGAAGCGCCAGCAGCGTCTGATGGAACTTACCAAGACGGATGAGCCATTGTGGGCCATGGGCATCCTTTTTGCAGGTATGGATGAGGCGGGCCGCGGCCCGCTGGCGGGGAATGTGGTGGCTGCATGCGTGGCAATGCCGCCTGAACCGCTGCTGGAATGGGTGGACGACAGCAAAAAGTTGTCCCCAAAGCGCCGTGAAATAGTGTATGAGCAGATCATGCAAACGGCGCTGTATGTAGGCGTAGGTGAGGCAACGCCTGCGGAAATCGACCGCATCAATATCCTGAATGCCACCAAGGAAGCCATGCGCCGGGCGGCTGTAAACGTGCCGGCGAAGCTCTTTTTGATCGACGCCTTGCAGGGGCTGGGTTTGAGCGGTGAGGAGCGTGGCATCATCCATGGCGATGCGCTGAGTTACGCCATCGCCGCAGCCAGCATTGTGGCCAAGGTAACGCGGGACAGGCAGATGGAAAAGCTTGACGAGCAGTATCCTTTTTACGGCTTTTTGCAGCACAAGGGTTACGGCACACCCCAGCACATCGCCGCTTTAAAAGCCCATGGACCCTGCTCCGCCCACCGCCGCAGCTTTATCGGGAGCTTTGTATGACGGAAGCCGGGGAAAAGGGGCGGCAGGGGGAAGAACTGGCCCTAAAATACCTGATGGAAAAAGGATACCGCCCGGTGGAAAGAAATTTCCGTGCCTTGGGCGGCGAGATTGACGTCATCGTGGAAATGGATACGCTGCTTATCTTTGTGGAGGTCAAGTACCGCCTAAGGGGATCAAGCGGTGCCGGTATGGAAGCTGTTACACAAAAAAAGCAAAAGCGCATCATAAAGGCCGCCGGGGAGTACCTTATGAAAACGGATCAGTTTACGCGGCCTATGCGCTTTGATGTGGTGGAGATCACAAAGGATGGCGTGATCCATGTGGAAAACGCCTTCTCCGGCGACTGGTCCTGACGGAATACCCTGCTGTATACTGCGGGGAGCCTTGTATAAGGAGCCTATACCCATGAACCGAAAGTTTCTCTTCTACTTGATATGCTCTCTCTGCCTAGCGCTTTTGCTGATGCCATCATTGGCTTTGGGCCAGGCGGCTGAAGAAAACCTGCTTCAAAACGGAAGCTTTGAAATGCTGGATACTGCCGGAAAGCCGGCGGGATGGTTTACACAAGCTTATATCAACGACCCGGGATATACGGAATACAGCGTTTCAGGCGGAGCCAGGGATGGGCAAAATGCCGTACTGGTGGAGAATTTCGGTGCAAATGACGCCAGATTTGCCCAGATCGTATCCGTTGAACCGGACACCACATACAGGCTCAGCGGATTTGTGCATACCGAAGGCATCCCCGATGCCGGCATGGGAGCCAACCTTTCTGTGGCCGATGTGTATGTGTTTTCCGAAAGCGTCTATGGTACACAGACAGGTTGGCAGGAACTGACGCTGTACGGGCGGACGGGGCCTGATCAAAATAGTGTCACCGTGTTTGCGAGGCTTGGCGGCTACAGCGGCGAAAGCGAAGGCAAGGCATACTTTGACGATATCCGCCTTACAAAGGTTACAGGGGCTGTTCCTTCCGGCGCATTTGTGACGGACTGGTTTAAATCGGAAACGCCTCAGGCGGACACTTCAGTAGATGAATATGAAGGGGAAACACGGCCTTATTGGCCGCAATTGATACTGTTTTCCCTGTGTTTCCTTGTGCTGGCAGCTTTTTTGATACCTTACCTGCAAAAGGAAACGGCGCAGGCAAGGCTGAAAGGAGAGCCGGAGGGGGATGAATCCCTTGCGGTTACGCTTTTATTGCTTGCGGCCTTTGCGCTCCGCTTGATCCTTTCCGTGAAAGTACCCGGCCATGAGGTAGACATCGACTGCTTCACCGGTTGGGGCAGCATGATGTATGAGGGCGGCCCGGCCAATTTTTATGTGTCCGGCGGCTTTGCCGATTATCCGCCAGGCTATCTGTTTGTGCTGTGGCTGAACAGCGCCATCGTAAATCAGTTCGGTCCCTTAAGTCAGGGCATGCAGCTTCTGAACCTTAAATTTGTGCCTATTCTTTGCGACATGCTGGCTGCCATAATCCTTTACAGGGTAGGAAAGAAAAAGCTTCCCATGAAGGCTGCCGCGGCCATGGCCGTCCTGTATGCATTCAATCCTGCGGTTGTCATCAACGGTGCGGCTTGGGGCCAGGTAGACAGCGTGCTGGCTCTTGGGCTATTGCTGGTTGCCATCTTTGCCATGGAGCGCAGGTGGGACAAGGCGCTGCCTGTGTACATGCTATGCGTGCTAATCAAGCCGCAGGCGCTTATGCTGGGCCCGCTGGGGCTTACGGCCCTTGCGCTGGAGCTTTTCCGCAAAGATGAAAAACAACCTTGGAAGCAGCTGTGCTTTGGCCTTTTATGGTCTTTTGTTATTGCTGCTGTGATCGTAATTCCGTTTTCTGTAAAACAGGAAGGGTCATGGTTCTTTCAAAAATTTGAGTGGCTGTATCAATTATATAAAGGTACACTCAGTTCTTATCCCCATCCCACGGTAAACACCACTAACCTGTACTACCTTGTGGGTCAAAACTGGGGATCGCTGGAAACGTCTTCAAACCGGGCTATTCCCTTGGGCATGGCATTGATTACCGGCGCACTATCCTTTTGGCAGTTTGCCACAGTCGCAAAGCGCAAGGGAAACCTTTTCGCAAAATACGGGCATCTCATTTTTCAGGCGCTGGCCTTTGCCGTCTTCGTTGTCTTTGCAGCCCTGGACGTGAGTTATGGCATCCTGGGAACAGCGCTGATGGTTCTTACGATCCTGTGGGTGGTGCTTACCTATCTTAGGGGGAACCACATCAGCAACCTGCCCCTGATGGGCGGCATCCTGTTTATCGGCCTGTATGTGCTGGGGATCAAGATGCATGAGCGGTATCTTTTCCCGGCGCTGGTGCTGCTGTCGCTGGCGTATCTTCAAAAGCGAGACTGGCGCATTCTGCTCCTGCTTGCAGGCTTTTCTGTCACCACCTTTGTAAACGTAGGTATCATTTTGGACAACACCATCCGCTTGGGCAGGGAACTGGGGCATTTGAACCAGGATACTCAGGGCTTAGGCGTAATATTGTCCATACTCAACCTGGCGCTTTGCTTCTTTGCCTTCTATACGGGGGAAGTGCTTTGCGCGGGGGGGCAAACGGAACGCCACATGGCCCGCCTGTTCGGGAAGCCCGACAAGGCAGCGGCTGAAATCCAAAGGAAAACCGCGTTGATTTCACCCCGCGACGCACGCCTTCACTTAAGCAGGCTGGATGCGGCCCTTATGATTGGCGTCACACTGGCCTATACGGTGCTGGCTTACTGGAACCTGGGCAGCATGAAGGCACCCCAGACCGCATGGGTATCCACCAAGGCGGGGGAGCAGGTGGTACTGGACCTGGGCGCGGAAAAGAACTTTCAAATGCTCTATTTCGGCGGCATCAACCATAATGATTTTACCGTGGCGGTAAGCTCCGACGGTGCTGCATGGTCTGAGGAATATCCCGCCAGGATGCAAGAGGGAAACTGCTTCCAGTGGCAGTACTTGGTGTATGCCAATCAGGTGGATGATTCCGTATCCTATACCAGCACGCCACAGGATCTGACCGGCCGGTATGTGCGTGTCACGGCATCCGCCATCGGCCTGAACCTGAATGAAATACTGCTTCGCACTTTGGATAAACAAGTGCTGCCGGTAACATTATCCTCCCATACAGGCAACAATCCCGGTTCCAGCGCGGGTAAACCACCTGAAAATTTGCTGGACGAACAGGACACGCTGGAAGGGGAGCCGGGCTTTTATACCGGCACATATTTCGATGAGATCTATCACGCCCGCACCGCGTACGAGCATGCACACAACATCTTCCCCTACGAAACATCCCACCCCCCTTTGGGAAAGGTGATGATGAGCTGGTCGGTAATGGCCTTCGGCATGACACCCTTTGGCTGGCGGTTTGCCGGAACGCTGGCTGGGGTGTTGATGCTGCCGGTCATGTACCTTTTGGGAAAGCTTTTGACGAAGCGTACCGATCTTGCCGCAGCCGCCATGCTGCTGATGACCTTTGACCTGATGCACTTTACGCAAACGCGCATTGCCACCATCGACAGCTTTGCCGTTCTGTTCATTATGCTGTCGTATCTGTTTTTGTTCCGCTACCTTTTGATGGATTTCTGGGGTACCCCGTTTTGGAAGACGCTTGTTCCCCTGGCATTATCGGGTCTGTTCATGGGGCTTGGCATCGCCGATAAATGGATCGGCATTTACTCGGGGGCGGGGCTAGCTATCCTCTTCTTTTGGAGCTGCTGGCGGCACTTGTTGGAAGCACGCGAGGCTCGCAACATGCTGGGCCATAAGAAAGCCGTGCCGGAAGACAGGCGGGAAGTGATAGAGCAGGCGGCCCGGGAAGGTACTTCGAGAATCTTTGCAATTTGTTTGTGCTGCCTGTTCTTCTTCATAGCGGTGCCCGCCGTTATTTACTACCTGTCCTACATTCCCTATTTCGCCCCCAATGGCGGGGTGACGGTGCAAAAGATCATCGAGGCGCAAAAGGGAATGTGGTCCTATCACAGCACTCCGGGCCTTGGCGCGGACCATCCCTTCCAGTCGCCTTGGTGGGAGTGGCCCTTGATTTTAAAGCCCATGTGGTACTTCAAAGGTGACTATTTGCCAGACGGGACAGGCTCCACCATTTTTGCCATGGGTAATCCGGCCGTATGGTGGGCGGGCTTTGCTGCCCTTCTGATTGTGTTTGCCGTCTTTGTAAAGCGCCACGCCTGGCGTACGGCAGGGGAAGGGCTGATTCATGCGCATACAAAGGAACGGGATATAGTGCCTGCACTGCTTCTGATCGGCTTTGCCAGCCAGTACATGCCCTGGGTCCTGGTGCCCCGTTCCACGTTCATCTACCACTATTTTGCCAGTGTGCCCTTCATTATCCTGTGCACAGTTGTTTGCTTTGCATGGCTGAAGGATAAATGGAAGGAAGGGTATGCCCCCCTCCTGTGGTTGCTGGTTGCTGTTTCAGCCATTCTGTTCCTTGGTTTTTACCCGTATGCCAGCGGCGTAGTCACACCTACCTCCTGGCTGGATTTGATGAAGTGGTTCCCCAAGATTTTTTATTGATACAAAGGATGCAAAGGAGACGGGGCCATGCTTTCCCAAACCCTGGGCTACGGCTTGAGCGGTGTGGACGGCTTTGCCGTAAAGGTGGAGGTGTTCATCACCAACGGGCTTCCGGCGCTGGATGTGGTTGGCCTGCCTGATGCCTCGGTGAAGGAAAGCCGGGACAGGGTTCGGGCCGCCATCATGAACAGCGGTTTTCGCATGCCTGTGGCCAGGGTGACGGTGAATTTGGCCCCCGCCGATGTGCGCAAGGAAGGCCCTGCCTTTGACCTGCCCATTGCCATTGGCGTATTGCAGGCCAGCGGCCAGGTGGCATTTCCGAACTTCGACGACGTGCTTCTGATAGGGGAATTGTCTTTGCAGGGAGAACTGAATCCCGTGCGCGGCGCGCTGCCCATGGTTATCAGCGCCCATGAGCATGGGATCCATCAGGTGGTTCTGCCATCAAAAAATGCCAAGGAAGTCGAAAGCATTCAGGGTATGCAAGTGTTCCCCGCTGCCAATTTGACAGAGGCGGTGCGCCACCTGACAGGTCAGAACCTGATACCGGCGCAAATTCAGCGCAGCTACGAAAGCTGCCTGAATGATACGGCGGAGGCAAATGATTTGGGCCAGGTCAGGGGACAGGCTGCTGCACGCCGGGCGTTGGAGATCGCCGCGGCAGGCGGGCATAATCTTTTAATGATCGGCGTGCCGGGCAGCGGCAAGACCATGCTGGCACGCTGTCTGCCGGGTATACTGCCGCCCATGACCTTTGCCGAGGCGCTGGAAACAACGAGGCTGCATTCCATTGTGGGTGATCTGCCGCCCGAGGGTGGGCTTATGATACGCCGTCCCTTCCGTGCGCCGCATCACAGCGCTTCCCTGCCCGCGCTGGTGGGCGGCGGGCAGGCGGCCAGGCCTGGGGAAGTATCCCTTGCTCACAACGGCGTCTTGTTCCTGGACGAGCTGCCGGAGTTTTCACGAAACGCTCTGGAAGCGCTTAGGCAGCCTTTGGAGGACGGGGTGGTGTCGGTATCCCGCGTCCAGGCCCAGTCCCGCTATCAGGCCAGGTGCATGCTGGTGGCCAGCATGAATCCCTGTCCCTGCGGGTTTTACGGCAGCCGGGTGAAGCAATGCCGCTGCAATCCCCTTGAGATCAGGCGGTATCTGGACAGGATCAGCGGCCCATTACTGGACCGCATAGACATCCAGGTGGAAGTGGACGCTGTGCCTGTGGAAGAAATTCAGGCCACGGGCAGGGAGGAATCCTCCCAAACTGTCAGGGAACGGGTGCAGAAGGCAAGGCTTTTGCAACAGGAGCGTTACCGCGAGGAAAACATCTTCTGCAACGCACAGTTGGATGCCGGACAATTGAAAAAGTACTGCGCCTTGTCCTCTGGTGCGCAGGAAGTGCTGCACCTGGCCATGGCGCGCTTTGGCATGAGCATGCGGGCTTACGGGCGGATTTTGAAGGTGGCCCGTACCATTGCCGATCTTCGGAATGATAATGCCATTTCCACCGCCGATGTGGCGGAGGCCATCCAATACCGCAACCTGGACGGGAAATATTGGAGGTAACCCATGGCATATACCACGGAGGAAAGATGCCGCATCTGGCTGAGCAATGCCGACATGGCCAGCCGGAAGATGGGCAAGCTGCTGGAGATTTACGGAAGTGCGCAGGCGGTTTGGGAAAGCTTCATGCCGGATATGGAAAAGGCGCTGGGGCCTCAAACATACTGTGCGCTCAAGGAATACCATGACGAAAGTTTGCTTACGGAAATTGTAGGCGCCATGGAAGAAAAGGGAGTCCGTGCACTCTTCCCCGAAAACGGCTTGTATCCCCATCTTCTCAAGAGCATCTTTTGTCCGCCGCCCATTCTGTATGCGCTTGGAGACCCCACCATATTAAGTGGCAAATCCATCGCGCTGGTAGGCACCAGGACACCCAGCCGGTATGGGCGGGACATGGCTTTTTCCCTTGGGAAAGAGCTTGGCCAAAATGGCGTGACAGTGGTCAGCGGCTTTGCAAGAGGCATTGATACAGCCGCCCACTCGGGATGCCTTCAAGGCGGGGGAAAGACTGCGGCGGTGCTGGGCTGTGGCCTTAACATCGTGTATCCGCCGGAGAACGTGATGCTTTTTGAAAGCGTGCTGGAATCAGGCGGACTGTTCCTGTCGGAATATCCTTTGGGGTCTAAACCCGCCAACTATCATTTTCCTGACCGCAACCGCATATTAAGCGGCGTTAGTGGTGGTGTGGCGCTGATAGAAGGCCGGCTGAAAAGCGGCGGAATGATTACTGTGGGACATGCGCTGGAGCAGGGAAGGGAAGTCTTTGCGCTGCCGGGCCCAGTGAACATGGAAGGCTCGGAGGCACCTCATAAGATCATTCGGGAAGGCGCGCGGCTTGTAAGTTGCGGAAGGGACATACTGGAGGATATGGGCTGGCTTACGCAGGATCAACCTGCCGGGCATAGAGAGTTGGAAACGGTCATCGCTCCAGGGCAGGAAAAGGTCATCCCGCTTTTGCGCAGGGAAGACTTGACCTTTGATGAATTGGCATTAAAACTGGACATGGATACGGCTCCGCTTAATTCGCTCTTGACAATCATGGAGCTTGCAGGAATAATAAAGAAATCCGCTGGAA